>NZ_JAATJA010000001.1:436527-768037 GCF_011927665.1 Desulfobaculum xiamenense
GGCCGCGCATTCGACGCAAAAAGAAAGCCCCCGCGTGTGCGGGGGCCGAAAAGTGTCTGGCGAGTGGCGGAAGAGGGATCAGCCGACGGTAGTGGTCCGTTTGCATGTCCTGTACTGGAGCTCCTTGAGGATGATTCGCTCGTACTCAAGGTGTGCCCCGGCTCCCGCATCGAATTCGTCCTGAAGGAATTTCTCAAGATATTGCGCCTCTTCCCAGAAGTCGAGAAGCTCCTCGTCGCGCAAGGTCTTGATCTGGTCCTCCAATGTGTAGTTGGCCGTATGCGGTGCGAACTGTGCCATGCGGGGGTCGTCCTCCTTTTATGGTGGCATCAGAGGGAAGTCCCCTCGTCAATTTCGCGGTACGATAATGAACCAGCCGCCCGAGTGCAACAGATTTTCATGACAAAAAAGGCAAGTCATGCCGCGTGATTGCTATGTTCCCCACTGTAAGTGTGCGGACTTCGATGTGAAAATGCAGAGGAGCCGTTTCTGTTGCCTTATGGGCAAATAAGGATTATTTGTTGTCCATTGGCGGAATGATTGGCGATGCCCTGCAAGGTGTCGTTCACGCTCATTCACACCACAGGAGAATCCAATGGCCGAGACCCAGAAGAAGCAGGATGCCGAACTCATGCAGCTGGTGACATTCAGCATCGGCGAAGAAGAGTTCGGTGTCGACATTCTCAAGGTGCAGGAAATCATCCGCACCATGGAGATCACGAAGGTGCCCAAGGCTCCCATGTTTGTGGAGGGCGTGATCAACCTTCGTGGCAACGTCATTCCCATCATCGACTTGCGCAGGCGCTTTGGCTTGCAGACACGCGAGCACGACAAGCATACACGGATCATCGTTATCGAAATCAACAACATGATCGTTGGTTTCATCGTCGATTCCGTGTCCGAGGTGCTCAGAATTCCTTCGAACACGGTCGAGCCGCCGCCGCCGGTCGTTTCGGGCCTTGAGTCCGAATACATCAGCGGCGTGGGCAAGCTTGAAGACAGGCTGCTCATCCTCCTCGATCTCGACCGCCTGCTCTCCAACGAAGAGCAGAACGTCCTGTCGCAGGTCTAGCGGTATTGCTCCGCTGACTGTTGCGGTACGCCGCCTGAACGGGCATGATGGCCGCCGTTGCGCATCCGTGCGTACGGCGGCCTTTTGACGTGTGATTTCCCGGAACCAAACAAGGAACGGAAACAAGTTGATCTTTCCCGCTGAATTGAGGGAGTTCGCCCTCGACGGACGGTCCGCCGGGGCCGACGGACTCCCGCTGTCCCGCCGCGTGTACAAGTCCGGCCCCGGAACGCAGGCGGCCATTGCCGCCGGGCTGCTTTCCCGCGGTCAGAGCGTCGTGATGGTCGTGCCCGGTGCCCGCGAACTGGTGCAGATGCAGGCGCTTCTGGGGCTTCTGACCCATGGCTCCGGTCCCTTCGGCGGTTCGCGCTGGATCGCCTTTCCTCCGTACCCCGCCAAGTCCACGGACCCCGGCCGCTGGGCCAACCGTTGGGCCGCGCTGTATTCCCTCGCCACAGGCGACGGGCCGCGCGGCGTGCTCATCACCGTGGACAATCTTTTGCCGAAGTGGCCGCCGCGGCGCATCCTGACCTCGTGTCACCTCACGCTGACCAAGGGCGAGGAGGTGCTTTCCGAGGTGCTTCTGGAGCAGTGCGCCAGCTGGGGCTATGAGCGGACCGCCATGGTCACCCGCCCCGGCGAGATGGCCATGCGCGGCGACATTCTCGATATTTTCGCGCCCGGCTATCCCCGCCCTCTGCGTTTCGAATTCTTTGGCGACACCCTCGACGACATCCGGCTGTTTGATCCCGTGAGTCAGCGCTCCAGCGACGACCTCGCCGAAGCGGTGCTTCTGCCCGCGTCGCCCGCCGTGCTGACCGAGGACGAATGCCGGGCCGCCCGCGCCCGCTGGGAGCGCCTGCGCGGCATCGGCGAGTTGGACCGCGCCGCCGAACAGCATTTCCTGCGCCTGCTCGACGAGGGCAAGGGCTCCATCCGTCCCGGAATGTTCTACGACGACGCGGCCACCCTCGACGAATGGCTTCCGCGCGACGCGGCATGGGTGCTGTGCGGTGCGGGCCGTCTGCGAACCCGGTTGGAAGAGGTCGAGTGGGAGTGGACCGAGGCGCTCGACGAGGAAGCCGAGCGTCAGGGCTGGCGGCGTCCGCGCAACGTGCTGGTGCAGAAGGCCGAAACGGCGCGCCGCGCGTGGCAGGAGCGTCCGCAGATACATTTCGAGGACCTCACCATCGGCGAGAAGCGCGACGGCGTGGACCTGCCGGAAAAAAGCTACACGGCCTTCGAGGAACTGTTCTGGAAGCCGGAGGATCGCAACCGGCCGTGGCAGGCGCTCATGGCCGCGCTCAAGGTCTGGGCGCGGGAGCGTCCGCAGGTGGTGCTGTCCTTCCGCACGGCCCAGTCGCGCAAGAAATTTCTGGCCCTTGCCGAGCAGGACGGCGTGCATCCTTCATTGGAATATGTCGCCGATGCGCGGGGGCTGTTCGCGCTTGTCTCGCCATTTAGGCAGGGTATCGAGCTTGGATGGTGCGGTGCGCTCCTCCTTGGCGAGGACGTCATCCAGCCCACTCGCGAGCGGGCCGTTTTGCCCGGTGCGGGCGATTTCAAGGGCCTTTCGACCTACGAGGACCTTGCCGAGGACGACCTGCTCGTGCATCGCGAGTGGGGCCTTGGGCGCTTTGGTGGCCTGCATCGCCTGAACCTTGGCAATGTGAACAACGACTACCTTCTGCTGTTTTACGCCGGTGACGACAAGCTCTATCTGCCCGTGGACCGTCTGGACGTGATCCAGCGTTACAAGGGACCGGAAGGGGCGACGCCCGCCCTCGACAAGCTGGGCGGAACGGGCTGGGCCAGAGCCAAGGACCGCGCCCGCACCGCCATCGAGAAGATCGCGCGGGAACTCGTGGAGATGTACGCGTGGCGCAAGGTGGCCAAGGGCCGCGCCTATACGCCGGTGGACGACATGTACACGGAGTTCGAGGCATCCTTCGGCTTCGAGGAGACGCCCGATCAGGAAACCGCCATTCGCGACGTATTGGAGGACATGGAGCGCCCCGAACCGATGGACCGCCTCGTCTGCGGCGACGTGGGTTTCGGCAAGACCGAGATCGCCATGCGTGCGGCGTTTCGCGCCGCGCTGGACGGGCGACAGGTGGCCATTCTGTGTCCGACCACGGTGCTGGCCGAGCAGCACTACCAGAATTTCAAGCGGCGCATGGAGGGATTTCCCGTCACTGTCGGCCTCTTGAGCCGTTTCGTGCCCAAGCCCCGCCAGAAGACAGTGCTCGCGGCGGCGGCGCGCGCCGAGATCGACATCCTCATTGGTACGCATCGGCTGCTGTCCGAGGACGTGCACCTGCCGAATCTCGGGTTGCTCGTGCTTGACGAGGAACAGCGCTTCGGCGTGAAGCACAAGGAACGTCTCAAGCAGATGCGCAAGGAGATTGACGTCCTCGCGCTGACGGCGACGCCCATTCCGCGCACGTTGCAACTGTCCATCTCGGGCATCCGCAGCTTGAGCGTCATGGAGACGCCGCCGGTGGACCGCAAGCCCGTGCAGACGTCCATCCTCGAACGCGAGCAGGGCGTTTTGCGGACCATTGTCCGGCGCGAATTGGAACGCAAGGGACAGGTTTTCTGGGTTCACAACCGCGTGAGCAGCCTGCCCCGCGTGGTGGAGTATGTGCAGCAGCTTGTGCCCGAGGCGCGCGTGGGCATGGCCCACGGCCAGATGCGCGAGCGGGAGCTGGAGGACACCATCCACGGCTTCTGGCACGGCGAGATTGACGTGCTGGTGTGCACGGCCATTGTCGAGTCGGGTCTCGATTTCCCCCGCGCCAATACGCTGGTGGTCGATCAGGCGCAGCTTTTCGGTCTCGGCCAGCTCTATCAGTTGCGCGGCCGTGTGGGCCGCAGTTCCACGCAGGCCTATGCCTATTTCGTGGTCCCGTCGTTGGACAGGCTCCCCGAGAAGACGCGCAAGCGGCTTCAGGTCATTCTGGATATGGACTACCTCGGCGCTGGCTTCCAGATCGCCATGGAGGATCTGCGTCTGCGCGGCGCGGGCAACATCCTCGGCGAGGTGCAGTCCGGCAGTATGGCCAAGGTGGGCCTCGACATGTTCCTTGAGATGCTGGAGGAGGAAATCCGCAGCCTCAAGGGTGAGGAACTGCGGCGCGACACCAGCCCCGAACTGAACATCCTCTTCGAGGCGCATATCCCCGAGGACTACATGCCCGACGCGCGCGAGCGCCTGCGCTACTACAAGGCGCTGTCCACGGCGGCGTCCGACAGGGCGCTGGAGGAGCTTTCCGGCGAGATTCGCGACCGCTTCGGCGCGATACCTCTGCAACTCTCGCAGTTTCTCGCCGTGCTCCGGCTCAAGCGTCTGCTTGGGCGGTTGCAGGTGGTGCGCGCTGATCTCTTCGAGGGGCGCATCGTGCTGTCATTCGCCGAGAATGCGACGGCCGTCGATCCGGAACGCATTGTCGGCTGGTTGCAGCAGCATCCTTCCGTCGCCCGCATGATGCCGCCAGCAAAGCTCGAACTGCGCGTCTCTGCCGAGGGCGGAGTGTGCGCTGCCATTGATGCCATCGAAAGGGAATTGACCGCGCTTCTGCCTGCGGATAAGACTGCATGACATCGTCGAAACGTAACGGATTTCAATCAATGAACAAAAGATATCTTTCCGCGATTATCGCGCTGTTTCTCTGTCTGCAGCTTGGCGCATGTGGTGGCAATGCCGAGGAGGATGGAGTCGTCGCGCGCGTCAATGGTCGGCCTATCACGTTGGACAGGCTGGAGCTGAAGTACGACTTCATGCATCTGGACTCGTCCTTCGACGCGTCGCCCACCGTGGCGGGGCTGAAGAACGATTACGGTCGGCTTCTGGGCGACCTCATCGTGCAGGAACTGGTGGAGCAGGAGCTTGAAAAGCGCGGTCTCTCCGTGACGTCCGAGGAGCTTACCGCTGCCGAGGACGAAGTCCGCGCGGACTACCCCGGCGATACCTTCGAGCAGGTGCTGGTGGAGGAGTACATCGACATCCGCTACTGGCGTCAGGAACTGCGCGCCCGGCTGGGCATCGAGAAGTTCTTCGGTGAGGTGCTGCGCCCGCGTATCACCATCGGCTACGAGGAGGCCGAGGCCTACTACAAGGACCACATCAACGAATTCTATCTGCCGCCCCGCCTGCATATCCACCTTGTGAGCGGCCCCAGCCGCGACGCCGTGCAGTCCGCCGTGGACCTTTACCGCAAGGAGGGGAACGTGGAGGCCATCGCTGGCAAGTTTGAGCAGGTGGTCGTGCGCGAATTGCGCGTGCGCGAGGATCGGCTGACCATCGCGTGGAAGAACGCCCTCAAGAATCTCGCCCCCGGGCAGACGACCCCCGTCATGACCGGAGAGGCGGATTTCCAGAGTATTATCTTCATGGAGCGCAGCCCGGCCAAGGTGCTTGATCCGTCCCGCGCCTATCCCGTTGTGGAGAAGGTGCTGGTGGAGCGCAAGCTGCGTGAGGCCTTCGACGCATGGCTCGACGACGCGCTGGCGCATGCCACGGTTCAGGTCAGCCCGCTCTTGCGCCCAGCCGATGAGGATGGCGCGCCGGCGGAGGAAGAGCCTGCCGAACCCGTTGCCCGGTAAGCGTATCCCGCCGTCGTTGCATAATGGTGCAAAAGCTATTAACGAGAAGCACGGCGCGCAGGGCGTGCCGTCCATCCGACAACAGCCCCCGGCCCGGTCCGGTCCGGAAATTCATCCCCCGGAGGAACACTTGAATCGTCTTTGCCGATATATCCTTACCGTCTGCTGTGTCCTGCTTCTTGCTCCCGCCGCCTGGGGCGGGCAGGTCGTCGATCGCGTCGTCGGCGTGGTCAATGGCGACATCATTACCCTTTTCGAACTCAACGAGCGGGTGAAGCCCATCCTCGAACGCTTCCGTGGGCGCGAGCTCACCGAGGCCGACAAGACCGCCATCCTTGGGCTCAAGCGCAAGATGCTCGATGGAATGATCAACAACATTCTCATCCGGCAGGAAGTCGCCCGCCTCGGCATCGACGTCTCCGACGTGGAGCTGGAAAATGAGGTGGACAGCTACAAGAAGCGCGCCCAAATGACCGAAGAGGACTTCGCCCGTCAGCTTAAGCTGGAGGGCCTGACCCGCGACGAATTCAAGAATCGCCTCAAGGACGACATCCTGCGCCATAAGCTTCTTGGCTTCATGGTCAAGCGCAAGGTGGCCGTGACCAAGGAGGACGTGGCGCGCTACTACGAGGCCAACAGCTTCGAGTTCCGCGACGACAGCGAAGTCGATCTGAGCCTCATCATCTGCGGTCCCGAAACCAATGCCGCCGAACTGCGCGAGCGCATCGCCCGTGGCGAGATTTCCTTCGCCGACGCGGCGGACCTCTACACGCGCGGACCGGGCGTGGGACAGGGCGGTCGCATCGGTGCCATGGCTTGGAACGACCTTGCGGGCGACTGGCACGATGCCCTCGCGGGTGTCGGTCCCGGCGAGATGACCCAGCCCTTCGTGGTGCAGGGCCACGAGGCGCTGCTTTTTGTCAACGAGGCCGAAGAGGGCGGAACCACTCCGCTCGAAAAGGTCGAAAGCCGCATCTACGACAAGCTTTTCCAGGAGCGCCTCGAACAGCGCTTCCAGGAATATATCGACAATCTGAAGGCTAACGCACTCATCGAGATCAAGCTCTAGCAGCCGTGGGCCCCGGCGGTACGCATGCCGCCGGGGCCGGCTGTTTCGGAATCGCGAACGGAGAATCTGGCATGAATTTGCAGGAACTGGGCGACCTGTTTCGACAGGAGCGGGAACGTCAGGGGCTGACCATCGACGTGGTGGTCGAAAAGACCCGAATCAGCAAGATCAATGTGCAGGCAATCGAGAGCGGGCAGTCCGATCTGCTCCCGCATCCGGTCTATGCCAAGGGGTTCGTGAAGAACTATGCCCGGCTTCTCGGGCTGGACCCCGACAAGCTCGCCGCCGTCATGGCCATGGAATACACCATTGAGGAAGAGATTCCCGTCGAGGAATCCCCCCGTGAGCAGATGGTTCTGTCACGCGGCAGGGGTGGCTTCGATTCGCTGCGCAGGCGCAGGATGAATCTCGTGATCCTCGTGCTGGCCGTACTGGCTATCGTGGGCGGACTGGTGGCGTATTCGTTCCTGTCCGCCTCGCCGGATAAGGCCGCAGCGCCGGTGGAAATGATCGGCGGACAGGGCGGGGAATCCACGCCCGAAGAGGCTGCCGCTCCCGCCGAGGAGCACGCGGCCATGGCTCCGGCCGATGAGGATGGCGCTCCCGTGGTCGATGCGGCCGCCGAAGCCGTCGCGCCCGTCGCACAGGACGAGCCTGCCGCCGCGACCGAGGCTCCCGCCGAAGCGCAGCCCGCCGTGGCGCAGACGCCCGCTGCCGAGGCTCCGCGCGAAGAGGCTCCCGTGGCTGCCGCAGTCCATGCCCCGCAACGCGTGGATGTGCACGCCACCACCGGTGTCTGCTGGCTTCTGGCCAAGGTGGACGGCGGTGACGAGCATGGCGGCGTGACCGTGGACGTGACCCTTCAGCCCGGCCAGTCCAAGCTCATTCGCTTCGACAAGACCATGACGCTCAAGCTCGGCAACGCCGGGGCCGTGTCTTTGCGGCTCAACGACAAGCCGTACGCCCTCGACGCGAAGCAGGGTCAGGTTCGCACCCTGAGCTTCTCCGCCGAGTAGTTCCGGAACCTGCCGTGCAGGATTTTACGGAAAAGGCCATCATCCTGAGGGTGGGGCGCTTCCGGGAGGCCGACCTCTGGCTTCGCCTCTTCACGCCCCACCGAGGCCTGCTCACCGCATTCGCTTTTGGAGGCAGCCGCAGCCGCAGACGGTTCGTCGGCTGCCTCGATCCCCTCAATCTCGTCCTCTTCGGCTTTTCCAGAAGCCGTACCGGCAATTATCTTTCCCTCACCGAAGGCACACTTCTCGACGGACGTCCCGGACTGCGCGGTAACGCCTCGCGGCTCGGCATCGCCGCTAACTGCGTAAAATTCTTCGAGGCCGTCCACGTGGAGCCGGAGGGCTCCGTACGCAGTTTCAACCTGCTGGAGGAGTCCCTCGAAGCCGTGGAGCGCTGCCCGGACCTCTCGCCCATGTTTCCGGTTTTTTTCCGGCTGCGGACGGCGTTCGAGCAGGGCTACGGGCCGTCTCTGGACACTTGCTCTCGCTGCGGAAAAGTCTTAAAGACTTCGGTTGCTCCATTGCTCCTGATCGAGGAGGGCCGGATATCGTGCGAAGCGTGCGCGACAGAACACGGCTGGAGGATTCCCTTGAACGCCGGTTCGTTGGCCGTTCTCGACAGGGTCCGCCGCGAAAGCCCCCGTCAGTGGTGCTCTCTGGTTCCCGATGCCGCGGATCGTCGCCGTCTTTTTGACGTTGCGGACGGTTTTATGCGTTGGCATCTTGGGTTACGGTGGGAGGATGGACGCTTCCTCAAGACATGACGATCAAGCCGGGGCAAGCCCCGGCATACGCAAAGAAGGAGAAAATATGCATTTCCAGGATGTTGTCTTGGCCCTGCAGAAATACTGGTCCGATCGCGGCTGCGTCATCCAGCAGCCCTACGACATCGAGACCGGCGCCGGAACCTTCAATCCGGCGACCTTCCTGCGGGCCATTGGGCCGGAGCCGTGGCGGGTGGCCTACGTGGAGCCGTCGCGTCGGCCCACCGACGGTCGCTACGGCGAGAACCCCAACCGCCTTCAGCTTTTCTACCAGTTTCAGGTTCTTCTGAAGCCCTCTCCCGACAATGTTCAGGAACTGTATCTGGACAGTCTGCGCGCGCTGGGTATCGACCCCGCCGAGCACGACATCCGTTTCGTCGAAGACAACTGGGAATCCCCGACGCTTGGCGCGTGGGGCCTCGGTTGGGAAGTGTGGCTGAACGGCATGGAGATTTCGCAGTTCACCTACTTTCAGCAGGTCGGCGGCATTGACATGCATCCCGTCAGCGTCGAGCTGACCTACGGCCTTGAGCGTATCTGCATGTACCTTCAGGAGAAGGAGTCCGTGTACGACATCTCCTGGAACGACAACGTGAAATACGGCCACGTTCATCATCAGGGCGAAGTGGAGCACTCCCGCTACAACTTCGAGCTCGCCGACCCCGACATGCTGCTCAAGCTTTTCGACATGTACGAGGCCGAATCCCTGCGCCTGTGCGAGGCCGGTCAGCCGTGGCCTGCCTACGACTACTGCATGAAGTGTTCGCATACCTTCAACCTGCTCGATGCCCGCGGCGCGATCTCCATCACCGAGCGCACGGCCTACATCGGCCGCGTCCGCAATCTCGCGTCCAAGGTCGCCCAACTGTATGCCGCCCAGCGCGAGGAGTTGGGCTATCCCCTGCTCGCCAGGTAAGTCGGAAAGAGGAAGGTTCCAATGTCCCGAATTGTTCTTGAGATAGGAACGGAAGAAATTCCCGCACGTTTTTTCCCCGGACTCCATGAGGAGCTTGGCGCGCTCGTCGGCAAGGCGCTCGCCGATGCCAAGGTGGATGTCGGGGAGATGAAGACCTTTGCCACTCCCCGCCGCACCGTGCTCATCGCCGACGGTGTCGCCGCCGATCAGCGCCGCGAGGAGGAGCTGGTGACCGGTCCGCCGAGGCGCATCGCCTACGATGCCAATGGCGAGCCGACCAAGGCCGCACTGGGCTTCGCGAAGACGCAGGGCGTGGACATCGCGGACTGCTTTGTCCTCGAAAGCGACAAGGGCGAGTACCTTGCCGTGCGCAAGATGACCGGTGGTGCGTCCACCGTCGAACTGCTGCCCGAAATCTTCGAGAAGGCCGTGGCCGCGCTGCAGTTTCCCAAGAAGATGCGCTGGGGCTCGCGCGATTTCGGATTCGGCCGCCCCATCCACTGGTTCGTCGCGCTGTTCGATGATCAGGTGATTCCCTTCACCGTTGCCGACGTCACCTCTGGTCGCCAGACCTGTGGCCATCGCGTCATGGGTGCCGGTCCCTTCGAGGTGGCAAGCGCCGCCGAATATCTCGACGTGCTGCGCGACAAGTGCAAGGTCACGCTCGACGCCGCCGAGCGCAAGGCCTTCATCCGCGCCGAGGGCGACCGTCTGGCCGCAGAAGTCGGCGGACGCATCGTGTGGAACGAGTCTCTGCTGGACGAGGTGTGTGGTCTTGTCGAACATCCCGTGGTGATCCTCGGCACGTTCGACCAGTCCTTCCTCGAAGTGCCCCGCGAGGTGTTGCTCTCCAGCATGGAGGGACACCAGAAGAGCTTCGGCGTCGAAGGTCCGGATGGTCGGCTGCTGCCGCACTTCCTGCCCGTGCTGAACCTCGAGCCGAAGGACATGAGCGTGGTCCGCAAGGGCTGGGAGCGCGTGCTGCGTGCCCGCCTTGAGGATGCCCGCTTCTTCTGGAAGGCCGATCTCTCCGCCGACGTCAACGACTGGCTCGGCAAGCTCGACAACGTCATCTTCCTCGGTCCTCTTGGCAGCATGGGCGACAAGACCCGCCGTCTGGAGCGTCTGTGCGGATGGCTGGCCCGCAATGTCGAGCCGTCCATCGAGGCGCAGGTCGCTCGTGCCGGACGTCTGTCCAAGGCCGATCTCGAATCCGACATGGTCGGCGAGTTCGACGAGCTTCAGGGCATGATGGGCGGCATCTACGCCGACAGGCGCGGGGAGGGCGACATCGTCGCCAAGGCTCTCTACGAGCAGTACCTGCCTGCCGGTCCGGATACTCCGGTTCCGTCCACCCTTGGCGGTGCCATTCTGTCCATGGCCGACAAGGCGGATACCCTCGCGGGCTGCTTCGGCCTGAACAAGGTGCCCACCGGCGCCAACGATCCCTATGCCCTGCGCCGCGCGGCGCTTGGCATCTGCCGCATCGTCATCGAGCACAACCTGCGCATCGACCTCGGCGCGTTCCTGCGCGAGGCGCAGGCCGGCTACGGCGACATCGCATGGAAGCTCTCGAACGATGAGGCCTTCGCGAAGATGCAGGACTTCTTCGCCAACCGTCTGCGTGCGTTCTTCCAGGGGCAGGGCTACGAGACTCTGGTCGTGGACGCCGCCCTCGGTGCGGGATTCAACGACCTGTGGGCGCTTGGCGCGCGCATTGACGCGCTGGCAGCCTTCAGCAAGGCCGATGACTTCCAGCAGGCCGTGCTTACCTTCAAGCGTGCCGCCAACATCATCGTCAAGCAGGGCGAGAGTGGCGGTGTGGAACTGACCGGTGCCTACGACACCGTGCTGTTGCAGGAAGAGCACGAAAAGGCGCTTGCCGCCCGCCTGAACGGGATCGCTCCCACCTGGGAAGAGCTGTGGAGCAAGGACGATTTCGCGAGCTTGTTCGGCCTGCTGCGCGAGCTGCGGCCGGATGTTGACGCGTTCTTCGATAATGTTATGGTCATGTGCGAGGAGACCGGGTTGCGGGTCAACAGACTCAACCTGCTCACGGCTCTGGTTTCCCGACTCGGCCGACTGGCGGATTTCTCCGCCTTGCAGGTTTAGGCTGGCCCCATTGCGGGGATTATCGTAAATTGCCTTGACATCGGGTTGTTCTGCGTATATTGGAGCAATCTCTTTTGAACGAAATCAAGCGCACAACCGAAGAAATATACGATATTTTTTTCAGGAGGAAGTACCTTGGCTAATCACAAGTCCGCCATCAAGAGGCATCGTCAGAGCGAGAAGCGCAACGCCCGCAATCGCGCCGTCAAGACCCGTATCCGCTCCGCGGTGAAGGCCCTGCGCGCCGCAGTGGAGTCCAACGACAAGGAAAAGGCACAGGCAGCTCTTACCCTGGCCACTTCCGTGATCGATAAGGCCGCCACCAAGAAGGTCGTGCACTGGCGCTGTGCCGCCCGCAAGATCTCTCGCCTCTCTCAGGCCGTCAACAAGATCGCCTAGCTTCGGCGAACGCTTTCTGATACGACCCATAAGCCCGCCGCGCAACGCGCGGTGGGCTTTTTGCGTTGTTTCGAAACTGCGTGTATATAACACGCAGCCAGCACTGGATTTGGATTGGCTTTTCCAGTAAAGGGGGCGACGGCGCAGTTGCCTTTTCTCATTGGACAACAAGAGAGCAGAAAACTTGAAAGTCATCATCATCGGCGCGGGTGAGGTCGGTTTCCACATCGCCCGCAGACTTTCCACCGAGTCCAAGGAAGTCGTCGTCATCGACAGCAATTCCGAGGCTCTCAAGCGAATCACCGAGTATCTCGACGTCCAGACCCTCGAAGGATCGGGGAGTAACCCCGCCATCCTTGAGGCCGCTGGCATCTCTCGGGCCGACGTCATGCTGGCCGTTACCGACAGCGACGAGATCAACATCATCGCCTGCACGTTCGCCAGTGCCCTTGCGCCGAACATCATCAAGCTGGCCCGCATCCGCAACGACGAATACATCGACTTTCAGGAGCATCTTGGCCGCTCCGTCCTTCAGATCGACAAGATCATCAATCCGGACGTGGAGGTCGTGAAGACCATCGAGCGGCTGATCAGCCTGCCCGATGCCGACGAGGTCAGCGAGTTCGCCGACGGCCACGTGAAGCTCATCGGCCTGACCGTGTCCGACGTCAGCCCCGTCGTCGGCCGCGAGCTCATCCACATCCGCGACGCCGTGGGCGGGGTGGGCATCATCATCGCCGCCATCGTGCGTGGCGAGAAGCTCATCATCCCTTCCGGCGAGGACGTCATCCACAAGGGCGACCTCGTCTACTTCGTGTGCCGCGACGACGACCTGCCCACCATCATGGAGCGCCTCGGCCGCAGGTATCGCCCCGTGCACGACGTGCTCATCGTGGGCGGTGGCGACATTGGCCTGCGCCTCGCCAGACGGCTTGAGGAACTCAACCTGCACGTGAAGCTGGTGGAGCGCAATTCCGACGCCTGCCAGCGCCTTGCCCAGAGCCTCGACCGCACGCTGGTGCTGCGTGGCGACGGCACGGATCAGGAGTTGTTGCAGGAAGAGAACGTGGCCGACATGGACATGGTCGTCTCCCTCACCGGCGACGAGGAGACCAATATCCTCACGTCGCTTCTGGCCAAGAATCTCGGTGCGGCCCGCGCCGTGACGCGAATCGACAAGTTCGCCTACTTTCCGCTGGTGCGCGCCATCGGCATCGAGAACACGGTCAGCCCGCGCCTTTCGGCCGTCAATTCCATCCTCCAGTACATGCGCAAGGGCAAAGTGCTTTCCGCCGCGTCCATCAAGGGCGAGGAGGCGGAAGCCCTCGAAGCCATCGCGCTGGAGCATTCCGACATCGTCGGCACCTCGGTGCGCGATCTGCATCTGCCCAAGGGCGCGCTCATTCTTGCGCTCGTGCGCGGGGACAACGTCATCTTCCCCACGGGTGATACCATCATTCATCCCAATGACCGGATCATCATGCTCAGCACGGCCCAGAACATTCCCCGCGTGGAAAAGCGGCTGGCAGTCAAGCTGGAGTCCTTCTAGATGCGCTGGCGCTACACTCTGCACGTCGTGGGTGCGATTCTGGTCAGCATGGGCCTGTCCATGCTCTTCGCGCTAGGCTTCTCGCTGTACTACAACGATGCCGGTGTCGAGCCTTTGGTGGCGTCCATTTCCGTGGCCGTGGTCTTCGGCGCGGGGCTGTTTTACATGTTCCGCGATCTCGACGCGCCGGCCATGAACCATCGCGAGGGTATGGCCATCGTGGCGCTCGGGTGGATTGCCGCCGGAATCGTGGGGGCACTGCCGTTCTGGTTCGCCGGAACCTTCCCCACGTTTACGGACTGCGTGTTCGAGTCCGTGTCCGGCTTCACGACCACCGGAGCCTCGGTGCTCACGGACATCGAATCCGTTCCCCGCGGGCTGCTCATGTGGCGCAGCCTGACCCACTGGCTGGGCGGCATGGGCATTATCGTCCTGTCGTTGGCCATTCTGCCGTTTCTCGGCGTGGGCGGCATGCAGCTGTATAAGGCCGAAGTCCCCGGACCCGTGCCGGACAAGCTGAAGCCGCGCATCAAGGACACGGCGATGCTGCTGTGGAAGGTTTACGTGTTCTTCACCGTGGTGGAGGTCCTGTTGCTGCTCATCGGCGGCATGGACCTGTTCGAGTCGCTGTGTCACACCTTCGGCACCATGGCCACCGGCGGCTTCTCCACGCGCAATACGTCCATCGCCGCGTACGACAGCGTCTATTTCGACGTGGTTATCACCGTGTTCATGCTCATCGCGGGCGTGAACTTCTCCCTGCACTACCAGTTGCTGCGCGGGCGGCCGCTGGTGATGTGGCGTGATGCGGAGTTCCGCTTCTTCATGGGCGTGTTCGCCGTATTCACCCTCGTGTGCGCGTTTTCCGTGTGGGGGCGTAACTACGATTCGTTTTTCGAGTCGTTGCGCTACGCCGCGTTTCAGGTGGCATCCATCGTGACCACCACCGGCTACGCCACGGCGGACTACGAATTGTGGGCACCGCTGCCGCAGGCCATGCTGCTTCTGCTGATGTTCCTCGGCGGCTGCGCCGGGTCCACGGGCGGCGGCATCAAGTGCATGCGCATCCTCTTGCTGCTCAAGCACACCTACAAGGAACTTTACCGGCTTATCCACCCCCGCGCCGTCACCAGCGTAAAGCTTGGCGGCAAGACCGTGCCCCCGGAAGTGATGAACTCCATCACCGGCTTCTTTTTGCTGTTTCTGGGGCTGTTCATCGTGTCGTCCTTCGGTATCGCCGCCATGGGGATGGACGTGGTAACCTCGTTTGCCTCGGTGGTGGCCTGCATCGGCAACATCGGTCCCGGCCTCGGAACGGTCGGTCCCACGGAGAACTACGCGCATTTCCCGCTTCTGGGAAAGTGGTTGCTGGTGTTCTGCATGTTGCTCGGGCGTCTCGAAATCTACACGGTCATCATCCTCTTTATTCCCGAATTCTGGCGAAAATAGCCGATCCGCCGCGTTCGGCGGTCAGAGGACGCGCATGCCCCGCAGGAAGATTCCAACCTTCATTTATCCGATACTCGGTTTCGCGCTGACTATTCTGGCCGGAACCGTCCTGCTGCGGCAGGAATTCTGCCACGCGGGCGAGAGCCTTGGCTGGGTGGACGCGCTGTTCACGGCCACGTCCGCCACCTGCGTGACGGGGCTGGTGGTCGTCGATACCGGCTCGTTCTTCAACACGACGGGGCAGAGCGTGATTCTTGCGCTCATTCAGCTCGGCGGGTTGGGCATCATGACCTACACGAGCCTCATCTTCTACCTGTGGCGCAAGCGTATCGCCTTCAACGACCGGCTGGCCGTCAGCCAGTCCCTGCTGCACGATCCCAAGTTCAGCCTTGGCGATTTCCTGAAGCAGGTGGTGCTGGGCTGTGCGCTGCTCGAATGCCTTGGGGCCGTGGCGCTGCATCTGCTTGATCCCGAGGGGTTCGCGCCGTTCTCCGCGCTGTTCCATTCCGTGTCCGCCTTCTGCAACGCGGGCTTTTCGCTCTATGCGGATAGCCTTACCCGCTGGCGCACGGACTGGGCGGTCAATGCTGTGTTCATTGCGCTCATCACCCTTGGCGGACTCGGCTTCATTGTGCTGCTCGAATGCGCACAGAAGCTTGGGTGCCACTGGTTGCGCTCCGGTTCCTTCAATTCCCTCGGCGGGTCGAACGGCCTGTCGTGGCATGCGCATATCGTGCTGAAGGTGAGTGCGGGGCTGGTCATCGGCGGAGCGGCCTTCATTCTGCTTGCCGAATTCCTGATGCATACGGGAGACTACTCGCCAAGCGAGGAGATTCTTGGCTCGCTGTTCCAGTCCGTGACCTGCCGCACGGCGGGGTTCAACACCATGGACATCGGCAGCATGAGCAACGTCTCCCTTTTGGTGATGATTTTGCTCATGTTCGTTGGCGGTGCGCCCGGCTCCTGCGCTGGCGGCGTGAAGGTGACCACCTTCCGCGCCATTGCGGCCTTCTGCGGTGCGCGGCTCAAGGGCCGCAGGCAGTCTGTGGCGGGGCGTTTCGCACTGGACGAGGACACCATGAACAGCGCCCTGACGCTGGTGATGATCGCCACGGGCATCGTTGCCCTGGCTACGCTCATCCTGTGCGTCAGCGAGACGGGGGCTGTGCCCCATAGCCAGACGCGCGGGCAGTTTCTGGAACTGCTGTTCGAGGCGGTCTCCGCCTTCGGTACGGTGGGACTCTCGACGGGGGTGACTCCGCAGTTGTCCGTCGTTGGCAAGTTGACGCTGACGGTGCTCATGTTCGTGGGACGTCTTGGTCCCATCGTGTTCCTGCAGGTTCTGCAGGAGCTGCATCGGCAGGAAAAGTTTTCGTGGCCGGAGAAGCGGCTGGCCATCGGGTAGCATCACATCCATTCCGGGGCGCATGGTCCGGACGGAGCACATATGGACAAGCTTGAAGTTGGTGTCATCGGTCTTGGCAAGTTCGGCTACTTCCTCGCACAGCGGCTCATGGAGCTGGGGCACGACGTCGTGGGGCTGGATTCCAGCCCGGACTTTGTGCGCCGCGCGCAGGACAACCTGACCCGCGTGTTTCAGGGCGATGGGACTGATCGTACTGTTCTGGAACAGCTGGGCTTTCAGCATTTCTCGCATGTGGTGGTCAGCGTGGGGTCCGCTATGGAGTCCAGCATCCTCATTTGCTTGCACCTCAAGGAAATCGGAGTCCAGAGCGTGTGGGTGAAGGCCGTGAGCTGGGAGCACGAGAAGGTGCTGACCAAGATCGGAGCCGACGAGGTGTTCTTCCCCGAGCGCTACGGCGCACAGCAGTTGGCGCTGCGCATGACGCACCCCGGCCTCATCGATTATCTTCCCTTCGGCATGGGGGTGCTCATCCAGCGGCTGACCGTGGACAAGTGGGATGGCAAGACCCTGCGCGAGTTGGACCTCACCAATCGCTTTCGTCTTCAGGTTGTGGCCGTCCGCCATCAGGACGTGCCGACCTTCGAGTTCCTGCCGCGCGCGGATACCCGGCTTTCCCGCGGGGATGAGCTAGTGGTCTTCGTGCAGGAAGATATGCTCAAGAATATCGAACCGTAGGCGCCTCGTCCCTTCACCTTTGGCGGCGGGTGTCGTATTTAGGGCAGAGAGTGCAATTCGATCACTCCGGGAGGACGGATGCGAAACCATTGGCCCGGAATTCCTGCCACCCCTGCGCTGTGGGGGCTTATTTCGCCTGACGGGCGCGGTGATGACTCCGCCGGTTCCGTCATTGTCGACGAGCGTTCGGAAACGTCCGACGGCTCGGGCGGTAATGCGCTCGTCTGCCGATTCTGCGGCACACGCATCACCACGTCCGGCGCGCGTACGCGCATTGGCGGTAAGCACCATCATGTCTTCTTCAATCCATCCGGCCTGATCTTCGAAGTGGGCTGCTTTTCCGCCGCACAGGGTCTGCTGTTCGGCGGACCGGCGAGTCTCGAATTCACGTGGTTTCCCGGTTATGCATGGCAGCCCGTGGCCTGCTCCGGATGCCTCGAACATTTGGGCTGGCATTACTCCGGCTTCGGGACCGGATTCTTCGGTCTCATCCTCACATCGCTTCGCGAGGTCTCTGACGACGCTTCAGGCGAAGGCTGAGCCTCATTCGCGTATCCGTTTCGCGTCCGCGTCCGCTTTTTGTGGATAGTGGTGGCGCGAATACCGCATCTGAATTATACTTAAACATGGTCTGGTCCGTCGTTGGCTGCTCGATGGGCGTTCGGCCTGCGTGGGTCGTCTGCCCCAGGGCACGGCGTGTCGTTCGGCCGTATGCTTCAAGGAGGCGGGGTAATGGACGATCTGGAACGCCTCATCACGACGAGCGAGGAATGGCTCATGGAGCGCATCCTCGGCTATGCGAAGGAACGTGGCTACGTCCGCTACACGTCCACGCTGCTTGAGGCGTGGCGGCTGTCCATTTCCGGTCTGTCCGGCGTTATCGTCGATGCCTTGAGGATATTCGGCGATACCCCTCCTGAATTCTCGCCCGAGGAAGATTACGTGGGCGATCCCATCACCGCGTTCGGCGTACTGGAGGCCCGAAGGCACCGCGAACGCGGCGTCGACATGGGCATGTTTCTGAGCCTGCTCAAGTATTATCGCCAGAGCTATGTCGATCTCATTGAACTGCGCGTGCCGGACATGGCGTCGAGGCAGCGTTGGCGGTCCTTCGTCATCCGTGTGTTCGACAGGCTCGAACTTGCGCTCGTGGTGGAATGGGCGGCCAAGGGTTCGGACGAGTTGAGCAATGAGTTGCAGGCGCAGGCCCGCATCATGACCAACGAGAAGAACCGGTACCTGACGCTGTTCGAGAGCATTTCGACGCCCATGTTCCTGCTCGATGCGACTGGGACCGTGCTCAACCTGAACAGCGCGGCGTCCGAACTGCTTGGGCGTTCGACACGGTACGGTGCGCATTATTATGGTCCGCGTGGATATCCGGGGAGTTCTCTTGATGCCGAGGACGGGAGCGGGGTGATAGGCACTCCGCTTGGGGATCTTCTTCCGTGGCTTGGCAACGAGTTGCGCGACTTTCGCAGCGGTGCGGCGAAGGCCATGCGCTTCGAGCGCCGGGTGAGGTTGGATGACGGCGACAGTCGCGTCTACCTTGTGTCCTTCAACATTATGCCGGATGTGTCCGGGAAGTTTGCGGGCATGACGGTGACGCTTGGCGACATGACCAACCTGCGAAAGGCCGAGCAACAGGCGATGGGCCACGCCGAGCGGTTTGCGCTTGCCCAGCGCTGCGCTGGCGTGGGGTGCTGGGAATGGAACATCCCGGTCGATAGGCTTGAGTGGTCCGACGTGGTGCATACGATTTTCGGCCGCGATGAGCGGCCCGCGCCAGTGACCTTCGACGAGTTCATCGCGATGATTCATCCGCGTGATCAGGTCCGCGTGCGGACCGCCGTGGACGATGCCGTGTGCCGCGTGTGTGGCTACGAGGTCGATCATCGCATCGAACGTCCGGACGGCAGCGTGCGGTGGGTGCTGGAGACGGGGGCTGTGCTACCCGGCATCGGCGGCGCCGCCGAGCGCATGATCGGCGTGGTCATGGACATCACGGAGCGCAAGGAAGCGGAGCGCATGCTCCGCGATGCCCGCGATGCCGCCGAAAGTGCGAACCGGGCCAAGAGCGAATTTCTGGCCAACATGAGCCACGAGATACGCACTCCCATGAATGCCATCATGGGCATGCTGCACCTGTGCCGACGCACGGAACTCACTTCCCGCCAGCGTCAGTACATCGACAAGGCCGAGTTCGCCTCGCGCTCCCTGCTGGGCATCATTGGCGATATTCTCGATTTCTCGAAGATCGAGGCTGGCCACTTGGAGATGGAGAGCATTTCCTTCAGCTTGCAGGAAGTTTTGGAGCAACTGGCCGACGTGACGGCACTGGCCGCACAGCGCAAGGATGTCGAACTGATCGTGGCCGTTGCCCCGGATGTGCCGGACAGGATTGTCGGCGATCCGCTGCGGCTTGGTCAGGTGTTGCAGAACCTTGTCGGCAATGCCGTCAAGTTTACTGAATCCGGCGAGATATGCGTCAATCTGGAGCTTGCCCGCCAGTCGGATGATCGCGCGCAGATCGAATTTTCCGTTCGCGATACGGGCATCGGCATGACGCAGGAAGAGTTGGCGCGAGTGTTCGAGCCGTTCACGCAGTCCGATTCGTCCACCACCCGGCGTTATGGCGGCACGGGGCTTGGCCTTGCCATCAGCCGTAGGCTTGTCGAAATGATGGGAGGGCGGCTCGTGGTGGAAAGCGCACCGGGGCAGGGAAGCCGATTCGCCTTCGCCCTCGATGTCGCGATAGAGGCGAAGGGTGCTGGTCAGCAGACGATCATGCCAGCGGAACTCCGGGGCATGCGCACGCTCGTGGTGGACGATAGTTTGACGAGTTGCGAATACATGCGCCGTTGCCTCTGCTCGCTTGATCTGTCCGTGTCCACGGTCTCCTCGCCCTTGGCGGCGTTGGACGTGTTGCATGGGGCTATACAGGGGCAACCCTTCGATCTGGTCTTCATGGATTGGAAAATGCCGGAGATGGACGGCATCAAGGCTACTCGGCGGATTTTCGCGGATGAGCGGCTGTCCCGGAAGCCCGTGGTGATCATGATGACGGCCTTCGGGTACGACGACATCATGCGTCAGGCCGAGGAGGCGGGCGTGGGGGGCTTCCTGCTTAAGCCCGTGAGCCAGTCATTGCTGTACGAGGCCATTCTTCAGGCCTTCGGGCACGAGGATGGTACAAACCTCGTCCGCAGGCGCGAGCGAGCCGATGATTCGCCGGACGCGGCGACCTTGAGCGGTCTGCATGTCCTGCTGGTGGAGGACAACGAGTTCAACCGCGAGTTGGCCTGCGAACTGCTTTCCTCCGTCGGGGTAATGGTGGATGAGGCCGTGAACGGAAGGCAGGCCGTGGATATGGCGCTTGCCGGCAACTACGATGCCGTGCTCATGGACATCCAGATGCCGGAGATGGACGGCTACGAGGCCGCCCGCCGCATCCGTGCGGACGCCGGACGAGGGAGGCTACCCATCATCGCCATGACGGCGCACGCCATGCGCGGCGACAGGGAGAAGAGCTTGGAAGCGGGGATGGATGACCATGTCACGAAGCCCATCATTCCCAACGTGCTCTACGATACGCTGGCGCGTTGGACGGGCCGCAGGGCCGTCATCATTGGCGATGGAGAGGGCATAGCGCCTTTGCGCGCCGAGGTGGAGAAGACTCCGTCGCTCAAGGTGCTGGAGGGGCTGGATGTGTCGTGCGGGCTTGTGAGCTGCATGGGGGACTGCACCATGTATCGGCGCATGCTCGAAACGTTCATCGCGCAGTATGAGCATGCGGGCGATGATATCGCACGCCTGCTGCATGATGACGACATCGAGGGTGCGACGCGGTTCGCGCACAGCATGAAGAGCGTGGCGGGCAGCATAGGGGCGCTGGAGCTTCAGCACTCCGCAGCGGCGCTGGAGCTAACCCTGCGCGATGAAGGCCGGGATTTCGCCCCGTTGAAGTTGAGCGAGTTCGCTTCGTGCTTGCGGGGAGTGTTGGAGTCGGCCAAACAGTATATTGCGGAAAACGGAAAGTGATGCGTCCCGCCATATGCGGGTGCCCTGCGCGGGGATCGGTGTCTGCCGGTCCCCGCGTGTGCGTTTGGGCTAGAGTGCCCAGCGCAGGCCGGGAACGCCGGGAATGAGGCCGAGACGGCGGCAGTAGTCGCCAAAGAGCACAAGCGAGGCCTCCTCGCGCGGGCCGAGGTCGTAGTCGAGGGTGGAGAGGTAGTCCTCGATGCCTTCGCGCGATATCCAGCCGCAGATGTCCTTCATTTCGGAAATTTCGCCGATGGACTCGTGGCAGGCGGCCTTGCAGTGCAAAAGCGCGGTGTGGACGTCGGCCAGAAGCTCGCGCTGCGCGTCGGACAGGCCGTTGCGCACGATCCATACGGCGAAGACGAAGGGCAGGCCGGTGAAGGCGCGCCATTGCTCGGCAAGGTCGATGATGTGCCAGCCCGCGGGCGGATTCAGCCAGTTTTGCAGGGCGAAGTTGCCGATTTCGAGGAAGGGGCGCTTGCAATCAAGCCCCGTGCCGGGGGTGATGGGAACCCAGTTTGCCGTGGGAAGCTTCCAGTGGAAGCTCCACAGCGTTTTGAGCAGAGCCACGGAGCTTGCCGAGGCGCGGGTGACGTGGATGTCGTTGCCGTTTTCGGCCATCCAGCGGGGCAGCTCCTCCAAGGCCACCGGGCTGACCAGAAGTACGCTTTTGACCGGGCCGGATGGGGCGGTGATGGACAGCCCAGGCAGCAGGCGGTAGCGCTCTGCGTTGGCGAGGTATTCAAAGGCCGAGGCCGGAGAGAGGTCTATTTCGCCATGCTCCAGAGCGCTGTTCATTTCCGAGGGATGGCCCGGCATGTACCTGATGCCGGACGATGGCGGGAAGTGGCGCTTAAGGGTCTGGAACAGGGGAAGGACGTTCAGGTAGCTGATCTGTCCGATGGTCAGGTGCGTATGGCTCATGGTTCGCTGTCCTTGCGTTGCATTGGCCCGCTGGGGCGGGATTCGCGGCGGGCGCGCCGGAAAAGGAAAAGGCCCCCGGAGGTATACCGCCGGGGGCCTTGGCATGCAACATGCGGATGAACTAGGCGAGCTGGGAGATAAGGAATTCCTTGATCTCGTCGATGGAGCCTTCGCCGTTCAGCTCGATGTACTTGAAGCCAGCCTCGGCAGCCTTGTCCTTGTAGAAGTAGGCGGCGGCGAGGGTGCCGGTCTTGGTGTCGTAGTAGATGTTGTGGCGCTTGTCGATGGCGTTTTCGTCCTGATCGTCAGCGCGGGCGGTGAGAGCGCCGCCGCACACGCGGCACTTGTCGCCGTCGGGAGCGATGGCGGCAATGCCGATGTTGTTGGGATGGTTGGGGTCGGTGGCGCAGAGGCGGCGACCCATGATGCGGGCCTTGGCGACCTCGCGGGGCAGCAGGATCTCGATGACGTAGTCAAGCTTCACGCCGTCCTTCTGGAGGGCGTCCCACAGCTTCTCGGCCTGCACGATGGAACGGGGGAAGCCGTCCAGCAGCCAGCCGTTGGCGGAGGAGTTCTTCAGAACGTCGAGAACCATGGGGATGGTGATGTCGTCGGGAACCAGCTCGCCCTTGTCGATGAAGGCCTTGGCCTTGAGGCCAAGCTCGGTGCCGCCGCCGATGTGCTTGCGGAAGATGGCGCCGGACTCAATGTGGTCCAGGTCAAACTTCTTCTTTGCAAGAGAACCCTGAGTGCCTTTGCCGCTTCCATTGGGGCCGAAAATAAGAATATTCACCGGTTCCTCCTTAACAAGTTGAAAATTTCACAAAGCACTATACTTCTCGCCCGCCGCTGTCAATGGCGTGCGGCGGCAAGTCCGCCAAATGCGGACAAAATTCAGCATTCACGCGGCCTGAAGAGCAGGCCCGCCGCGCTGGTCGTCACGGTCTTTGCGCCGGGAAACTGCACCGTGCGCCCCCCTTCGCCGCTTCTAAACAGGCGGTCGAGGGTATGCAGACTGTCGGCCAATGCCTGCCCCGGACCGAGGCGTTCGAGCGTCGCCTTGTAGAGGCGCAGTCGCACAGTCTGGTGCAGATCGTCAAGTATTTCGCGGGGTAAAAGTAATCCACCCGAGTGGGGAACCCCGCATTCGAGCAGGCGCTGGACCTCGCCGTCCCAGTAGTCGCGGTCGAGGCTCGCCACGCGCCATTGGGCGGCCACGGCGCGGAGAATGTTCGGGTTTTCACGAGCGAGCAGCGGAAGAACTTCGTGGCGCATGCGGTTGCGCGTGAAGGTCGTGTCCGCGTTGGAGGCGTCCTCCACCCATGGCAGGCCGAGGGCGCGGGCGCAGGTTTCAATGTCCGCACGCGTCGTGAGCAGCAGAGGTCGCACGAGGTGCCGTGCGCTGTCGATGCCGCGCATGCCGCCCAGCTCCGGCCAGCCAGCGCCGCGCGTCAGGCGCATGAGCACGTCCTCGGCGAGGTCGTCGAGGTTGTGCCCGAGGGCGATGAGGCTCGCTCCGTTGCGCTGGCGGGTTTGCTCCAGGAAGTCGTAGCGTGCGTCGCGAGCGGCCTCTTCGAGACCGATGCCGCGTGTGGCGGCGAGGGCGGCCACGTCGATGCGTGTGGTCTCGCAGTGGATATGGGCTGCCTCGCATAGGGCGAGGGCGTGGCGGGCTTCTGCGGACGATTCCTGACGCAGGCCGTGGTCGAGATGGGCCGCCAGCACCTCGCAGCGTAGGCGGTCGCGCAGGAGGGCGAGGGTGGCGAGCAGCACCGTGGAGTCCACGCCGCCGGAGAAGGCGACGAGGATGGCGGCTCCGTCCGTCTCCGCCTTCAGCTCGTCGCGCAGGAAGCGTTCGATGCCGAGACAGAAGCGCGCCTGAGCGGGCGGGATGTCCTGAAGGCGGAGAGGAAAGCGCATGGCGGCAGCCTGTGGGCTAGGCCGGGATGTCCTGTTCCCTTAAGGCGGAGTCGAGCCATTCGATGGCGTACAGCCGCTGCTCCGGGGTGGCATAGGCCACGCACGAGCAGCGGATGATGTTGCGCGCGCGGACCAGCAGCTCCATGCGCACGCCGTTTTCGAGCGTCTCGATGCCGAGGCTGTAGGGACCGCACTGCGCGGCGTGGGCGGTCTGTTCGTCGGTGTAGAGGCTTTCGGGGATGTCCAGCCAGTACATGCCGTCCATGGAGCCCTTCATGCCGTTGGCGTCGAAGGTTGCTTCAAGCCGTTTCACGTTGTCTTCGGTCAGGTCGTCGATACAGTAGAGGCGCATGTGAATCTCGCTTGAGGTTGAGGCTCAGTGCTGGTTTTCGGAGGTTCTGCCGCCGCATACGGCCCGCAGCGGTACGACCTTCTTGCGGTCTGCGTGCGCGTCTTCGGGGACATCCTCGCCGTCGAGGTTGAACATGCGGCGGGTGGTGTCGATGAAGCGCTGGGCCGCGCCTTCCTCCTGCGTGCGGCGTTTCAGGAAGGCGATGGGCTCGTGGTAGAGCTTGTGGGCGATGGAGACGACGAGGGTTTCGAGGGCCTCGCGGGTTTCGTCGGACACGTCGGGACCGAGGCGCTTGAGCGTGCGGGCCAGTTCTCGGGCGGCGATGTCCTCGCCGCGTTCGAGCAGGTCGCAGATAGTGGGATTGAGTTCCAGCGACTCCAGCCAGCGGGCGAACTGTCGCGTCTCCGAGGCGATGATGGCTTCGGCCTTGATGGCTTCCTCGCGGCGCTGGGCGAGGTTTTCCTCCACGACTTCCTTCAGGTCGTCGATGTCGTAGAGGTAGACGTTGTCCAGTCCGTTGACGTCGGGGTCGATGTCGCGCGGGACGGCGATGTCGATGAAGAACATGGGCCGGTTGCGGCGCTTCTTGAGCACGCCGCGCAGGTCCTTGGCGCGGATGACGGCTTCGGTCGCTCCGGTGGAGCTGATGACGATGTCCACGTCGGCCAGCTTGCGGTGCAGTTCCTCGAACATGATGGCCGTGCCGTTCATGCGGCGGGCAAGCTCCTCGCCACGTTCGAAGGTGCGGTTGGCCACCACGATGTCCTTCACACCAGCGTTGATGAGGTGTGTAGCCGCGAGTTCGGCCATTTCACCCGCACCCACCAGCATGGCGCGATTGTCGGACATGTCGCCGAAGATCTTCTTGGCCAGCTCCACGGCCGCGTAGCTGATGGACACGGCGGAGGAGGCGATGGCCGTCTCCGTGCGCACGCGCTTGGCCACGGAAAAGGCCTTGTGCAGCAGGCGGTTGATGATGACCTTCGCGGAGCCGAATTCGACGGACTTGCGGTAGGCGTCCTTGAGCTGGCCGAGAATCTGCGGCTCGCCGACGACCATGGAATCGAGGCTGGCGGCAACGGTGAACAGGTGCTTCACCGCTTCGAGATCTTCGTGAATGTAGACGTGGGGCTTAAGCTGCGGAACGCTGCCGCCACAGTGCGACGCCCAGAACTGAAGGACGTCGTCCGCGGTGGCGCGGTGGTCCGTCACGGCAAGGATTTCCACGCGGTTGCAGGTGGAGAGGGCAAGAGCCTCGCTCACGGGGCCGGCCGGTGTCACGAAACCGAGTTCCACGGTGTTGCAGTCCTTGAGGGCATAGGCCTCGCGGATTTCGACGCCCGCGGTACGGTGATTGAGTCCGATGAGGAATATCTTCTGTTTCATGATCACTGCATGAAGTTGTGGTGCGAGGGCACCATGAAGTTCACGACGACCAGAGAGAACACGCAGAAGGCGAAGACGGCCATGGCCAGCATGGCGGCCTTGCGTCCCCGCCATCCCATGGCCAGACGCTGGTGGAAGAGATAGGCGTACACCACCCAGATGGCGAGCGACACGATCTCCTTGGGATCACCGGTGACGATGCGGCCCCACGCGAAGCGGGCCCAGATGAAGCCGGACAAAAGGCCCACGGTGTACAGCGGGAAGCCGAACACCACGGCCAGATGGTTGGCGTGGTCGAAGGTGTTGAGCGACGGCAGATCCTTGCGGAAGCCGACCAGCTTTTCCTTGGTCTTGATCTTGCGTTCCAGATGCATGAACAGCGCGCCCGCCGCGAAGGCCATGGCCAGAAAGGCGAGGCTGAAGAACAGCGAGCCGATGTGCAGCATGAAGAACGATCCGGCCAACGCCTTGGGCATGAGCACCTTGGTGCCCGGAACCGACATGGAGGAGAGGTAGAGCAGCAGGGCCAGCGGGGATGCCGCCAGCGCGAGGAAGTCGAGCTTCAGCCTCCACCACAGGGCGAAGAAGATGGCGAGTAGCACCCAGCCGAGCAGGCTCAGGTGAAAATCGCCTTCGAGGAAGCTGCCGTAGCCCATCAGCTTGAAGTACAGGGCCAGCGAGAGGGTGTGCAGCGCGAAGCCCGCGCCGGACGACAGTCCCGCAGCGGTCTTCAGCCCCGGCCGCATGCCGAGCATGCCGCCGATGAACAGCACGGCCCCAAACGTGTAGAGCACCGTGATGCCTATCTGAAGAACATCATACAATTCCATCGAGCACTTCTCCGATGCGGGGGTGCAGGGCGGCGGGCAGTTCCTGTGTCAGGATGTCGCGCACCTGTTCCGCGTCCCCTTCGCCGATGGCCGCCATAAGCGGACCATGGGCCAGTTTTCTGAAAATTTCCGTATTCGCGGCCGTCGGCATGCCCAGTTCCAGCACCAGCGGACGGATGCGTCCCATCAGCTCCACGAACGCACCGCAGGACGGGCCAAGCGCGGCTTCGAGTTCCATGCGGATGCGCCGCGCCACGGCTGGGCTTGCGCCACCAGTGGAGAGTGCCACGACAAGGCTGCCCCTGTCGAACGTGGCGGGGACGATGAATCCGCTTTGCGTCGGGGCGTCGGCGATGTTGCACAACTGCCCGCGCGTTTCGCACATGGTGCCGATGGTCGCGTTCAACTGTGCGTTGTTGGTGCACACGAACACAAGCGTGCGTCCCTCCAGGTCGTTTTCCTCGAAGGGGCGCTGGTTATAGACCACCGCGGGGGTGTCGAGCAAGGCCTTCATCCGAGCGGAAGGCGGTGCGGTATCGACCACGAGGACCTCCGCCGGGCCGCAGGAGAGCAGGGTTTCGATCTTTCGCGTCCCCACTTCGCCAGCGCCGACGACAAGGCACCTCCGGCCCCGAAGGTTCAGGAATGCCGGATAATGTCGCATGGGCGGGTCATACCAGAAGACCAGCCCGCCTGCAAAAGGTTATCCTCGCCCACGGCCTGCGGATTCTTGCCCGAGTGCCGTTTCTGCGCTACCTTTCCCGCTGGAATGATAGCGCATCCCCGCGCATAGAATAGTACATACCGGACACCACATGTCATCGACGCCTTCCGGCGGCGTGCGCCGCCACCTCGTCATACAGCTTGCCAGATTCGGCGACCTGCTCCAGAGCAAGCGCCTTCTCGTCACGCTCGAACGCCGTCCCGACGCGGACGTGCACCTGCTCGTGGACAATTCGCTGGTGGGGATTGCCCGCATCGTCTATCCGGGCGTTACGGTGCATGGCATCGCGGCGCACCGGTCCGGTTCGCCGACGGATGCCGAAATTCTCGGCACGAATCTCCCCGTGCTGGCGGAGCTTGCCGCGCTGAACTTCGCCGAGGTCTACAACCTCAATCTTTCCGGCCTGAATTCCAGCCTGTCCACGCTGTTCGATCCCGCCACGGTTCGCGGGCATCGCATGGCGCAGGGGCAGGAACTCTCCGACCTGTGGCCGCGCATGGCCATGCGCTGGACGCGTATCCGGCGGGCGGCGGGGCTTAATCTCGTGGATTTCTGGGCCGCGATGGCCAAGAACCCCGTTGCGCCGGGCGAGGTGAATCCCGTGGCGCGGCGGGGCGGCAAGGGCGTGGGCGTGGTGCTGGCCGGGCGGCATTCCCGGCGCAGTCTGCCACCGCAGATGCTCGCGAACATCGCAGGGGCCGTGGTGCAGGGCACGCAGTCGCAGCGCGTGGTGCTGGTTGGCAGCGGCGCGGAACGCCCCCTTGCGCGGGAGTTCATGGACGTGGCCTCGCCCCGTCTGCGTGCTATGACCGAGGACACCGTGGGCCAGACGGACTGGGCCGGGCTGGTGGAAACGCTTGCCGGACTCGATGCCGTCATCACCCCGGATACCGGCACCATGCATCTCGCCGCGCATCTCGGCGTTCCTGTGCATGCGCTTTTCCTGTCCTCGGCGTGGTGTTTCGAGACCGGACCGTACGGACTGGGCCACCGGGTCTGGCAGAGCGCGGCGCAGTGCGCCCCGTGCCTCGAAGCCGCCGATTGCCCGAATGACGTGGCCTGCCTCGCGTCCTTTGGTGGGCGGGACTTCCTGCGGCATCTGGCCGGAAACGCGGCCTTCGAGATTCCCGAGGGCCTCGTGGGCTACGTGAGTGCCTTTGACCAGCTTGGCATGACCTATCGAGCGGTGCTTGGCGACGATCCCGACGCCGCGCGCCGCGCCGCGTTTCGTGCCCTTGTGGCGCAGTATTTCGGATTGCCCATGTCCGGGCCGACGCCGGATGCCGATCTCGTGGAGCGCCTGTTCCGCGAGACGGACTGGATGCTCGGCGCGGACAATCCCCGACACGCGATGCCGGAGTGTGTTCCCGCTCCGGAGAAAGAGTAACGGCAACAGGGTTCGATCATGACATCCAAGGACACATCCGTTCGCGTTCTGCTTGTGCTGCCCATGTATGGCGGCTCGCTTCCCGTGGGGCGCTATTGCGCCCGCGCCCTGACTCGTCTGGGGCATGTGGTGGAGACCTTCGAGGCTCCCGAATTTCATCAATCCTTCGAGGCCCTGCGGCGGATGCGCGTCTCGCGCGAAAGGCTCCAGTACCTCGAAAACAGCTTTCTGAACGTGATTTCGCAGGCCATCATGGCCAAGGTGGAGGCCTTCTGCCCGGATCTCGTGCTCTGTCTCGCGCAGGCACCCATGAGCATCCAGACCCTCAAGCGCCTGCGCCGCGACGGCGTGGCCACGGCCATGTGGTTCGTGGAGGACTACCGGCTGTTCACGTACTGGATGGCCTTCGCCCCGCACTATGATTTCTTCGCCATCATTCAGGAGGACCCGTTCTTCGACGAACTGGAGGCCGTGGGGCAGTCCAACGCCCTGTATCTCCCGTTGGCGGCAGACCCTGAATTCCACTGCCCCATGGACCTGTCCTCGGTGGACAGGCGCATGTGGGGATCGGACCTGTCCTTCATGGGCGCGGGGTATCCCAATCGGCGGGTGGCCTTCCGGCGGCTGGTGAATCGGGATTTCAAGATATGGGGCACGGAGTGGGACGGCGACCCCGCCCTTGAGGCGCTGGTGCAGATGAACGGACGGCGGCTGTCGTCCGAGGAGTGCGTGAAGATTTTCAACGCCACGCGCATCAACTTGAATCTGCATTCCTCGGTGGATTCGACCAGCCTCGTCTCGAACGGGGATTTCGTGAATCCGCGCACCTTCGAGCTTGCTGCCTGCGGCGCGTTCCAGCTTGTGGACGAGCGCGCGCTCATGGCGGACCTCTTCTGGTCCGATGAGCTCGCCACCTTCCGCAGCATCCCCGAGATGGAGGAAATGATCGACCACTTCCTCGCCCATCCCGAGGAGCGCGAGGAATACGCCCGGCGTGGGCGCGAGCGCGTGCTGGCGGATCACACCTATGATCGGCGCATGCAGACGCTTCTGGATTTCGTGGCCGCGCGCCGCGAGGGCTGGCCCGCGCGGCGTGGGGGAGAGGAGTTCTTCGCCGAGTATCCGCCGGAACTGCGGGACAAGGTGCTCGCACTTCTGGACCGACTGGGCCTGCCCGCGCAGACGTCCTTCGACGACCTCGTCTGGACGCTGCGCCAGCAGCAGGGCACCCTGTCCGACGTGGAGACGGCCATCCTCTTCCTCGACGAATGGCGCAAGCAGTACGGGGGCAAGCGGGCGTAGAGGCGGGGGGAGGGCGCGATTTGAAACCGATTCATTTTAAATTAAAAGGTTAGCTTTACATTTCATGTGTTGCTCTTTTGTGCCTGAGCCCCATTATAGTTGTCGGATGGTGTCTTTTGCAAAAGCCATTTACAGTGTATTTTATAATGTATGTAATAACCCCTGTCGTAATAGTTATGGTTGGCAATGTGATGCCTTTGCTTGAAAATTCTGCGATAAGGTAGGTAGCTATGTTGCTGGGGTCTTGAATTTTGCTCAATCCCTGTTGGAATTTGCACTTCGGGGGGCAGATTGCAGGCCATAGCCTTTTTATGATTGCATTAATGAAAATTTTCCCAATTTTTACAGTGTCTTTTGGGTCAGGGGGCGGGGGAAGCATCTTTTGTTCATTAAAGGGAAGTTGGTTTTTTGCCATTTCATAGATTTGTTCCATAAATTCGATAGATTTGTGAGGTATCGATCTCCCTATCTGTTGTAAAATATCATGGTCACTGGCGTTAGACATGAAGTTCTTTTGAACGCCTTCAATAATTTCTTTTGTGGTAGGTTCTCTTGCTTCGCTTCCAAGAGATGCAAGTAGTGACTCTTCTTTAAAACGTTGAGATATGTCTTCCAAAAATGATTTGCGCAGCTCAACATTCTTAATCGCGCAAGAATTGATGGCTATGCTTAAATGACTTTGTGCGGACAGAAGATTATGTAAGTGTAAATTGCAAATAGAAAGTAAAATGTTGGCTTCTTGAAATGTTCTGGTTGTTTTGCTCGTGCTTTCTGTAATACGAAGGAGAAAGCACTCGGCTGTCTTATATTCTTTTTTTAGAATAAGCGTTTCAGATAGAAAGAGCATCATTTCATAATATTTCATATGATGCCCCGTTGGAAGGAGTATGCTTCTGATTTCGTGAAGGATGATCTTGCCAGATTCAGTGTCTCCAATTTGGCAGGCTTTGATCATTTGTGCGCGAAGATTAGTGTAGCGAGCCTTCTGCGTTTGATTCAATGCTGACGGGCGTTTCATCGGCTTTTCTCATATGTTTATAACAAGTTGTTCTTTGTTTGATGGGGGGGGCGTATCTTGTTGTGACGTGCTTTAACAGGGTCGCTTGCATATATAGCTTCCTCCTCTTCCCCCCCCAACGTTCGAAAAATCAGCGCTTCTTCTGCTGCCGACTCTTCCATAGGGCAGTCAGTTTTGCTTCCTCGCCCTGATCCTTGGCCTGATAGAAGCGGTGGCCGAGGATTTCGTCCGGCAGGTAGTCCTGCTCGACCCATGCGCCGGGGAAGCTGTGCGGGTATTTGTAGTCCCGCTTGTAGCCCCATTCCTTCATCAGCTTTGTCGGCGCGTTGCGCAGGTGGATGGGCACCGGCTTCGCGCCGTTCTTGCGCACTTCCGCCGCCGCGCGGTGGTAGGCCTCGTAGGTGGAATTGCTTTTCTTGGCCAGCGCGAGATAGATGGCGCATTCGCTCATGGGGATGAAGCCCTCGGGCATGCCCACAAATTCCACGGCCTGCTGGCAGGCCACGGCCATCTGCAAGGCCTGCGGGTCCGCGAGGCCGATGTCCTCGCCTGCCGAAAGAATCAACCGACGGCACACGAAGCGCGGGTCCTCGCCGCTTTCCAGCAGACATGCCAGATAGTAGACCGCCGCGTCCGGGTCGCTGCCGCGGATGGATTTGATGAGCGCGCTGGCGAGGTCGTAGTGCGAATCGCCCGCCTTATCGTGGCGCAGCACGATGTCCGGCAGCACGGTCTTCAGGTGTTCCGGGGCGCGATGGTCCTCGGGCAGGTCCGCCGTGTACTCCAGCAGGTTGAGGAGCGTGCGGGCGTCGCCCTGTGCCACGCCGGTGAGCAGACGCAGGCTTTCCTCGGGAATTTCAGCTCCGAGCGCCTCGGCCCCGCGTTTGGCCACTTCCATCAGTTCATGGCGCGAATGCTGGGTCAGCTTGAGCACGTGTAGCCGCGACAGAAGCTGGCGCGTCACGGAGAACGAGGGGTTCTCGGTGGTCGTCGCGATGAGCGCGATTTCGCCGGATTCGAGGATGGGCAGGAAGAAGTCCTGCTGGGCCTTGGAGAAACGGTGTAGCTCGTCGAGAATGAGCACCCGCATGCCTTGCAGGCGCTTGCGCAGGACGGTCAGCCCCGCCTCGGGAGCGCTCACGCGGATGAAGGGCAGACCGCTGTGCTGTGCGAGGAGCAGAGCCAGCGTGGACTTGCCACAGCCGGGAGGGCCGAAGAGCAGAAGGCTCGGCATGCGCTCGGATTTCATGAGCGCGTCGATCTTCTCGCGCAGGTGCGACTGGCCGATGAAGTTGTCCAGCGAGCCGGGGCGGATTCTGTCCGCCAGCGGCTGGGTGTCACGCTCCGGGCGCGGTCCGGATTCAGGATTCGTCAGCATGCTGCCTCCCCCACCAGAACAGACCAAGCGCGATGAGTGCCGCGGTTTCCCAACGCAGGATGGAGTTGCCGAGGCTTACGGCCGTGAACCCGCCCGCGATGAGCTCCTCCGCCTCGCCGGGGGCAAAGCCGCCCTCGGGGCCGAGCACGCACAGCACCCGGCCCGGACGGGTCAGCGCCGGAAAATCGAGCATGGCCGGGCAATCCGGGGATTCCCACAGCACGAAGCGGTGGTCGTAGTCCTTGCCGATTTCGACGAGTTCCCGAACGCCGCCGGGGCACACGCCGATGTTGGGCAGAAATGCGGAACCGCACTGCTTGGCGCCCGCGATGAGCTTGGCGTCCCACGTCTCCTTGCTGTCGTCCGGCACGTGGCCCTGACTGCGCTTGGCCTGCCAGAACAGCAGCCCCTCGGCTTGCAGTTCCACGGCCTTTTCGAGCAGCCAGCCGCGGCGGATGCCCTTGGCCCAGCCCAGCGCGAGGGTGATGGGGTTCGCGGGCGGCAGCGCGTCCGCGATGTCCTGCGCGGCGAGCATGACGTTCGACTTCGAGCAGGAGAGAATCTCGAAGGTGCCGGTGCGTCCGCGTCCGTCGAACAGGCGAACGGTCTCGCCGGGTTTCAGGCGCAGCACGCGGGAGAGGTGGTGAGCTTCCGGGCCGGAGAGCATATACGGCTCGCGCCAGTCGTCCGGTTCCAGATAGAAGGTCTTCATGTCTCGATCCTTGGTGAAAAAGGAAAACGCCCCGCGACGCAGCCTGTTGGGGCCGCACGGGGCGTGGTATGCCATTGGTCCCGAAGGCGGGATGCGGCCCTACAGCTTCATGCGCGCCGTTCCGTTCGTGTAGAAGGGCAGTTGCGAGCGCGTGGCGGTGATCTTCTTCGGGCCCTTGCCTGCGAGGAATTCCGTGTGAGCGGCGAATTCCTTGCGCACGTAGGCCAGCGCAACGGCGTGCCCGATGCTGGGGGCGAAGCAGCCGCTGGTTACACGGCCCACTTCCTCGCCGGAAGGCAGGAAGATCGGGTCGTCGTGCCGCGCGGCCTTGCGGCCTTCCATGGTTAGCGCGATGAGGCTTTCGCGCACGTCGAAGGCGTGCGTCTTGCCGATGTAGTCCGCGTTGGACTTGAGGAAGACGGCACAGCCCGCTTCGGCGGGGGTGTGCTTTTCGTCGAGGTCCTGCCCGTAGAGGGACAGCCCGGCTTCAAGGCGCAGGGTGTCGCGCGCGCCGAGTCCAGCGGGCTTCACGTCCGGATGGGAGAGCAGCGCCTCCCACAGGCGCAGGGCGGCTTCCTCGCGGATGTACAGCTCGTAGCCCAGTTCGCCGGTGTAGCCGGTGCGGCTGACGATGAACGGATCGTTCAGGAACTCGCATTTCTTGAACGCGAAGTAGGAGAGGAAGCTCCAGTCCGAACCGGTGACGGAGTTCAGCACCTCGCAGGCCAGCGGGCCTTGTAGGTCGATCTTGGCCATGAGTTCCGAAATGTCCTCGAAGAACATGTCTTCCGGGAGGTGTGCCTTGATCCACGCGAAGTCGATCGCGGTGCGTGCGCCATTGACCACGAGCATGTATTCGTCGTCGTTGATGCAGTAGACGATGAGGTCGTCGATGATGCCACCCTGCTCGTTGAGCAGGAAGCCGTAGCGGCAGCGGCCGGGACCCAGCGTGTCGAGGTTGTGCGTCACCAGCCGGGAGAGGCTGGCCTTGGCCTTGGCTCCCTTGAGCTTGAATTCGCCCATGTGGCAGATGTCGAACACAGACGCTCTCGTGCGCGTGTGGGTGTGCTCATCGATGATGCCGGAATACTGGACGGGCATGTCCCAGCCGGCGAAAGGCACCATTTTGGCGCCGTTGGCCACGTGCCATGCATGAAGCGGGGTGGTCAAGAGCTCTGGCAATGAATCCTCCTCCGAGAACGGAAACGGGAAAGACGTGGACTACTCGCGCAGGGGTTATACAGCAAATCCGGTCGGCTTGTCATCCTGATCGGCACGGGATTTTCTGATGGATTTGAACTCGTCCATGAGAGAAACCAGACGCCCGTAGTGCTTCTTGATTTCGAGACCGTAGGGCGTGAGATCCTCGTCCTTGCATTTCGCATAGTTGCGGACGAGGTAGCTGTCCGCCAGTATGTGCTCGCCAATGCTGATGACGTTTTGCACCAGCTGGTCGAAGTAGTTCACGATCTCGAACTTGAGGTCGTGAAGAATCGCGTTGGTCTGTTCCAGCATCTGCTTGTAGTTGATGCGCTCGCCACGAAATGTGCGATGCTGGAGGTTTTCCAACTGCTGCACCTTTCTGGCCTGCTGGATGTAGCTGTAGCGCGCCCAGACTTCCTGATACAACTCGTTCATAGCGTTGAACGTGTCGTAGTTGCCGGGGTTGAGCAGGTATGCGTCCAGCACTTTCACAACCTGCGCGTAGAAGTCGTCCGAGTAGGCGATGATGCGTCGCTGATGTTTCGTGAGCCACGCATACAGGAATTTGAGACGCTTGTCATGCGTGTCCGTATTCTCCACAACCTCGTTGCGTTTGTATACGGTGCGGCCCATGAATTCGCCCTTGGCAATGTCGTTGATGCGAACGACGAGGTTCGTGGCGTCCTTGAGCAGGTTCACGCGGGCGTTGACGAGGCCGGACCACGGATGGATGACCTCCTGCCGCAACACGGAGAGGGCGCGGTCCTGCCGGACGTTGTCGTGCGAGTAGGCGTGCTGGCGGTAGATGACGCGCAGGATGACCACCCGGCGTTCCTTATCAACAAAATATCGCCCTCGGCCAAGGCTGGCCAGTGCGTCCTTTTGCTGCTCGTCCACCTGCACGAGGGCGATCTTCTCCACGCGGGGGTAGCGCTTCTGCGAGGGGTGGGAGTAGATGGTCGTCAGCGTGCGGTCGGACTGGCCGAGAACGCGGATGAGGAACTTCTCGCCCATGGCGTGCAGCCGCCGTGCGAACAGTGCGCTGGAGGTGCGGCGCTCGGACACGATGGGGAAGCCGTAGAGTTCCATAAGGAACTGGTAGACGAAATTGCGGTTCAACTCGTAGCGGGGGTTGTCGCCCACGGTGAACTTGCCGATGCGCAGCCCGAAGCGCTTGATCTCCGTATCCAGATCGGAAGGGAACGATGCGTAGATGCCCGCGAGGTGGAAGCTGCCGTCGATGTTGCGCGCCATGACGTGGGCGCGGTCCATGTTGAGCAGATACTCCAGAATGCCGGGATACTGCTCGAGGGTCGTGAAGTCCTTGCGGGCGTAGCGCTTGCGGAATTCCTCCTGATAGGGCTTGGGCATCCTATCCTGGAAGACTCTGCGGTTCTGCTCGTAGATGTTGCGTTCGAGCGGGCAGGAACTGCCCTCGCCAGAACTTGGCGTTTCGAGAAGATCATGCAGGATGTCGAACTGGAACGGTTCGCTGAAGTAGTTCAGCGGCCGGGCGAGGGCGACCATGCTGAAGCCGGGAAGCTTCTCGTATTCGAAGGCGTCGGACTCGAACGACGGAAGGAGCTCGCGCGGTTCGACGAGCGGGTAGTTTTCGGTTTCGAAGTAGGGCTTCAGCAGGCAGTGCTTGATGTGTACCCAGTCAAGAAACCGCTTCAGGTCTTCGAGCGTTGCTGCATTGATGCTGACGGGTGATTCCTCGTCGCAGCGAAGCCCGTTGAATTCCTTCGATCTGCTGAATGCGTGTTTCCAACTGAAACGCATGCCGTTTTCCAAAGACTTTCGAAGCCTGTAAAAGGTGGGTGCTGAAATGCCAGCCGCGGCTGTGTGGTACCTCCGGTCGCAGTGAGTGGTGCCGAGTCCTCCGCATGGCGGGATTCTGCACGTTGCTGGCAGCAAACTCTACATCCTGTTCAAAAGAATGACAATAGCCGACGGTGTGTCACGGTCGGGAAAATGTTCGTGGGCGGGACTTGCCGGACAGGGACTGACGAATGCCGAGGAATTTCGCAGGAAGATTGACCAACGGGGCGAAGGGCGGGTAGTCTCCTGCAACTTGCGCCTCGCCACGTCCATTCAGCCGGAGGCTTGCGTGGAAGCGGACATCGCCCTCGTGACATTCACCTACAATGATGCGCACCTCGCGCATGGTTTGCTGCGCTGTGTCGCGGGCTGGAGCGTTCGCCCCGGGCGGATTCTGGTGGTGGACGATGGTTCGGACCGACCCTTCGTGCCTGAGGTCGATCCGCCCGCCATATGCCCAGACATCGAGGTGCTGCGTCTGGCGGAGAATCGTGGCCCCACCGGAGCGAAGTCCGTAGGCATCGAGGCTGCGGCGTTCTCGCGCCTCGTTCTGTCCGTGGATTGCGACATCCGCCCCGGTCCGGATTGGCTGCGCGCCGCCCTCGCCATCGTCGGCGAGCCGGGTGTGGGGCTTGTCGGCGCGCGCGTGGAGTGCGACTGCGGAACCGGGCCGACCGCGCGCTACATGGCCCGGCATGGAACCCTTGATTTCGACCCGTCCGCCACGGGCTTCATTTCCGGAAACATCTGGCTTATGCCCGGCGAGGCATGGCGACGGGTGGGCGGGTTCGGCGGGCACGCCGCGCCCACGCACGAGGATTTCGCCTTCTGCCGCGCCCTGCGTAACGCCGGGTATGGGTTGCGACGGGTGGAGACGGAGTCCGTCCGGCAGGTTCGGCGCATGAGTCGCCGCGCGCTGGCCGCGCAGAATGCCCGCTACAGCGGACCCTCTGTTCGTGCCGTCGTGGAGCGGCATGGCTTTCTCGATGCCTTTGAGCCGCTTCTGGCGCTCATGGCGGACCGGATGATCGGCGCATTGGCGCAAGGTGAAGAGGAATTTGCGTATATCGAACTACTCCTCTTCGTGCGGCTGGTGCTGGAACTCTTTGCCGAAGGAACGCGCTTCGTGCCAGAGGGGCGGTTGGACGCGGGGGAATTCGTCGCCGCCCTAGATGCTTTTCTGCACCCTTATCCGCGCATGGCGAGGACGCTTCGCGCCGATGTCGGGGCCGCGCTCCATCTGCCGCAGGGAGGAGCGCGTGGGGCAGGGGGGCTGTGGGCCACGATGCTCGACGTGTTTGGCCCCTTCGCTGCTGCGGGCGTGTTCGAGAGGCTCGAATGCGGCGGGCTGGCGGGATTTGCCGCCGAGGACGCGGCAGGAGAGGTGGATTTCCACTATCTGGAATCCCTCGCGCCGCAGGGCCGGTCGGCCCACGGAGACGGAAAATAATGCTGTCAAATTTCGGGCCGGTATCGTACACCATGGCGGAGCCGGGTATCCCGGATCGAACGCTCTAACGCAATACGATGAATATGGGTAACGATAGTCTCGAAAAACTCCTCGGCATTGTCTGCAGCGTGTTCGATGCCTATTCGACCGTGCTGTTCCTGCCAGAGGAGAATACATCAGAATATTATTTGAGGGCGCGCTTCAGCCTTGGGGACGACATCCGCGAGGGTATGACGCTCGCTCCCGGGCAGGGACTCGTCGGATGGATCATCCGCAACGGCGATCCGCTGCTCATCAACAACTTCGACCGTACGCGCAGCAAGCTCGGGTATTACGCTTCCGACGAGGAAAGCAAGATCAAGGCGTTCATGGGCTGCCCCATTCAGGACAAGGGCGGCGCCCTGTGCGTTGACAGTTGCCGGACGTACAACTTCAGCGACAAGGATCAGAAGATCCTCCAACTGTTCGCCATGCTGGCAAGCGATATCCACAATGGGGATTCGCAGGTCCGCCGCGATCTCGTGGAGCATCGCTTCTACCGTAGCCTTCAGCTTATCCAACTCTTGCGTAAGCAGTTTCCGCGCTGGGATACATTCCTTCAGAATTTCCTGCGCATCGTCGCGGAAGCTTCCGGCTTTTCGCACTGTTTCCTCGCCGCGTGCGACGACAGGGGCGAGAGCTACTTCATCGAGGGAGCCTGCGGCGATATGGGCGCGGTGACCGGCAAGGACCGCTTCCCCATCAAGAGCGGACTGGTGGGCTGGGTGTTCGGAAACGGGCAGAGCATCTGCTCCGGCGACGGAGAGACCAAGGCCGCCCCGCAGTCGCTTCTGGGCAAGAACTCCGGCGGGCCGGTGTTTCATAGCGCGCTTTGCATGCCTCTTGGCATTCACCGCAGGACGCGCGGCGTGTTGGTGCTCGCTCATCGCGAGCCGAGGGACATTTCGCCCGAGGTCAAGCGCTTTGTGGAGATGTCCACGGATCATCTGGCCCTGTTTCTGGAAAATCTCTTCCTCAAGAGTCGCATCCAGCAACCGTGAAGAAAACTTGCGGAATGCCCCGTACGCCGATTGCCGCCGGGGGGCTTATCGAGTATACCGATTCCGACCCCGTGAACGGGGCTGCCACGTCGCTTCAAACCTCAGTACGGCAAAAGAGAGCTGATTGATGATATTCCGACGCCTTTTCGGCTTCTTCGGCAGGGATCTCGCCATGGATCTGGGAACGGCCAACACGCTCATATATTCCCCGAAGGATGGCATCGTCCTGAACGAGCCGTCCGTCGTGGCCATGGATGCCCACAATGGCAGCATCATCGCCGTCGGCAGGGAAGCCAAGGATTTCTTGGGCCGCACGCCCGATCGCATCCGGGCCATTAGGCCCCTCAAGGATGGCGTCATCGCCGACTTCGAGGTGACCAAGGAGATGATCTCCTTCTTCATCAAGAAGGTGATCAGCGGCATGTCGCTGGTGAAGCCCAGAATTGTCATCTGCGTGCCCACGGGTATTACGCAGGTGGAAAAGCGGGCGGTCATCGAGTCCGCCCTGCAGGCCGGTTCTCGCGAGGTCAAGCTCGTGGAGGAACCCATGGCCGCCGCCATCGGCGCTGGCTTGCCCATCGAGAACCCCATCGGCAACATGGTCGTTGACATCGGTGGCGGCACCACCGAGGTCGCCGTCATTTCCCTGTCCGCTGTCGCGTACGCCGAGAGCGTTCGTGTGGCTGGCGACGAGATGAACGAGTCCATCCAGCGCTATTTTCAGGATCGCCACCAGTTGCTCATTGGCGAGAACATGGCCGAGCGCATCAAGATGACCCTCGGAACCGCCGTTCCGCTGGATGAGACGTTGCATGGCGAAGTGTCCGGTAAGAACCTCGTTGATGGAACGCCCAAGTGTCTGCCCATCACCGACGCCGACGTGCGCGAGGCCATTCAGGAGCCTGTGGCCCGCATCGTGCTGGCCGTGAAGCGTGCGCTGGAGAAGACTCCGCCGGAGCTGGTGGGCGATATCGCCCGCAATGGCCTGCTGCTGGCTGGCGGTGGTGCGCTGCTCAAGGGGCTGGACAAGCTCATCAGCACTGAGACGCATCTCACCGTCATCGTTGACGATGATCCGCTGACCACCGTTGTGCGCGGCACAGGTCGCACGCTTGAGGTACCCAAGCTCTACGCCAAGGTGTACATCAACTAGAAACAGGTTTTTCCGCTGTCTTTCAGGCGGCCCCATGGGCCGCCTTTTTTTGGTCAACAATCTGGGAGGGCACCGTGTCGGACTATGTCACGCCGATTCTTCTGGCCCGCACTCTCGCCGCCGTGCGCGAGGCGGGACGCATCGTGTGCGATGCGTGGAACAGGCCGAGAAACATCGAATACAAGGGACGCATCGACCTTGTGACCGGTACGGATGTGGCGGTTGAGGCCGCGCTCAAGGCACGCCTTGCGGAGATCCTGCCCGAGGCGGGCATCCTCGCTGAGGAGAGCGCCAGAGGCTGGGACCTTGGCGAATTGTCGTGGGTTGTCGATCCGCTGGACGGCACCACGAATTTCGCCCACGGCATTCCCATGTGCGCCATTTCCGTAGCCCTGTGGCGCAATGGACGCTCCGAGATGGGAGTGGTGTATCTGCCCGTTCTGGATGAGCTTTTTCACGCCGTGCGGGGCGAGGGCGCGTATCTCAATGGCGAGCCTATCTCCGTGACCGGCGAGTCCGATCCCGAGCGGGCGCTGGTGGGTACGGGGTTCCCGTACACCGTGCGCGAGGATATTCGCCGGGTCGTCGATCCGCTGGAGCGCGTGCTTGCCGCCTGTCAGGGCGTACGACGCATGGGCGCGGCGGCCGTGGACCTCGCCTACACCGCCTGCGGCCGTCTGGACGCCTTTTACGAGATCAATCTCAAGCCGTGGGATACCGCGGCGGGATGGATTCTGGTGGAGGAGGCCGGAGGGCGCGTCACGTCCTATGATGGCGTGACGCCCTACGTCTTCGGTGGGGACATCCTTGCGTCCAACGGCCACGTTCACGAGGCTGTCGCGGCGCTGGTGACCGGGCGAGACGCGTAGCCTTCGCCATGACGGCGCGGTCCGGGCCGTTGGGAACGGACCGCGAGAGCAAGCGTGCCGCGCACCTGCGGCGTTTCGACGTCGTACCTGATTGGCGGGTGAGCGATTCGATGGGGCGGGGCGTTCAGTCCTGTTCGCCGGGGAACAGCAGCCCCAGTTCCCAGAAGTGGACGAGGCCCGGAGTGAGCCTGTCGCGAAAATCGCGGACGAGCAGGGCGAGTTCTTCCCTGTCCACATACATGCCGTCGCTGATCTCATCGGGATTGGTGAGGATGGGACCGGTCACGCGGCCTGCGGAATACAGGGTGACGAAGGCGAACCCCGTTGTGGGGCAGGCCTCCACCTCGTGCAACAGGCGAAGCCCGGCGACGCGTATGCCCAGTTCCTCGCGCAGTTCGCGGATAGCGGCGTCCTCGCGCGATTCGTGGGCCTTGACGTGTCCGGTGGCGGAGAGGTCCCAGCGCCCGGGGAAGAGGCTTTTGCTTCCGGAGCGTTTCTGGAGGTAGAGTCGGCCCTCGTGATCGTAGACGAGTACCAGGACCGCCCTGTGGCGGAGCGTCTGGCGTGCGGCGTCTGTCAGTGGGAGTACGCACAGCGGGTTGTCGCTGTCGTCCACCACTTCCACGGGGTCTGTCATGATTTCGGCGGGTTCCTTGTCCCGTCTTTCGGGAAATGTGCTTTGCTTGAACGGCATGCGCCGTGTATAGCAGGGCGAGGACAAACTTCCAACACTCGTGTGGTGTTTTTTCGTGTCTGACGAAATATGTGAATTCGAACGCTTCGGCATGGACGATATCGACGCGCTGGTCGAGTTGGAGCGCGAGTGCTTCTCGCACCCGTGGGGCGCGGAGCAGTTCCGGCTTGGGCTGGAGAACAAGGTTTTCCACGTGTTCGGCCTGCGTCGGGCTGGCGTCATTGTCGCCTACTGTTCCATGTATATCATCGTTGACGAGGCCGAGGTGCTGAACATCGCGGTGCGTCCGGAGCTTCGCCGGCAGGGCCTCGGCTCGCGCCTGCTGCGGATCGTGTTGCAAATCTGCCGTAAAATGGGCATACATAACGCGCGCTTGGAAGTTCGCGTGTCCAATGTCGCCGCACGCAACCTGTACGCCAATTTCGGCTTCGAGCAGGTGGGCATCCGTACGGGCTACTATCCCGATACTGGCGAGGACGCGCTGCTCATGACACTTGATATGGATAAAATCCCCGAGAGGGGATAGACTTGTTCGTTGGTTTTCGCAGCTATCCGACAATGAATTCAGGCAAGGAGAGATGCCGTGATACGCTTTATCGATCAGATGGATCTCGACGGAAAGCGGCTTTTGATCAGAGTGGACTACAATGTGCCCATCAAGGACGGTGTGATCGGTGACGACAACCGCATCCGGGCCAGCCTGCCCACGCTGGAATATGCGCTGAACAATGGCGCGTCACTTATTCTGTGCTCGCACCTCGGCAAGCCCAAGGGGCAGATCAAGCCCGAGCTGTCGCTTGCGCCGGTGGCCGTGCGCCTTGGCGAGCTGCTTGGCCGTCCGGTGAAGATGGCCCCCGATTGCGTGGGCGACGAGGTTCGCTCCATGGCAAAGGCCCTTGCCCCCGGCGAGGTGCTGATGCTTGAGAATCTGCGCTTCCACGCCGAGGAGCAGAGCGGAGACGAGGCCTTCGGCCGCGAGCTGGCCGCACTGTGCGACGTCTACTGTAACGACGCCTTCGGCACCGCCCACCGCGCCCATGCGTCCATGACCGGCATCCCCGCCTTTGCCCCCGCCCGCTGCGCTGGATTCCTGCTCAAGAAGGAGTGGGAGTTTCTCGGTGAGGCCCTTGCCGCGCCCAAGCGCCCCTACGTCGCCATTTCCGGAGGCTCCAAGGTGTCCTCCAAGCTCGGCATCCTCAACAATCTGCTCGGCAAGGTCGATGCGCTCATCATCGGCGGTGCCATGGCCAACACCTTCCTGCTGGCGCAGGGGCACGGCGTCGGCGCATCCCTCGTGGAGCCCGACCTCGTTGAGGAAGCCCGTACCGTCATGAAGACCGCGAAGGAGCGCGGCGTGGACCTCGTCCTGCCGCTGGACTTTGTCATCGGCGAAGGCCCTGATGCGGCGAAGTCCGCCGGTGTGGTCGATGCCGAGGCAGGAGTGCCCGAAGGCCTCATGGCCCTCGACGTGGGGCCGAAGACCGTGGAGCGCTACCGTCAGGCCCTTTCCGGCGCGAAGACCGTGGTCTGGAACGGCCCTGTGGGTGCCTTCGAGAATCCGGCCTTTGCGGAAGGTTCGCTGGAGCTGGCGAAGATCATCGCCGGTCTGGACGCCCTGACCATCGGCGGCGGTGGCGACACCGGCGCGTGCCTTGCGCTGGCGGGTCTTGCCGACGCTGTGACCTTCATTTCCACCGGTGGCGGTTCCTTCATGGAGTTCATGGAGGGTAAGGAACTGCCCGCATTCAAGGCACTGGAGGAGTAGCGCATGAAGAAGCTGATGGCCGCCAACTGGAAGATGTACAAGACCGCCGAAGAGGCGAGGACGACCGCCGAGGAGTTGGTCCGTCTGGTCGGTGACGTCCCCGCGGACCGCGAGGTGCTCGTCATTCCGCCGTTCACGGCGCTGTCCGCCGTGGCGGGCGCGTTTTCGCATGGCGGGGCATTCTACCTCGGCGCGCAGAACTTCTATCCCGCCGAGGAAGGCGCCTTCACCGGCGAGATTTCTCCGCGCATGCTGAAGGACGCCTGCTGCACCTACGCGCTGGCTGGCCATTCCGAGCGCCGCCACGTGCTGGGCGAGGATGACGCCTTCGTGGGGAGCAAGGTGGAATTCGGCCTCGCGCAGGGGCTGCGCATGATCCTTTGCGTGGGCGAGAAGATCGAGGAGCGCAGGGCCGGTCAGGTGGAGAGCGTTTTGCGCCGTCAGCTCGAAAAGGGACTGGCCGGTGTGGCGCGCGACATTTCGACTGAGGACATTGTCATCGCTTATGAACCGGTTTGGGCCATCGGCACCGGCGAGGTTGCGGGGCCGGAGGAAATCGTGCATGCTCACGCCTTCGTCCGGAAGATTCTTGTCGAAATCTTCGGCGCGAGGGGCAACGAGATTCGCATCCAGTACGGCGGCAGCGTGAAGCCCGCCAACTGTGCGGAAATTCTTGCTCTTGACAATGTGGATGGAGTGCTGGTAGGAGGCGCAAGCCTACAGGCTGACAGCTTCAGCCGGATCGTTAAGGCATAAGAAACCAAATCCGCGCCATTTGCGGGTCCAAGGGAGTTTGATTTGGAATCCTTAGTACTGACTCTGCACATTCTTGCCTGCCTTATCCTCATCGTGCTGGTTCTTCTCCAGTCCGGCAAGGAGGGTATGGGTGTGATCTTCGGCGGCGGTTCGAGCACCGTTTTCGGTTCCACCGGTGCCGGCGGCCTGCTTACCAAGCTGACCGCGTTTCTGGCAGGCCTGTTCCTGGTCACGTCGCTGCTCTACAACGTCCTGATCAGCTCCAAGCCCGCTGGTGATTCCATCATGATGGATGTCCCCGCTGTGACCCAGCCTGCCGACGACATCCAGACGCAGGAGCAGGCGGCCCCCGCTCCCGCGGCGAATACCGACGACATTCCCACCACCGCTGGTGAGAAGACCGCCGAATAGCCACATTGCCGAAGTGGTGGAACTGGTAGACACGCTATCTTGAGGGGGTAGTGGCCGAAAGGCCGTGGGAGTTCGAGTCTCCCCTTCGGCACCATAAAGTTGGAAAAGGGTTGCGCCATAATTGGCGCAACCCTTTCTTTTTGCCGAGAGGGACACCGTCGGGGGCTGGCTTCCCGGCGGACGAGTTGTCCTTTTGGTAAGCCCGTGGCGTCTTGCTGCGGGTTTTTGTGTTTTTGCGATTTGCAGGTGTTGGGTACCGTGTCTGGAGTTTTATGGGGTGTCCGTGGAGGGAGATGCAATGATGATGGCGTTTGGCGCGAGAAGCGTAGGGTGCGTTGGGAACATGGCGAGACGATGGCGGGCGCTTCCCATTCCGAAAGTCTCGCACTTGTCATCATCGCTGAATTTGTCGAATTGTCGTGACTTTTCAGCTTATTACCCTCTGCACCGAATTTGACTCCGCAGGGCTTGTGATGTAAAAGCCTGCGGTTGAATCAAGGTTGGGCTGGCTGCGTGGGTGCGCCAGCCGTTGTTTTCACATTTGTCGCACGCCGTCCGGGGGGGATGGCGTCAGAAGGGGTGTCATGCAACACAGAGATGGTTTCACGTCGAGCATCGGTGTGACCCTGGCTACGCTCGGGTCTGCCGTCGGTCTCGGCAATATTTGGAAATTCCCGTACATGACGGGTATGAACGGCGGCGCGTCGTTCCTGCTCGTGTACATCCTCTGCACGTTCCTCGTCGGCCTTCCGGTCATGATCTCCGAGATTCTGATCGGTCGTCACGTCAAGGCCAACGCCATCACCTGCTACAAGTCCCTGTCGCCCAAGGGCCAGCCGTGGTTCCTGATCGGCGTGGCGGGCGTCGTTTCCGCCTTCCTGATCATGGCCTTCTACACGGAGGTCGCGGGCTGGGTGTTCGCCTACATCTTCAAGAGCATCGGTCTGCTGTTCGTCGGCAATGGCAAGGTTGACGGCGGAGCCATGTTTACCACGCTGGTCTCCGATCCCGTGCAGTCCCTGTTCTGGCAGTGGTTCGTGCTGATCTTCGTCGGCGGTATCATCATGCTGGGCGTGTCCAAGGGTATTGAGGGCACCGTCAAACGCCTTATGCCCATCCTGTTCGTGCTGCTCATCATCATCGGCGTGCGCAGCATGACCCTGCCCGGCGCGTCCAAGGGCCTTGAATTTCTGTTCACGCCGGACTTCAGCAAGATCGACTTCACCGTCGTGCTGATGGCCATGGGCCTTGCCTTCTTCAAGCTGTCCATCGGCATGGGCACCATGACCACCTACGGCAGCTACTACCGTGACGATCAGAATGTTCCCCTGACCACGCTTCGCGTCATGCTGGCCGACCTGACGGTTTCCATGCTTGCGGGCATCGCCGTGTTTCCGGCCGTGTTCGCCTTCGGCTTCGAGCCGGGCGCCGGTCCGTCCCTGCTGTTCATCACCATTCCGTCCGTGTTCGATTCCATGCCCATGGGCGGCGTGTTTCAGGTTCTGTTCTTCGTGCTGACCGCCGTGGCGGCCACCGGAGCCATGCTGTCGCTGCTTGAGGTTCCGGTTGCTTTTGCCATCGAGTCCATGGGTTGGTCCCGCGCGAAGGGCACCGTGGTCACCGTGGTTCTGCTCGGCCTGTTCGGCGCTCCCGCCGCGCTGTCCAGCAGCCTGACCGCAGACGTCACCTTCTTCGGCCTGAACTTCTTCGATCTCTATGACTTCCTGTCCTCCAACGTCCTCATGCCCGCGGGCGGACTGTGCATTTGTCTGTTCGCCGGCTGGATCTGGGGCAAGGCGGCCATTCGCAAGGCCATGTCCAACCACGGGGCGCTCAATACCGACGCCATCTCCAGCATGTTTACCATGCTGGTCCGCTTTGTGACGCCGGTCCTCATCCTTGTGGTTCTGCTCAAGGGCCTGAAAATCTTCTAGCCAAGCTGGAGATTTTCGGATAAATAGTGTTTCCCGAAAGGGAAAACCCCTCGTTGCCGAAGTGGTGGAACTGGTAGACACGCTATCTTGAGGGGGTAGTGGCCGAAAGGCCGTGGGAGTTCGAGTCTCCCCTTCGGCACCAGATTGATGACAAGCCCGTGAAGCGCACAAACGCTTCACGGGCTTTTTCTTTGTCCTTTCACAGCCAGTGGCTAGTGAGCGCAGTGGGCTGGCCGCCCTTTGTGTTGCGCGTTCTTTTGACTTCCCCAGTGTATTCCTTGTGGTGTGTGCCCCCTTTGCGAAATGCGTAGCGGAAGAGCGTTACCCGCGTCTGTAGTCGGTCCGCATTGAGCGGACGAATCGAGAGTGCTATTGTCTGCCGGAAGAGCCCCCAGCGCTCATGCTCGGGCAGGGGGAAGCGAACGAAGGAGTTGGCCATGGCAGACAAGAAACCCGTTGGTTGTGCCCGGCCCACCGGTGGACCGGTGGGGCAGACGGAAGTGGAGACGTCGTCGACGCAGCAAGCCACCCCCCAGCAAGGAGCGAGACCGATGATCAGGATTGGCAGGAAGGCCCCGGATTTTGTGGCCCCGTCCTTTTTCTGCAACGAGTTCACCTCGGTCCAGCTCTCCGACTTCCTTGGGAAGTGGGTGGTGCTGTGCTTCTATCCTGGTGATTTCACTTTTGTTTGAGCGACCGAGATCTCGGCGGTCGCCGAGAAGCATGGTGAGTTCGCAAAGCTGGGGGTGGAGGTCCTGTCCATGAGCACGGACAGCATGTTCGTGCACAAGATGTGGGTGGACCACGAAATTTCGAAGATGGTCTCGTCCGGAACCGTGCCCTTCCACATGCTTTCGGATGCGGGAGGCAAGGTGGGTGAGGTGTACGGCGTGTACGATCCGGATAATGGAGTGGACGTACGCGGGCGTTTCATCATTGATCCCGATGGAATTATCGTCGGGTACGAGGTGCTTACGCCGCCTGTGGGGCGCAACGTTATGGAGACCATCCGTCAGATTCAGGCCTTCCAGTTGGTGCGAGCTTCGGGCGGCGGCGAAGCGACGCCGTCCGGCTGGCGGCCGGGCAAGATGACGCTCAAGCCGGGGCCGGATCTTGTGGGCAAGGTCTGGGAGGCATGGAAGGTGGGGATGGCCTTCGACTGACGGGTTCCCATATTCTGCGGTATCGTTGATGGAAAGGCTCCGGGACGCTCGGGGCCTTTTCGTTTTGAGGCATTGGGAAATGGGGTGCACACTGTGGCGTGCATTGCCGTGCCGTGCACACGCGTCTGCGGAAGAGGAATCCCACTTAGCTGATCGTGAATATGTCCGCGCATTGACGCGTGAAGTGCTGTGGAGTACGAACTGTGCTTTTGAAATCCTGCATGATGCAGAGGTGATTCATGTTGAGTCGTGTGAAGAGGGTCGTGAAGGCGACGAGTTTTTCCATGGCCGGATTGCGGACGGCAATCCGCAAGGAAAAGGCCGTTCAGGATGAACTGCTGATTCTCGTGCCGGTGATCGTCCTCGGCCTGGTGCTTGGGGATGGGGGCGTCGAAAAGGCGCTTCTGATCGGCAGTTGGCTCGTTGTCATCATCGCGGAACTGCTCAATTCGGCAATCGAAGCCGTGACGGACCGCGTGGGCACGGAGTGGAACGAACTGGCCGGGCAGGCGAAGGACATGGGCTCGGCCGCAGTCTTTGTCGCGCTGTGCCTTGCCGGACTTGTGTGGCTGTTGGTGATTTTCGGATGAGCGGAGGGAACGTGATCGGGCAAAGGAAGATGTCGCTGGGCATGGCCGCACTTGCGGCTTTTAGTTTTGTTGCAGGTGTGGCCTACAATCCGCATATGTTCGCGCTCCCTGCTGGGTGGGTTGTGCTGTGCGCGGTTATCATGGCGCTTGTTCATACTGCGCTAACTGTCGTATTCGGCAGGATTCCGTACTTTCGTGGCGCGTTTTTTCCGCTACTGCATGTTTCCTGTTGCGCTGGAGCCTATTTCTATATCGTATTCGGCGTCACGGTGAATTACGATTCCATTGCATGGCTTCTTGAGGCGGATGGGTTCGAGGTCAACAGCTTCCTGACGTGGAAATTGGCGGTGCTGCTGGCGTTTGGCGTCGGCCTTGGCGTGATTCACGCGCGCCTTGCACGGGTGCTGGATGCGCTACCTGTGCGCCGGTACTGCGTACTTGTGCTGGCCGTGCTTGGCGTGACGGCGATTGCCTATCGCGGAAGCTGGTTCATGCTGCAACAGCTGGATCGACAGACGGTGCGCGAGGCGATTGCCATGCAGCGCATCATGCCCATTTCCATTCCCAAGGCGCTACGCATGTATGTGCATGAGGAGCGCAAGATCGAGGAGATGCTCAACCTGCCGAGTCCGGCCGAATTGACCTCCGAGGCCGTGGGTGAAGAGAAGCGGCCCGTCGTCGTCTTTGTCATCGGCGAGAGTGCCCAGGCCCAGCATTTTGGCATCAACGGCTACGAGCGCGATACGACTCCGAAGCTCGCGGCGGAACAGAATCTTCTCAATTTTGGCGTCTGCCAGGCCTATGCGAATACGACGCGCAAGGCGCTCATCGGCATGCTGACGGATGCGACCCTTGGCAGGCGCAAGCCAAGCTGTGGTTCGTTCATTCATGTCTATAACAAGCATGGCTATGGGACGCATTTCTTCTCCGTGCAGAACAAGCTTGGACGGAGTGGACACCTGACCGATGCGCTCGTGGCGTGCTCCGATGATGTTCGCTACATGCACGGGACGGATCATGTGCTGCTGGAGCCGCTTAAGGAAGTGCTTGATGCCCGTAATGGCGGCGAGCTTGTCCTGCTGCATATGCGTGGTTCGCACTTTTCGTACCGTGAGGACTATACGGACGAATTTCGCAAATTCGTTCCTGATGACTACGGCAATGAAAATCTGGCGAAATATCGGAATGAAGTCATCAATGCCTACGATAATTCGATCGTGAAGACTGATGATTTCCTGTACTCGATCATTTCCATGCTTCGCGACAGGAATGCTGTTGTGGTCTATACATCCGATCATGGAGACTCTCTCGGTAAACGTGGCGTGTTCCTGCACGGCGTGACCATTTCCGATGAGCAGTTCAATGTTCCATTCCTCGTGTGGTACAGCAACGCCTATGCGGCGGCCTTCCCCGAGAGCGTGCGAAGCCTTGCCGCCAGCGTGGGCGGAAAGGTGACTCACGACAACATCTTCCACACGATGATCGGCCTCGGCGGGATTCGTTCGGATAGTGTCAGCCTTCCTCTTGATCTTGCCCATGCCAAGGCGTCTCCCTCGGATGCGTCCATTGCGGTGCGGGAGGGGGAGGGCGCTCCTACGGATGGAGCCGAGGTCCAGTAGGCGGAGTCTGCTGTTTGCTTGATGTTCTCACGATAACGAAGGGGCTTCGACACACGTCGAAGCCCCTCATGATATGCGCGATGGCGCGGCATGCTGGAGGTTTTCATGGTGGATTTCGACAAGGTGCGGACCTATCCCATTGCCGAGCGTGACAACAAGTTCACGCTGGACATGATGATCGATCCCGCGCGGTATCTGGCGGCGGGCATCGAGAACATGGATGCGCTGGCGGACGCCGTGGTTCGCGCCAAGCGCAAGGGGCGGCGCGTGGTGGTCATGATGGGCGGTGCCGTGATCAAGGAAGGCTGCGGAGCGCTGCTCATCGACCTCATGGAGAAGGGCGTCATCGACCACATCGCGGGAAACGGCGCGGTGTCCATCCACGACTTCGAGATAGCGCTCATCGGCCAGACCTCGGAGAACGTCCAGAACGGCCTGCGCGACGGCAGTTTCGGCATGGCCGAGGAAACCGGCGCGATGATGAACCTCGCCATCCGCGACGCGGCGGCAAAAGGGGAGGGCTACGGCCACGGCATCGGGCGCATGATCGCCGAGCGGGAGTTGCCGTTCAGAGATTCGAGCGTGCTGTACAATGCCTACCGGCTGGGCATTCCGGCCACCATCCACGTGGCCGTGGGCGGAGACATCATCCACCAGCATCCCCTGTGCGACGGCGCTGCGCTTGGCACGGCGTCCTATACGGATTTCCGGATCATCACCGACACCGTCGCCGCCATGGCCGAGGGCGTGCTGCTGAACATCGGTTCCGCCGTGCTCATGCCCGAGGTCTTCCTCAAGGCGCTGACCGTGGCCCGCAATGTCGGGCACGACGTGGCTCGGTTCACCACCGCCAATTTCGATTTCCTCGATATGTATCGCCCCCGCACCCGCGTGCTCCAGTGGCCCGAGGCCCTTGGCTGCACCGGCATCGACATCCGGGGCGGTCATCGCGACACGGTTCCGGCCCTGCATCGGGGCATTGTGAACCACGAGCTTTTTGAGCCGAATCCGCGCTAGCCGTTTCGGCCTTTCGGTCATCCGTCGGTGAATGCTCCGGCGGATGACCGCATTTCCTTCTCGCCTGCCCCGGATTTCCTCTCTACTGCGGCAGCACCTTGCGCGCGTGCCGCACCACGAGCTCCGTCAGTCTGTCCACCATGTCCACCTTGAGCCCCCACGTGTGCCAGTGGAGTTTCAGTTCGATGGTCCTGTCCGGGGCGATGTTCACGAGCATGCCCTCGTCCAGTTCGTCCAGTACCTGCAATTCCGGCACGAGTGTGTAGGCCATGCCGCGCATGGTGGCCTCCACGAAGGCTTCGGACGACGGCATGATGTGGAAGGGCGTGTCCCCGAGCGTCAGCCCGTAATGCTTTTCCAGAAAACGGAAGTGGAGCTCGTCTTTGCGGTTGAAGATCACCGCCGGGGCGCGGGTCAGCTTCGCGGCTGTGACGCCGCCACCGAACCAGCGCTGCGCGAAGTCCGGGGCCGCCACGAGAACGTAGCGCATGCGCCCGAGGTACTCGGTGCGTCCGCCCTGCACTGGGGTGGGGTGCGTGCCCACGCAGGCCACCACCTCGCCGCGCCGCAGGAGTTGGTGTGTGTTTTCCTGATCCTCCAGTACGAGATCCAGCAGTACGCCGTGGCGGAAGGCCATGGGGGCCACGGCTTCGAGGAACCACGTCGCAAGGCTGTCCGCGTGCACGCCCACGGACAGCGTGACCGGGCCTTCTTCAAGCTCCGGCGAGAGTTCCGCGAGGGTCTGCTCCTCCAGTAGCTTCACCTGCTCGAAGTGCCGCAAGAGCTTGCGGCCCGCGTCCGTCGGTGTGACGGGCGTTCCCCGCACCACCAGAGCCTGCCCCATCCGCTCCTCCAGGAGCTTCACCCGTTGCGAAACCGCAGACTGCGTGATGTGTAGCACGCGCGCGGCGTTCTCGAACCCCTGTTCGCGGACGACGACCGTAAGCGCTTCAAGAAGCTTGTAATCCAGCATTGGGCACCATTAGCGTTTCTTATGACCAATTAATAAAATTAGTTTTACTGATGAATGTGAATACCGTAGTGTCCGAAACCGGTCAAACACTTTGAGGAGGATCGAGAGAAAATGGTTCTGATGCCGTTTCTTCATGGGCTTGGGACGGGAGCCGGTCTGATCGTCGCCATTGGCGCGCAGAACGCGTTCGTCCTGTCGCAGGGACTCAGGAGAAATTATACCATGCAGATCGCGCTGCTGTGCAGCATGTGCGACGCGCTGCTCATCACCATCGGCGTTTCCGGAGTGGGAACGCTCGTGGTGCAGAATCCCGGTCTGGCGAGTTTTGCCGCATGGGGCGGTGCCGCCTTTTTGGCGTGGTACGGATTCGGTTCGCTGCGCTCGGCGTTTTCCGGGGCGGCGATGGATCTGGAGGAGGGACAGGCCCGGTCGCTGCGATCGGTGCTGCTGGCCACGCTGGGCGTGACCTTCCTGAATCCTCACACCTATCTCGACACCATCGTGCTGCTGGGGTCCATCGGCGGGCAATTCCCGGGGCATGGGCGTTTTCTCTTCGGAGCGGGTGCCGTTTCCGCCTCGCTCATCTGGTTCTTCACGCTGAGCTTCGGGGCGCGGCTGCTTGCACCGCTGTTTCGCAATCCCAAGGCTTGGCAGGTGCTTGACCTCATCATCTGTTCCATCATGTGGGCGATAGCCGCCTCGTTGATCAGGGGCCAACTGGCCGCCTGATCCGACGCGGATTGGATACGCAAACCGGATCGAAAAGGGACTCTGGCGGACACCAGAGTCCCTTTTCATTTGGTTTGACGATGGCGACGGTATTGACTTTCGGCTCGATTCGGCGACACTTCCTCCCTGTTTCGTCAACCGATTCGCAAAGGATGCCGCCATGTTCGCACCAGAAATCCACGCGGCGCGCCGTCGCGCACTGCTCGAATCCGGGCTTTCCGGCATTGCCGTCTTCCCCGGCAATGTCGAGGCGCCCATGAACTATCTCGACAACTGCTATCCCTTCCGTCAGGACAGCACCTTCCTCTACTATTTCGGTCACGACCTTCCGGGCCTGTGGGGCACGGTGGATTTCGACGCGGGCGAGTGCGCCCTGTGGGGCGAAGACGCCACCATGGACGACATCATCTGGTCCGGCCCCGTGCCGAGTGTGGCGGAGCGCGCCGCGCGTGTCGGTGCCGAGCGCCACGGCAGTCTCGCCGGTTTGGCGGATTTCGTCCGCGAGGCGCAGCGACAGGGCCGGGCGGTCCACTTCCTGCCCCAGTACCGCGCCGAGAATCGCGAACGGCTTGAGGCGTTGACGGGCATTCCCGCCGCGCGGCAGGCCGAGGGCGTGTCGCGTGAGCTGTCCGTCGCCGTTGTGGACCAGCGCAGCGTGAAGGCTCCGGAAGAGGTGGTCGAGCTTGAGAAGGCGCAGGTCGTCTCCTACGACATGTACGCCGCCGCCATGCGCATGGCGCGCCTCGGCGTGCCCGAGCGCGAAATCGCCGGAGCCATGATCGGCGTGGTGGCGCGCTCTGGTGCCATCCCGTCCTTTCCGCTCATCCTTTCCGTGCACGGCGAGACCCTGCACATCCGTTCGCACGCTAATATCCTTGAAGCCGGGAATCTGCTGCTCATCGACTCCGGAGCCGAATCGCCAGAGCACTATGCCTCGGACATCACGCGCGTGATTCCCGTTGGCGGACGTTTCGATGCGCGCCAGAAGTCCCTGTATTCCATCCTGCACGATGCGCAGGTGGCGGCCTGTGCGGCCTGCCGTCCGGGCGTGACCTACCGCGAGTTGCACCTCGCCACGGCCCGGCGCATCGCCGAGGGGCTGACCGCCCTTGGCATCATGAAGGGCAACCCGGCCGAGGCCGTCGAGGCGGGAGCGCATGCGCTGTTCATGCCGCACGGCCTTGGGCACATGATGGGGCTCGACGTGCACGACATGGAGAACATCGGCGAGAATCTCGTGGGCTACGGCGACGAGCTGACGCGAAGCTCGCAGTTCGGCCTGTCCGCACTGCGGCTGGCCCGCACGTTGCGCCCCGGCTTTGTGATGACCGTGGAACCCGGCATCTACTTCATCCCCGCGCTGGTGGCCAAGTGGCGCGCCGAGGGGCGAAACGAGGCGTTCATCGACTACGCCGAGGTAGAAAAGTATCTCGACTACGGCGGCATGCGCCTTGAGGACGACGTGCTCGTCACCGACGACGGCGCGCGTGTGCTCGGCCCCGGCATTCCCAAGAGCATTGCGGACATCGAGGCCTTCATGGCCGACTGATCTGCGCGAACTCTCCATTTTCCGGGCAAGGGCGGTTCCGCTTCAGTGGGGCCGCCCTTTGTCGTTTTGACGCAACGGAGCCTCGGCGCTGGACAAGTGCGCATGGGACGTTCACATTGAGAGTGCGATATGGAGGATTGCCATGCCGAGATTCCTGAAACCCATGGATGCGACGCGGGGCCGCCCGCCGGGATCCCTCGTCTTCGTTGGCGAACAGCGCGTCGAGTCGCCGAGCATCCGCATCATCCACTACGACGCCGAAAGCATCGACGAGCGCGAGCTTGGCACGCTGGAGGGTGTGGAGTGCTGCCGCGAGGCCCCGGCCGTCACGTGGGTCAACGTGGACGGCCTGCACGACGTGGAACTCATGGGCAAGGTGCGTGACGCCTTCGGCCTGCATCCGCTGGTCATGGAGGACGTGCTGGATACCGGCCAGCGCCCCAAGCTGGCGGAGTTCGACGGCTGCCTCGCGTTGACGGCCAAGATGCTGCGGCTGGTGCCCGAGGACGACACGGTCCATGCGGAGCAGTTGAGCCTTGTGCTCGGCAGGAACTGGCTTTTGACCTTTCAGGAGCTTCCGGGTGACGTCTTCGATCCCGTGCGCGAGCGGTTGCGCCGCAACCGTGGACGTATCCGGAAACTTGGGGCGGATTATCTGGCCTATGCGTTGCTTGATGTGGTCATGGAGAACTACCTGCGTGTGCTGACGCACCTTGGCGAACATATCGAGTCCTTGGAGGAGGTGGTGCTTCTTACGCCGACTCCGGGCATTCTGGAATCCATCACCGGCTTCAAGATGGAACTCGGTTACATTCGCAAGGCCGCCCGGCCCACGCGGGATTTCATTCAGGCGCTTTCGCATCTCGATACGGAATTCGTTTCGGACGATCTCGCACCGTTTCTGCGTGATCTCTATGACCTGAGCGAGCACGTCAACGAGGCCATAGACGCATACTCGGCGATGCTTTCAGACTATATCGCCATATACAATTCCAATGTCGGCAACAGGCTGAACGACATAATGAAGTTTCTGACGATGTTCTCGTCCATATTCATTCCATTGGCATTTATTGCCGGAGTGTACGGGATGAACTTCGACAATATTCCGGAACTGCATTATCGGTATGGATATTTCGTCTTCTGGGGCCTCATCGTGCTGGTCGTCCTCGGCATGCTGCGCTTCTTTCGCAGCAAGGGATGGCTGTAGCGGCGCTATGCTGCGTCTAGGCGAAAGGGAAGGGGGCGTGTCCGTGTGGACACGCCCCCTTTTCGTTTCATGCTCGCAAACCGTCGGGATCAGCGCTCGGCGGCGATGAGGTCGTCGTAGGTTTCGCGGCGACGGGCCACGGTGACGTTTTCTCCGTCCACCAGCAACTCACAGGCGCGGGGGCGGGTGTTGTAGTTGGAGCTCATGGAGAAGCCGTAGGCTCCGGCGGAGAAGCAGGCGAGCAGTTCGCCGGATTCAACGCGGGGCAGGGCGCGGTCGCGCGCGAGGAAGTCGCCGGATTCGCAGATGGGGCCGACCACGTCCACCGTAAGATCCTCGCGCCCGGCCGGGACCACCTCCGCGATGCGGTGGTAGGAGCCGTAGAGCGAGGGGCGGATGAGGTCGTTCATTGCAGCGTCCACGATGACGAAGTGCTTGCTCGGCGTGTCCTTGGTGTAGACGACTTCGGTGACGAGGATGCCCGCGTTGCCCGCAATGCTCCGACCCGGTTCGAGGATCAGGCGCAGGGGCAGGCCGCCGAGGCGTTCGGTGAGTGCCTGACCGAATTCGGCGGGGTGGGGCGGCTCCTCCTCGTTGTAGGTGATGCCGAGGCCACCGCCGAGGTCGAGGTACTGGATGTTGATGCCCATGTCGCACAGCTTGTCGTGGAAGGCGAGAATCTTGTCCAGCGCTTCGAGAAATGGCTCCACAGAGGTGAGCTGCGAGCCGATGTGGCAGTCGATGCCCACCGGCTCCACGCCGGGGAGATCCTTGGCGCGCTGGTAGGCCGCGAGCGAGGCGTCCATGTCCAGCCCGAACTTGTTCGTCTTCATTCCCGTGGAGATGTAGGGATGGGTGCGGGGATCGACGTCTGGGTTGATGCGCAGGGAGATGCGGGCCGTGGTGCCGAGTTCCGACGCGATTTCGCCGATGCGTTCAAGCTCCTGCATGGACTCCACGTTGAACATGAGGATGCCCGCTTCGAGGGCGGCGCGGATTTCCTCCGGGCGTTTGCCCACGCCGGAGTAGACGATGCGTCCCGGATCGACGCCCGCGGCTAGCGCGCGATACAGCTCGCCGCCGGACACGATGTCCATGCCCGCGCCCATTTCGGCCAGTAGCCGCAGCACGGAGAGGTTCGAGTTGGCCTTCACCGAGTAGCAGGTCATGTGGTCGAGCCCGGCGAAGGCCGAGTCGTAGGCCTTGAAGTGCCGGCGCAGGGTCGCGGCGGAGTAGACGTAGAGCGGAGTGCCGTATTCGCGGGCGAGGTCCGCGACGCGCACGCCTTCGGCCTTGAGTTCGCCGTTCTCGTAATTGAAGAAATGCATGGCGTTCTCCCTGTTGAGTGCTAGGGAACCATCTGCACCGCGGTGGCGGTTCCCCTGATTGCGGAGTGGATGTTCTCGGCCGTGATGCGCCACATGAGCGGCTCGTTGCCCAGTCCGCAGGCGGAAAGGGTGAGCTTGTCAGCGGTGATGCGCAGATCCGCGCTGGCGCGGGTGAACTCGATGCGGCGGTCGGGCGTGAAGGGGCAGCCCGGGCAGTCCGCCGAGGAGAGTTCCAGATACACGCGGGCGATCTTGTCCGCTTTGCCGGTCACGTCGGCGTTGACGGTGATGCAGCCCTTTTCAAGCGTGGCGGTGGCGTTCTCGAAGGCGAAGACGTCATCGGAGAGGCGCGGTTCGGGCCACGCCTTCCTGCCGCAACCGGACAGAAGGACCGCGCATGCCAGCGCGGCGAGAATGCAGGAGACCAGTCGGGGAGTGCGCATGGGATCAGTCCTTGTTCAGTCCGGTCGTTTTCCACCGGTGTAAGACGTTGAGCGCCTCGATGGGCGTCAGGCTATTCACGTCGAGATTTTCGAGTTCATCCATTACTTCGGCCACATGCGGCGGCATGCTCGGCTCCGGGGCCGGTTCAGGCTGCGAAGCGCCAAAGCCGGGCAGCAGCACGCTCTGGACCTCCGGCGCGGCGGGGTGCCTGCCGTTGCCGTTTTCTTTCGCGCGGCGTTCGAGCTCGTGCAGGATGTCCTTCGCTCTGCCTACCACGGAACGGGGAACACCCGCCAGCCGTGCCACCTCGATGCCGTAGCTTCTATCCGACGGACCGGGCACGAGGCGGCGCAAAAAGACGATGTCACCCTTGTATTCCTTGACCGCGATGTTGAAGTTGGCCACCTGCGGCAGCTTGCTCTCCAGCACGGTCAGCTCGTGGTAGTGCGTGGCAAACAGGGTGCGTACGCCGCCCTTGCCGCGCGCGCACAGCTCCTCCACCACGGCCCACGCCAGCGCGAGGCCGTCGAAAGTGCTGGTGCCACGTCCGATTTCGTCGAGGATGACGAGGCTGCGCCGTCCGGCCTGACGCAGGATGCGCGCGGTCTCCATCATTTCGACCATGAATGTGCTCTGCCCCTGCGCGAGGTTGTCCGACGCGCCGACGCGGGAGAAGATGCGGTCCGCCATGCCGATGCGGGCCGTGCGAGCCGGGACGAAAGACCCCATCTGGGCCATGATGGTGATGATGGCCGCCTGCCGGAGCACGGTGGATTTGCCCGCCATGTTCGGACCGGTGATGACCAGCAGGCGCTTGTCCTCGCCGACGCGCACGTCGTTGGGGATGTAGTTGGTGTCGCCCTGCATGGCCTCGACCACGGGATGGCGTCCGGAGACGATTTCGATATCCAGCCCCTCGTGGACTTCGGGGCGCGACCAGTTGTGCTGGACGGCGGCCTCGGCCAGTCCCTGCCAGTAGTCCAGCGCGGCCACACGGCCCGCCATGTCCATGAAGCGGTGACGCGCCTGTGCGAGGCGCTCGCGCAGTTCGTTGAACAGGCGGTATTCGAGGGCCTTTCGCTTGTCGGACGCGGACAGGAGCTTTTCCTCCAACTCCTTGAGCTGGGGCGTGATGTAGCGCTCGCAGTTCACGAGCGTCTGCTTGCGCGTGAAGTGGTAGGGCACCTTGTCGGCGAGGCTCTTGGGGACCTCGAAGTAGTAGCCGAACACCTTGTTGAAGCCGAGGCGCAGGCGTTCGAGGCCCGAGGTGGATTTCTCCTCCTCCAGCAGATCGTTGACCCGGGCCTCGCCGTGCTCGGTGAGGTCCATGAGTTCGTCGAGTTCCGGCTCGTAGCCGTAGCGGAACAGGCCGCCCTCTGTGATGAGGTGGGGCGGATTGTCCGCCAGCGCCTTCTGGAGCAGCCCCGCCCAGTCGGCGAGGTTGTCCCAGCCCTTGAGCATCTGCGCGATCATGCGCGGCAGGCCGTCCTGTTCGGGGATGTCCGCCTCGTCGCCGGACGTGCGCGCCTGCTCCAGCAGTTCCTCCATCTGCGGCAATACGGAAAGGGAGTTGCGCAGCGCGAGGAAATCCTTGGGATTGGCGCGGTTGAGGAAGATGCGCGTGGACAGGCGCTCCAGATCGTAGACGCTGTCCAGCCGGGTGCGCAGGTCCTGTCGCAGCGGCTCGTTGTCCACGAGGAAGGCCACGGCCTCCTGCGTGCCCTGAATGGGGCCAAGCTCCTTCCACGGCCGTTGCAGGCGCTCGGCCAGCAGGCGGCCGCCCATGGGCGTCATGGTCCTGTCGAGCACGTGCCACAGGGTGCCGCGTCCGCGTCCGCCATCGAGCCTGCGAAAGAGTTCGAGGTTGCGCTCGGTCACTTCGTCCAGCAGCAGATGGCGGGCGAGGTTGAGCGGGCGGAAGGGCGCGAGGTGCGTGAGGTCGTGCTTCTGCGTCTGGCGCAGGTAGGCGAGGATGGCTCCGCAGGCCTGCGCAAGCTGGGGCTTGTCCGCGAGGTCGAGCGCTTCGAGGTCCGCCACGCCTTGCGCCTCGCACACGCGGCGGCGCGCGCCGGGCAGGTCGAAGAACGAGGGCACGGGCAGCGGATGGATGCGCGGCTCGAAGTCCGCGTAGCGCTTGGGCACGGCCTGTTCGCGGGGGATGAGAATCTCGCGGGGGTCGGTCTTCTGCATCCACTGCCAGAGTTCTTCCTCTCTGGATGATTGGATGCCCGTCCATTCGCCGGTGGAGAAATCCACCCACGCCAGACCGCCCGCGGCGGCCTTGGCGTCCCACAGGATGGCGGCGAGGTAGTTGTGTGCCTTGGCCGCGAGGTTGGCGTCCTCGACCACGGTTCCCGGCGTCAGCACGCGGGTGACCTCGCGTTTCACGAGGCCCTTGGCCAGTTTGGGGTCCTCCACCTGATCGCAGATGGCGACATTGTGGCCGCATTCCAGAAGCTTGGCGAGGTATGGATCGCACGAATGATAGGGCACGCCGCACATGGGTACGGGGGCCTCGGCGTTGGGGTTGCGGGAGGTCAGCGCGATTTGCAGATCGCGCGCGGCAATTTCCGCATCCTCTAGGAACAGTTCGTAGAAATCGCCCATGCGGTAGAACAGCAGCGCATCAGGATAGTCCTGTTTTATGCGCAGATACTGTTCGAGCATGGGAGTCATTTTGATATTGCTCACGTGCTCGGTCGATATGGCCGACCGCGACGAATGTCGCGGCCGGGCAAGGGTTTGCTATTCGTTGATGACGATGCGGTACGAAATGGAATGCCAGCTATGGCACCGGGGGCACATGAAGAACACCTGCTCGCGCTTGAGGCCGCAACGGCGGCACACGAAGCGCTTCAGCTCCCGGGCGCGCAGGATGAAGAATTCAAGCTGCTGCCGGAAGGCCGGGGAAAGCGGCTGGTCGTCCATGCTGATGGCCAGAAGTTCGAGGCGGGCGGGCCAGAAATCCGGGTTGAGGACGAGGGTCTTCTCAAGCCACTTGCGGGATTCCTCCCTGTCGTGGCTACACACCATCCATGCGGCATAGAACTGCGCCAGAAGGTCCGGCTCGCGCTTTTCAAGCACGGCCAGCACCGCGTTGCACAGTTCCTCCTCCGGGTGGTAGCGGAAGGGCTTGTCCGTGTCGAGTTCGCCGCTTTCGCCGTTACGCGCGCGGGCCGCGGCCAGAAGGCCCTCGAACAGCACGAAGGCGAGGCTCTGGTCCACGCGGGAAAGGGCCTTGTTCAGGTGCTTGGACAGGGTGGGCCAGTCCGCGTCGTTCAAGTCGCGCACGAGGTGTTCGAGCCACGCTTCCACGGAGCCGGGATAGGTCTTGAGGGCCTTTTTCAGCCATTTCGTGCCGAGGGCGACGTCGTTATCCGCGAATTTCTCGCGGGCGAGGCGCACCATGTAGTGGGCTTCGGCGATTTCGTTGCCGAGCTGGGCGTAGTAGCGGGAGGCGCGCTCGTAGTCGCCGGTATCCGCCGTCAGGCGGGCCAGCTCGTCCACGATGGCGGGGCTGTCGCCCGCGATTCTGCGGGCCTGCTCGAACGCACCGAGGGAGCGGTCGATGAAGCCGCCGCGTTTGTAGTCGAGGCCGAGTTCGTACCAGGCCTTTGCCTTGAATTCCTCGTTCAGCCCCGGCCGCACGATGAGATTCTGGCGAATCTGTACCGCCCGCTCGATTTCGCCGTGCGAGCGGTACAGATTTCCCAGTGCCAGATATATCTCGACGGCGTCGGGGTTGTCTTTGGCAACCTGGCTGAGCTCCGCGATGGCGGCCTGCGTATCGCGCGAGACAGGGGCATAGTTGCCTGCCGCATCGCGGGAGCTTTCCGTTTCGAGGGCGAATTTCATCCCTCTGCGGCCGCGCAGGAGCGATTTGAGCCAGTTCATGTCGTCCCCTCTGCCCGTCGGGCCATGGCGATGGTTACTTTCCTTCCTGAACGTCGGCTTCGACGGCGGGCATCGGCTCGACGGGGAAGTTCTTGTCCTCCAGCGGCAGGCTGCGCAGGGAGTTCACTTCCTTTTCGAGGTTGCGGAGCTTCTTGCGGCAGGAGCGCAGCTCGGAGCTGACGCGGATCTTCTCGTACAGGAAGTACAGGGTACACAGGGCGCCGCCCAGCACGAAGGCGGACAGCAGAATGAAGTAGATGGGCTGGTGGATCAGGAACAGTTCCTGCCCGAACAGGACAAGCCCCAGTTCAACCTGCTGCGACAGGGCCTCCATGTTCTGCGCGAACAGGACCATGGTCAGGAAGAACAGGGCGAGCAGCGCCAGAACCTTCAGGTATCTCATCAAATCTCCTCCTTGGCGGATTGTTGCTTCCGTTTGTATTCGTCGAAGTACGGTTTGAGACTGGCGTAGGTGGAGTCGAGATGCTCCGGTATGACGCGGGTTTCCGAGGCGAATGCCATGAAGGAGGAATCGCCGACCCAGCGGGGTACGAGATGGAAATGCAGATGTTCCTTGATGCCCGCACCGGCGGCCTCGCCGATGTTGACCCCCATGTTGATGCCCTGGGGGTGGAAATGCGTCTGCAATATGCGGGTGCACTCGTGCATGAGGTCCATCATTTCGTGACGTTCCTCGGGACCGATGTCCACGAGGTTCATGACGTGACGGTAGGGCGTCACCATCAGATGGCCGTTGTTATAGGGGAAAATGTTCATGATGACAAAGGAATAACGGCCTCTGTACAGAACGCGGCGGCGTTCGTCCTCGTCGGTGTGCTCCGGCAGGCAGAACGGGCAGGTGTCCGGTTTGGGGCCGAGGATGTAGTCGAGCCTCCACGGGGCCCATAGCACTTCCATCGACATGACCTCACGCGTGCCCTTGGCAGGCGGTTCGAGTGACAGGAAAGGATGCGGCGCACTGCGGCTCCGCCATCCATGCACGATTGCGCTGCGCAGTGCGGACGTCTGGTCCGGCAGTGGAAGCGCAATGGTGCGGCATGTATGCTCCCTTGCCGCATCATGCGGCGAAAGCGAAACATTTACACGGCATGCCCCCCGAGGGCAAGAGCGGCATGCCCCGCCGCCGGGCCGGTCAACGCGGCGCGGCGTCCAATCCGATGTACCGCTGGTCCTTGGCGAGCCTTCGCGCAAGGGCGAGCTGATCGTCCCGGCAGGTGGCCTGTCCGTCGAGCATGGCGGCGCGTAGCTTGCGGAGTATCTCCCCGTAGAGCGGTCCCGGTTCGAGCCCCATGCCCTTGAGGTCGCGTCCGCTGACGTCGAGCTCCATGCCCTTGAGCTGCGTCAGGTACATGGACAGGCTCTTGCGGACTTCCTCCTGATTGTAGCGCGACATGAAGAACAGGAGGCCCTCCAGCGGCAGCATCTCCAGCATGAAGAAGAGTTCGCTGACCGGGCCGCCGCGGTGCCGCCACATCTTGAAGCGGTAGACGGTCTCGTTGGTCTGGGTGCGCAGCGTCAGGATATCCGACGACTGGCGTTTGGTGAGGTTGAGCCGCGTGCAGACGGACAGGATGTCCTCCTCGGGCATGCCGTTGAAGACTGCCAGCAGGTAGATCATCCAGTTGCGGGGCTTCTCGTCGAGGTAGAGCAGGCGGTACCAGTCGCGCACCTTTTCTATCTCCTCCAGCAGGTTCTCCTGCGCGGGAGTGAGCGTGAGCAGCGGGTGGATGGCCTCTAGCAGGCGATAGTCGCGCATCTGGCGCAGGCAGTCCACGGCGTGCTCTTCCTCGAAGATGAGGTTCAGCTCATGGAAGATGCGGGAGCCGGAGAGCTTCGGGATCATGTCCAACTGCATGGCGTTGCGGATAAGCCGGTCCGTCTGGCCGCCAATGCGGAAGTTGTAGCGCTTGGCGAAGCGGATGGCCCGCAGGATGCGCGTGGGGTCCTCCACGAAGGACAGCGAATGCAGCACGCGCACCACTCGGTTTTTGATGTCGCGTTGCGCGCCGAAGAAGTCCACCAGCTTGCCGAAGTTCGCGGGGTTCAGCTGCACGGCGAGGGCGTTGATGGTGAAGTCGCGCCGGTAGAGGTCCATCTTGATGGACGAGAGTTCCACCGTGGGCAGGGCCGCCGGGTACTCGTAGTATTCGAGGCGAGCCGTGGCCACGTCGATGCGTTGGCCATTTTCGAGGATGACCACCGCCGTGCGGAACTTGTGGTGCGCGCGCACGCGCCCGCCCATGCTCTGCGCCAGCGTGCGGGCAAAGGCGATGCCGTCGCCCTCCACCACGAGATCAAGGTCCGAATTCGGGGTGTTGAGCAGGATGTCGCGGATGAAACCGCCCACCGCGTAGGCCTCCATGCCCACGTCGCGGGCGAGCTCCCCGGCGCGCAGCAGGATGTTGAAGAGCTCGCGCGGGAGCCTGTCGCGCAGCATTATGCGCACGTTGCGCTCGCGCATGCGCTCGGGCAAAAGCGATTCCGGAATGCGCGCCGGTTCCTCGATGAGGATATTGATGAGGTCCGTTCGGGTGAGCACGCCGATGACGTGGCCGTCCTCCACCACGGGAACCAGCCGCTGCCCCTGCCCCAGAATGATTTCCATGACGTTGTAGAGGTCGGAATCCGGGGGGACCGAGGCGTTGGAGCGCATGAGATAGTCCGTGGCCGGAGCGGAGCCGAGCCCGTGGGAGACGGCCTTGTCCGCGATCTGGTGTTCGAGGATGCCCTTGCACTCGCCGGTTTTCGGATCGACCACCGGGGCGGCCTTGAGCCCGAAGCGGGTCATGGTTTCGCTGGCCTGCGCGGTGGTGTGGTCGCTCTCGATGAGAATCGGCGGGTGCGACATGAGTTGGCGCACCACCTGCTGCGGGTTGATGTGCGAATAGAGCAGGGCGAAGAGCTCGTCCTTGACCTGCGAGGGCGTGCGGTCCTTGATGCTGGCCGAGGCCGCGGCGGCGTGCCCGCCTCCGCCGAAGGACGCGCAGATCAGCCCCACGTCCACATCCGGAATGCGCGAGCGGGCCACCATCTGGATGCGGTCATTCATCCGCGCCAGCGCGAAGAGCACGTGGATGTGCTCCATGTCGAGCATCTTGTGGGCCAACAGGGCGAAGTCGTTGACGTATTCCTCGGTGCTCACCTCGGTGATCACCACGGAGACGCCTTTGATCTCGTGGGTTTTGGCCGATTCGAGCATGGTGTTCAGCAGCGCGATCTGGTCGGAACTGAGGTCGCGGGTGATGAGGTCCGCGATGAAGGTGACGTCCATGCCCTGCGAGAGCAGCCACGACGCGGCGGCGAAATCCTGCGGGGTGGTGGAGTTGAAGGTGAAGGAGCCGGTGTCCTCGTAGATGCCGAGGCCGATGATGTTTGCCTCGTCGCGGTCGAGGGTGACGCCCCGCTTCATCAGTTCATGGCAGAGGATGGTTGCCGTGGAGCCCCAGTTCACCACGATGCCGTCACGGTGGACGACGTCGTCCTCGGAGTTGGGGTGATGGTCGTAGGCGTCTATGACGAGGTTCGGATTCTCGAAGACCTGTGCCACATGGTTCACGCGCGATTTCTGGCGCGTATCCACGACCACCAGCCGCGACACCGAGGAGAGGTCGATTTCCTTCACGCCACGGAAGTTGAACATGTACATGGCGCTCTGGATGTAGAAATTGCGCAGGTTCTTTTCCTGACTGCCGGGGAAGACGAGCGTCGCGTCCGGATACAGGCGGCTGGCGGCAATCATGGCTGCCAGCGCGTCGAAGTCCGCGTTCATGTGCGTGGTGATGATGGTCGGGGCCTTCAACCTGTTGGGCATGTATGATTCCTCGATGGCCGTACCCGTCGGCCGTTTGTCCCGTGTGTGGCGCGTGGTGCGCTAGGAGCGCGTTCGCATGTTCGAGCGGGGGTGGAACTGGCTGTGCATCCGCTTGAGCCGGCCGCTCTGCACGTGGGTGTAGATTTCCGTGGCGGTGATGTCCGCGTGGCCAAGCAGTATCTGCACCGTGCGCAGGTCCGCGCCGCCCTCCAGCAGGTGGGTGGCGAAGGAATGGCGGAAGGTGTGGGGCGAAATATCGCGCGTGATGCCCGCCTCCGTGGCGTAGCGCTTCACGCATTTCCACACGGCCTGCCGCGAAAGTCCCTTGCCCGATCGGTTCAGGAAGATGAAGTCCTCCTTGGGCGAGAACATGCTGCGCCAGTGGCGGAGATAGGTCTCCAGAAATTCCTGCGCGGCATAGTGGATGGGCACCAGCCGCTCCTTTGCGCCCTTGCCGAAGACCTTGAGCACGCCGACCTGCGGGTCGAAATCGAAAGGCTTGAGGCTTATGAGTTCCGACACGCGCAGCCCGCCTGCGTAGAGCAGTTCGAGCATCACCCTGTCGCGGAAGCCGAGCTTGTCCTCAAGGCGTGGGCGCTCCAGCAGCGCCGCCATTTCCTCCATGGAGAGCACTTCGGGCAGCTTGAGCGGGAGTTTCGGATTCTCTAGATATTGCGAAGGGTTGCCGTGCGCGAGACCTTCATCCTCCAGCCACGCGAAGAAGCCGCGCAGGGTGGAGAGGTGCCGGGCGAGGCTGCGGCTCGTCAGGCCCTTGCGGCGCATGTGGAAGAGGTAGAGCGAAAGGTCCTGCTGGCTCACGTCGCCAACGGCGGCGCGCTTGTCGTCCAGAAAGGCGGTGAACGCCGCGAGGTCCGCCTGATATGCGGCCAGCGAATTTTCCGAAAGCCCCCGGACCACGAGCAGATGTTCCAGATATGCATCGACCTGCGGATGCCCCCGGTCCGGGGAGGCGGGCGCATCCGGGCGCTTGGCGCAGGCGGTCATGTCATTGTCGGTATTCATCATATTCTCCAGTGATTGGGAGCGTACACGCAGGCACGGCTCTTCTCAAGCCGAAACACCACGGGCGGCGTTGACAGGGCGCGGGGCGGGCAGTTAGTTTGTGCGACTTTCCATTGGAAACGTATACAACTGGTCAACTCACCGAAGGAGACTTCCCGTGTCCGATTTCAAGCTCGCGCGTCGCGTGGCCGAACTGCCCCCGTACCTCTTTGCCCGCATTGACAAGGTGAAGAAGGAAGTTGCCGCACGAGGCGTGGACATCATCAGCCTCGGCATCGGCGATCCCGATCTGCCGACCCCCGACTTCATCATCGACGCCCTCTGCGAGGCCGCAAGGAAGCCGGTGAATCACCGCTATCCCGATTATGAAGGTCTTGAGTCCTTCCGCTCCTCCGTGGCCGGATGGTACGGCCGCCGCTTCGGCGTGGACCTCGACCCCAAGACCGAGGTCGTGAACCTCATCGGTTCCAAGGAAGGCATCGCCCATTTCGCGCTGGCCGTCACCGATCCCGGCGACGTGAACCTCGTCTGCTCGCCCAACTACCCCGTGTACCCCATCACCACCGATTTTGCGGGTGGCGAGACGGTCTTCATTCCCCAGCTGGAGGAGAACGGCTTCCTGCCCGATCTCGACTCCATCTCGCCGGAACTGTGGGAGCGCGCGAAGTCCATCTACGTGAATTTCCCGAACAACCCCACGGCGGCCATGGCCACGCCCGAGTTCTTCCGCAAGCTGGTGGAACGCGCCCGCGAGACCAACACCATCGTCCTGCACGATGCCGCCTACACGGAAATCTACTTCGACGAGAACAAGCGCCCCATGTCCATCCTTGAGATTCCGGGTGCCAAGGACGTGGCCGTGGAATTCCACTCCCTGTCCAAGACCTACAACATGACCGGCTGGCGTGTCGGCATGGCCGTGGGCAATCCGCAGCTCATCGGCGCGCTTGGCAACATCAAGACCAACGTGGACTCCGGCTGTTTCCAGGCCGTGCAGGAAGCCGCCATCGTCGCCATGGAAAAGGGCGACGCCCACGTGGCCGAAACCCGCAAGATCTACCGCCAGCGCCGCGATGTGATGGTCGAGGCCCTGCACAAGGCGGGCATTGAATGCCGCGTGCCGGACGCCACCATCTACCTGTGGGCCAAGGTTCCGGCCGGTTACACCTCCGCGCAGTTCGTGACCAAGGTCATCGAGGAGACGGGCGTGGTCATCACCCCCGGCAGCGGTTTCGGCGCGGCAGGCGAAGGCTTCTTCCGCATTTCGCTGACTGTGCCCACCGAAAGGCTTGAGGAGGCGGCATCACGCATCTCCAGCCTCTAATTCCGGCTTACGTCTGCCTCGGCTCGAACCTTGGCGACACGGAAGGGAATCTCGCCCACGCCATCGAGCGACTGGGCGAGGTTCCCGGTTTGACTGTGGACGCGGTCTCCGCCGTCTATTTCACCGAGCCGCAGGACGTGAAGAATCAGCCGTGGTTTGCCAACCGCGTTGCCCGCGTGCTATGCGAGGGCAAGATTTCGCCGCAGGGGCTTCTGGACGAGCTCCTCCGCGTGGAGGCCGAACTCGGCCGCGTGCGCGGGGAGGGCGTGGTCCGTTTCGGCCCGCGCGTCATCGACCTTGATCTGCTCCTTTACGGCGATGCGGTCATGGAAACCGAAACCCTGACGCTGCCGCATCCGCGCATGCGCCAACGCGCCTTCGTGCTGGTGCCGCTGGCGGATGTGGCCCCCGATCTGCGATTTCCCGATGGAGACACGCTACGCGACGCGCTCGCACGGCTGTCGTACAGGGTCGACAACTTCAGAATCTGGCAGGATTAGCCGCCCGCAGCCTCGGCCGCGGGCGGCCTCCACGTCGGCTCAACCTCCAACGTCTCGGCCCGCAAGGGCGGAAGGTGAACCATGCTCAAGATCATCGTGCCCATCGTCTGCGCATTCCTGCTGTTCAAGATGCTCAAGGGCGACCAGAAGAAGAAAGTCGCCAAGGAAAACAAGGACATGGAGCGCATGGCCGAGACCGGCGAGACCGTGAAGGACCCGGTGTGCGGCGCGTATGTTCCGCATGATGCGAGCATCCGGGTGAAGGACGCCGACGGCGTGCATTGCTTCTGTAGCTACGAGTGCCGCGACGCCTACCTGCGCAGGCTCGAATCCGTCGACGTCACGAACGAATAAGCGTTTGAAAAGGCGAGGTCTTGTGCTAGGTTGGGAAAAATTCCGCGTTTTCCCAACCTCCCAAGGAGCTTGCGCATGCGCTTTTTCATCGACACTGCCAACCTTGCGGAAATTCGCGAGGCAAAGGCATACGGTCTCATCGACGGCGTAACCACCAATCCGTCCCTCTTTTCGAAGGAATCCGAGAACTGGCGCACCCTGGCCGACAAGATCTGCCACGAGGTGGATGGGCCGGTCAGCCTTGAAGTCGTGGGCACCACCGCCGAGGACATGGTCCGCGAGGCGCGTGATCTCGCGGGCATCGCGCCCAACGTCGTGGTCAAGATTCCCATGCTCATGGAAGGCCTGAAGGCCGTCCGCCAGCTCTCGGAAGAGGGCATTTCCACCAATGTGACGCTGTGCTTCTCGCCGTCGCAAGCCCTTTTGGCCGCCAAGGCCGGGGCGACCTACATCAGCCCCTTTGTTGGCCGTCTCGATGACACGTCGTCCGACGGCATGGAGCTGGTGAATCAAATCATCACCATCTATCGCAATTACGGGTTCAAGACGCAGGTTCTCGTGGCCAGCGTTCGCAATCCTATCCACATCGTTCAGGCCGCGCTCATGGGCGCGGACGTGGCGACCATTCCCTTCAAGGTTCTGAATCGTCTTTCGCGGCATCCGCTCACAGACGCCGGGCTTACCCAGTTCCTCGAGGACTGGAAGAAGACCCCCGGTGCGCAGGGCTGATTCGCCTCGGCGTACGCCGTCTGATTGTCTGGCCAAAGGCCCCCACTTCGGTGGGGGCCTTTTTTGTGCGTTTTGAAACGGGACCGGGCACACGAAGGGGGTGACAATGACAAAACAGGCCGGGATGGCGGGGAAAAATGGGGAAAAAGGGCGTCACATCGAAAAAAGGCCTCTAGCAGGCCTCTGGACGCGTTTTGGTCTTCGCGATGAGCAATGATCCGGAAAGATTCTGAAAACGCCTGAGGGGCGGCTTTGCGGAGGTCGGTTTTTTCGATGGATTTCGAAAAATCGGGGAAGGGCGGAGGCGGGGAGGGGAGTGCTGGAAATGGAAGGGGAAAGGGGAGTCTCCGAAGCTGATGACGCGCGGGGGTGACGGCCGAGGGTGAGACGGACTTGGAAATCGACCTTCGGACGCGACACAGGTGAGGCGAAGCCTCGCGGTCGTGTTGAGATGGTGAGATGAGGAGCACGCCCGGTGGCGACGCACTCGGGAAAAGGTGCGTGAACGGGAAGATAGCGTGCAGACCCCATGCGCGACGTGTAGGGGCGGTGCGGCTTGAGGTGCGCAGGCCGAAGCGCGCGCTTGGTCAGTCCGCGCGCGGACACGGCGTCTGTCACGACAAATTCACGGCATATAGGGCGTTTGAGTCGGCTTCCGATTGATCGGCTGCGGCTGTCGATTGTGGCGTATTGGCGGGTGGTTGCGTGCGAAGCTTGTAGCGATGTGGACGGTTGGAGTAGGCGCGGAGCCTCGGCCTGCGCGGCTTTTCCGCCATGCGACTCCGATGCTGCGCGGGGATGAGGCTCGCAGAGGGCCTTCAAGAGCGGCTGGCTTCGGGCGCGCAATGCTGGATTCGTAGCCGGAATCAGGCTGTTGGGCGGCGTTTCGTGGCGTGTGGTTTTCCGTCGGCGTCTGGAGGTCACATGAGGGGCACGGCATGTGCTAGGCGGAATATGCCCACAAGCAGGTGTCCAGTTGGTCCCAATTCCCGAAGCGCCGTGAAGCCGGATACGGCCAGAGGTCATGGACCAGCGCGGGCCAAAGCGGGTGGTTTTGCGGTTCGAATCGACAATGTTTCCCGTATCGGAATAAGTCTCATAATGTAAATTATGTTAACTTTAATATATGGAAAACATGCTGGGAAGCCGCATGAATAAAGGATTACGTCTTTGGAAACCCGTGCGTGAAACAAAACCTGCGGGTACCTCTTCAACTTCAATGTTCCACGCGTCATTTCTTGAACCTTCACTTGAGCTTTCTGGTGTGTGCGGGTGTTTCGAGGGGGTGTTGATGAGGCTGGAGCGTGTCCTCTCTTTTAGACGTTCTGCGATGTTCCGGTGAGGCACATAGGCTGATTTGACCTATGCTTTCGATGGGCTAGGAGTGCTGGGTGGCGTCTGTCCTGGCCTCCCCTGTGGGCTTTCATTGAGGCACTCTGGTGCGCAAAGGCGAATGAGCCGAGGGAGTCCCCTCTCGTTTCGCTTGCAATGGAAGGGGGCGACTTTGCTCGGGCTTGGGCGGGCTACGCAAAGGTGCGTGGCTTGCGTATCGAAAACCGCCCCACTTTCCACTTGGGTGGTTTCGTGGGGTGATTGGGTGGGAAATGCGGCATTCTCAAGCGTTGAGATCTCCGCTGCGGCGAAAGAGAGGTGTCTGGGCAGGCCGACTGCCCTCCCGCTGTGGGACGCTCTGCAATGCGTCAGGGCTCGCTGTATGGACGTTCGCGGCATGTGGGACTTGACTTGGGGGTGCTCTGTGAGTGCGCGGCAGCGAGAGTGCGGATTCGATCACCATTTTGGGCGCTGGCCCTCTGCGTGAACTGCCTGTACGGCCTTTCTCCGGTAAAATCGCACCGAGGGGGGAGTCGTGTTGCGGCTGCGTCTGGGGATCTCCGGGCGCGTGAGGATGTGGTGGGAAGGTTTTTCTTCGACATGGGTGCCCGGTGTGTGGGCTTGTTGGGGTGGGGGATGGAACTTCCTGTTATCTTTGGCGCTTCTGTGCGCCCAGCACGGGACCGCGCCGTGAGTAGCGTCGTTGAGGCCTCTTCTTGTTCTCTTATTGCTCCGGGCGCGTGGGTGTGGAGCCTATTCTTGAGCCATTGGTCGAGGTTTTTAGCTGGAGAGATGTTCGCGGTGCGGGTTGGCTGTCGGTGTGTTTTTCTTTCCGTGGTCTTTTCGTTTGGATAGCTCTTCGTGTTGCTGGTCGCTTGACGCTGAAACCCCTGCGAACAGGTATTCCTCACAGGAATACCTGTGTAATTAGTGGCAGTTGGCGCTGGCTCGCCAGCTACTCGTGTATGCGGCAAGCCTCGCTCGGTCCTTGGCTCGCTGGCGCAAACGCCCCGCCTCAGCGCGATCCATCTGGTTTTTGCCTGTGTCGTGTCGATTCCGGCGTGCCCGGCTGGCTCTGTAGCGCGGGTGTACTCCCCTCCCCTGCCGTGGTCCCTGTCGCCCCCAATCGTGGTTTCGGGCTGTTGAGACCTGTTTTGTGGGATGGTTTCAGCGGGTAGCGTCCCCGAGAGCAAGAAAGGCAGCGGGGTCGCGTGCCTGCACTGTGTTGCCGTAAAAATTTAAAACGCATCGCGTGCCGCGAGAATCGAAAACGTGTCCATTTGGGAGGACAACGCCGCGCGAGTTCATGGCCTTTGCGTGCTGAATATGACGCAAAATGCCTTTGCAGCGCGCTTTTACGTCGTATGTCGTGGAATTCGTTTCGGGATGTGTCGGGATGGTGTGCGTGGATGCCAGGCCTTGGCATGTCATTCTTGCGTGTAGATGACGTGCTGGTGTGCTGTTGTGCGTGATGTAGGAATTTGCCCTGTAAGACGCGTTTGCATCTTAAAATGGGCCATGGGCCATGCCGGAGGTTGAAAACGCCGCAGAGGGGCATTCTCGCGGATTGAGTGCCTGGTGGCTGCATGGTGGGGGCTGGGTGTGAGGTATCTCGGCAGGCGTTGCGAGTGCCGGCTCCCGGTCCGGCCCGAGCCAGTAGGCTGGGGCCGGGAGTCATGCGGACGGACGTTTTGGGAAGCAGACTTGAGACAACAACATGCTGATTTTATTCTTTGTATTGAACAACCTCAAGTTGAGCTTCAAGTTTCCAAACGCTCCGCGTACGCCCTACTTCTTGGTCATCCGGTACACGCCATCCCACGATTCGCCTGCCGGGACAGGCGGATTTTCGCGGTATTCGCGGCAACGCCCGATGTAGACCTGCGACGGCGTGGTCTTGCCCTCGGGAACGCGTTCGATCTCAAGTGCCCGCGTGAAGGCCTCGATGGCCTCGTCCCAGCGCATGGCCAGATAGTGGGCCATACCTGCGTCGAACAGCTCGAAGAGGCGCTTCTCCTTGTCCGTCAGTTCGCCCTTCATGGCGCACAGCTCGTAGACGCGGACCGGTTCGGCCTTGCCTACCACGGTGATGGTGTCGATGAAGCGCACCTCGACCATGTCGCGCACCGTCGCGGGCTTGCCGTTTTCGTCCATGCAGGGCTGTTCCAGCACGTATTCGCTGATCATGGAGTAAATGCCGTACTGTTTCGCGCCGGATTCGAGGCGGGCCGCAAGGTTCACCGCGTCGCCCATCATGGTGTAGTTCATGCGCATGGTGCTGCCCATGTTGCCGACCACGATCTCGCCGGAATTCAGGCCGATGCGGACCTTGATTTCGTGAACGACCTTGGGCCACTTGTCTCCGGGGGCCCACTGGTCGGCGGGAAAGCCCTTGGTATTGCGCTCCGGTTCCTCGGGGAGCTGCTTCTCCCCTGCCCACTTCCTGCGCAGGTCCACGAGACTTGCCTGCATGCCCACCGTGATGCGACAGGCGCGTAGCGCGTGGTCCGGCACCTCCATGGGCGCGCCGACAAAGGCCACGATGGCGTCACCCTCGTACTTGTCGAGCGTGCCACGATTTTGAATGAGGATGTCCGTCATGGCCGTGAGGTATTCGTTAAGCAGCTCGACGAGCTGCGTGGCTGAGAGCTTCTCCGAGAAGGTCGAAAAGCTCTGGATGTCCGAGAAGAAGGCCGTGATGGTTCGAGCTTCGCCGCCAAGCTCCGGCATCTGCTTGTTTTCGAACATCTCGTTGATCAGTTCCGGGGACAGGTAGCTTGAAAACGTGGCGTGGAGGAACTTCTTCTGCCCTTCCTCGCGCCAGAACTTCACCAGCGTGAGCAGCGCGAAGTTGCCGCTAAGCGCGATGAGCGAATACAGCGGCGAGAGGTAGAAGCCCTTTTCCTGCATGAACCAGACAGCTCCGTACCATATGCCCACGGAGCACGCGCCCACCGGGATGATGCTCAACAGTGCCGGTGCCCACGTGAGGAGCAGCGCCGTGAGCAGGCCCGCGCCGAGGGTGAGCAGGAATTCCGTGCCCTTGGCCCATGACGGCGCGTGGATGAAGTCCTTGGCGAGGATATTGTCCACGACGTTGGCATGCACTTCCACGCCGGGAAGCGTGGCGTCGAAGGGCGTGGCCCGCAGATCGAGCAGGCCCGCCGCGCTGGTGCCCACGAATGCGATGGTGCCCTTCAGCTCGTCCTTGCCGAGGCTGCCGTCGAGCACTTTGCTGGCCGAGACGTAGCGGAAGGTGTGCCTGCCGCCCCGGTAATTGCAGAGGAAGCGCCCTTCCCTGTCCACGGGGATGACCGTAGCGCCGATTTTGATGCTCTCAATGCCGGTGGTGCCGACCTTGATGGCCGCCTGCTTCACTCCGGAGGCCTTCATCAGTGTGGCGAGGGACAGGTTGGGGTAGATTTCCCCCTGATAATGGACGAGGAGCGGGATTCTGCGCACCACGCCGTCAGGGTCTGTGGTGGTGTTGATGTAGCCGGACATGTTCACCGCGCTGGTGAGTTCCGGGAGATTGCAGACCACGGACGGCGCGCTGGTGAGAAAGCGCGTGTATTCCGGGGCCTGTGGCGTGCGGATGACGGCCCGCGAGAGCTTGTGAAGCTCGCAGCGTTTCGAGACGTCCACGTCCTGCGTCATTTCCCCGGCAAAATTGAAGAAATAGCCGAGGACATACGGTCCCTGCCCGAGAACGCCAGCCAGCACGGAATCGTTGTCCATTAGCGCTTCGGGCATTCCCGCGAAGCGCACGTCCACATTGAGGTCGCGCTTGAGATCGTTCTGGAGTGTTTTCGGTGAGGTGCGGTCCGGTTCGGCGAAGAGGATGTCCAGCCCCACGGAGAGCGCCCCGGCCTGTTGCAGCCGCGCCAGAAGCAGCGCCACGCGGTAGCGCGGCCACGGCCACTGCCCGTACTTGGCGAGGCTTCGTTCGTCGAGGTCCACGATGACGGGGACGTTTGTGGTCTTTGTGGTGTGCGTGGAGCGCAGAAGCGCGTCGTAGAGCTTGTAGTCCAGCAATTCGAGGAAGAAGGGCTGCTGGATGTACAGCCACGAGACGAGGATGGAAAACGCGACGCCGGTGAGGAAGACGATCCACCGACCGCCGGTCAGGCGACTCCAGAAGCTCCCGTGACGGCCTGCCATGACGTGCCCGACCTTGACGTTTGTTGCGCATGGAAATGCGGCAAGCGTTTTGCGGAGGATGACGGGGGCGTCGTGTGGGCTGCTTCACCGTGGGGAGGATGTCCTCGGCCGATTCCGGCCCCGGCCTATGTCTCGCCGGTGGTGATGGCGGCTACCGTGGCGCGTAGCGTCCCGTCAAAGGCACATCATTGCATGAAAAGCCGAGCGAGTTCAATCGGCTTCGGCGTCCCCGTGTGGTGAGCGGTGGCCGCCTGCTCCCGTCTGGCGGGGAAAAACGCGTAATGCACCGATTTTGCGCATGAAAAAAGGCGGCACGCGCCGCCTTGGATTGGAGAACTTGAAGCGAAGCTTTAGCTTTCGAGAAGCGGACCGCCGTAGCGCCAGCCCTCTGGCGGTTGAGTTTTCCAGCGCCTGTGCAGCCAGTACCACTGCTCCGGATAGGCGCGGATCATGCGGACCACGGCGCGGGTGTAGAACTCGGCGGCCTTCTGGATGCGTTCGTCGCGGCTTCCGGTGAGGGTGCGCGTGTCCAGCGGTGTATCGTTGTGCAGCTCGTATCCGCCCTGCCCGTTGCGGATTATGAAGACCGGGCAGATGCAGGCCTCGGCGCGCACGGCCAGCAGGGCCGGGCCCATGTTCACAGCGGCGATGTCCTTGAGAAACGGCATGAATAGCGCCTCGGACGTGCTGCTGTTGTGGTCCACGAGAAAGGCTGTCACTCCACCCTTTCGCAGGCAGCGCAACACCTGCGGCGCGGCCATGCGGTGCGGGATGACGTCCACGCCCGGACGGCTGCGCAGGCGCGTCATGAGCCGATGCAGCGCTTCGTCCTTGGGACGGCGCACCACGATCTGCTTGGGGTGCTTGTGGACGAGAAGCTGATAGATGCCGGCGAGGAGTTCCCACGCGCCCATGTGCGCAGTGGCGATGACCACCGGTCGATCGAGGTCCTGAAAAGCGCGAAACGCATCCGGCGTGGCGATGTGCAGGCGTTCGTGGATGAAACGCCAGTCTACCCGTGAACTGAGCAGAATTTCCAGAAACGAGCGCCCGGTGTTGCGAAAGCTGTTGCGGGCCATGCGCTGGGCCGTGTGGAGCGGCAGATCCAGTTGGCGGGCCATGGTCTCGGTGGCCATCTGGCGACGTTCGGGTAGCGTGAGCCAAAGCAGGTCGCCCATGCGAGCGCCCCAGCGGTCGATGGCGTCGAGGCTCATGCCCTGCATCGAGCGGGCTAGCAATTCGTAGACGATTTCCCTCATCCTATCCTCATTCCGGCGTACAGGGCGGCAATCGTCGCGTGGCTGTAGATGATGGTGCGGCTTGTGAACCAGCTCGGGCCCTTGCCGCGCCGGACTTCCAGACGATTGATGGCGGCGGGGTCGGAACCTGCCGTCACGGGGCCGTTGGCGAGGGTGAAGAGCGTGCGCAGCCCTGCGGCCTTTGCGGCGTCCACAGCAATGGGATGCGCCTTGCCCCACGGCCAGCCGAGAGACGTCACCGCCTTGCCGAGGCGGCGTTCGAGGTCGCTGCGGCTGGCGGCGAGATTGTCGCGCACGCGAGCGAAGAATTCCCCGTCCGTTTCGGGACGGCCAGCTTCGGCATTGAAGAGGTGCGTCGTGAATTCTGGTGCCATTCTGGGCAGTTCGCCCTGCTCCAGCCCTGCATGCCACCGGGCATAGGCCCAGTGTTCTGGCTTCTCGGGACGCTCGTGCGGAGACACGATGCCCATGACGTGCGTGCCGGAGTGGCTGCCCACGTCGAAAAGGTCGCGCTTCACGAGGTCCGTGAGTTCGGATTCGCTGAGCCATGCGGAGCGGTTGCCTTCGGTCAGGAAGGCGCGGTGTGCCTCGTGGGCGATGATGTCTTCGTTGGTGCCCGGTTCGTCCTCGGGGCGGATGCGATTGTTGATGACGAAGACGGTGCCCCGGAGTCCCAGTTCCTCGAAAAGCGGCGCGACACGGGTGTGCAGGTCGCGGAATCCGTCGTCGAACGTAAGCAGGACCGAGGGCGCGCAAAGCGGTTCGCCGCCGAGGAAGGCGTCTAGTTCGGTGAGGGATAGCGTCCTCACGCCGCTGTCGCGCAGCCAGCGAATCTGGCGCGTGAAGCTCTGCCATGGCATGCCGTTGCCGCCCATGTTGTGGTAGCACAGCACGGGCACGGAGCTTCTGCCGAGAAGCGGCCTAGACCAGCGCATGGAGCTTTTCCCCGAGTTTGCGGGTTTCCTCGGCGAGGGTTTGCTCGTCGAGCTTCTCGGACGTGACCTCGTAGGGTTCGCCGAAGACGATGCGGCAACGCGAAAAGGGCAGCGGCAGGACGAACTTGTCCCACGAACGGTCGAAAATCTTGGCCCGCGAGGGAACCATGCGCGTGGGCACCAGAAGGGAGCCCGATTTCTGCGCGAGGAAGATGACGCCTTCCTTGACCTCGTGCCGAGGGCCACGGGGACCGTCCACTGTCACGAAGCCCTGCCTTCCATCCTTTTTAATGAGGCGGCAGGCGCTCATGAGGGCGCGCACCCCGCCGCGCGAGCTTGAGCCGCGCGCGATGACGAGGCCGAGCCGGTTGAGCAGTTCCGTGGCGATGGTGCCGTCGCTGCTCAGGCTGACGATGGCGGTCCACTGCCTGTTCATCTGGATGGTGGGATACGGGAACAGTTCGTTGTGCCAGCAGGCCATGACGACGGTCCTGCCCTGCGCCCACACCCGTTCGAGGGCATCGCGGTTTTCGATGTCCATGCGGATGGTGCCGCACCACAGCCGATAGAGCCATGATAGCGGATAGGAAAGAAGAACGGGATCGACCTTGATTTTCATGCGTAGTTCCGCGTTGAGGGGCGTGGTCCATGTCGGACGGGCTTTGCGTCGCGTCGGAAGTCGGCAGCGGCGGCGAATCTGTCGCGAGTGGCTGTTTGAGCCGCCGCGCAAACGAATCAGATAAGAAATTACCGGCCCGAAATCCAGAAAAATATCCCGCAGAAGTTCGCGCCGGTACAGGCGTGGCCCCTCCCGCTCCGCTAGTGGCGTTTTCGATGGGACACGCCAGAGGCGATTGGAATTATCTATTTGACCCAAAGGCCCCACGGTTGTTCCATGCAGGCAAAGGAGTACCTCACATGACGAGAAGAATTCTGGACTGCAAGGGACTTGCCTGCCCTCAGCCTGTCCTGAACGCCCGGAAGCTGGTGGAGACGGAACAGCCCGCCGAATTTGCGGTGATTGTCGACAACGAGGCCGCGCGCGAGAACGTCGGACGCTTCATTGCGACCCGTGGTTACGAGACGAGCGTTGAGAATGTCGATGGCGGATGGGCCGTGGTTGGCCGTCGCGCCGCTGAATCTTCCGACGCCGCGCCCTCCCCGGCCGGTGCGTGCCCTGTCTGCCGTCCCATGAGCGCCGATGAAATGGCCGCTCTGGAGCAGAAGGTGACCGTGTTCATTCAGCGTGATGTCCTCGGTAGCGGCGACGATGCGCTGGGCGAGAAGCTGATGCTCAACTTCCTTGCCACGCTGCCGGAGTTCGGTCCCGAACTGTGGCGCGTGGTGCTGGTCAACGGCGGCGTGCGGCTCACCGTGGCTGACAATCCCTGCTGCGAAAAAATCAAGGCTCTTGAGGAAATGGGCGCAACGATTCTCGTTTGCGGCACTTGTCTTGATCATTTCGGCCTGTTGGACCGCAAGGCCGTGGGCGAAACCACGAATATGCTCGACGTGGTCACGAGTCTTCAGCTTGCAACGAAGGTCATTACCGTCTAGTTACGGGGCATGACAAAACACAAACCCGGTGGTCCCTCCAAGGGGACCCCTTCCGATGGCGCGGAGAGTCTTCTGCGCATCAATCGTGTACTGGCGCAGGCGGGAGTCTGCTCCCGCCGCGCTGCTGACGAACTGATCGAAAGCGGCGTGGTGCGCCTCAACGGGGTGATCGTCACCCAGCCCGGCATGCGGGTCGATCCCGAGAACGACGTTCTTGAGGTCGACGGCAAGACCATCAACCTCATCGTGCCGGGGCGCGATCAAAACCTCTACCTTGCCCTCAACAAGCCCATCGAGGTCGTGACCACGGTGAGCGATCCGCAGGCGCGTCAAACCGTCGTCGATATCCTGCCCGAGGAATACCGCCGTCGGCGAGTCTTTCCCGTGGGGCGGCTGGACTTCTATTCCGAAGGCCTGCTGCTGTTGACCACGGACGGAGACCTCGCCAACCGCCTCATGCATCCCCGCTGGCACCTGCCCAAGGTCTACCATGTCCGCGTACGCGGTGAGGTGACCGAGGAGAAGCTGCGCCGGATGCGTTCGGGCATGACCCTTGCCGAGGGCGAACGCCTCGCCCCGGTGCGTGTGGACGCGGCCGAGGAACGAAGCGGCAGCATTATGCTGACCATGACCCTCGTTCAGGGCGTGAACCGCCAGATTCGCCGCATGTGCCGCGACCTTGAGCTGACCATCCTGCGCCTTGAGCGCGTGAGTCAGGGGCCGGTGTTTCTCGGCACGCTGCCCACCGGTGAGGTTCGGGAACTGACGGACAAGGAAGTTGCCGCGCTGCGGCAGGCTGTTGGCCTTGCCTCCCCGTTCGCCACGTCCAATGCCTCTTCCGAGGAGCGAGACGACAAGGCGAGTGGCGAGTGGCGCACCGATGACGAATCGAACGGCGAATCCGTGCATGGCGGCGGCTTCCGCCCCTTGCGCAAGGCAGGTGCCCGTCGTGACGACCGCGATGGTGACCGCCGTGACTCCTCGCACGACGAACACCGTGGTCCTCGCCGTGACGAGCGCGATGGAAAGCGCGGTTTCGGTCGTGATGATCGTGATGAAAAACGCAGCTTCGGTCGTGATGATCGCGGTGAGAAGCGTGGTTTTGGCCGTGATGATCGCGGTGAGAAGCGTGGCTATGGCCGCGATGACGAGCGCCGCGGTCCCAAGCGTCGCGACGATCGTGACGAGCACCGCGGTTCCGGCCCCAGACGTGACGACGAACGCGGCGAACGCCGTGCGCCGAGGCGCGACGACCGTGGAGACCGCGATGACCGTCGTGGTTATGGTCGTAGCGATGAGCGCAGGGACGGCCGTCGCGACGACGCCCGCCGTGGCTCCTCGCACGACGAACACCGTGGTCCTCGTCGTGACGACCGCGGTGAAACGCGCGGCTACGGCCGTGATGATCGTGGTGAGAAACGCGGCTACGGCCGCGATGATCGTGGCGAAAAACGTGGTTATGGCCGTGATGATCGTGGCGAGAAGCGCGGTTTCGGTCGTGATGATCGTGGTGAGAAGCGCGGCTACGGTCGCGATGATGAGCGTCGCGGTTCCGGTCCCAGACGTGACAACGAGCGCGGCGAACGTCGCGATCCGTGGCGTGACGCCGAGGGCGAGGAACGCCGTGCGCCGAGGCGTGACGACCGTGGAGACCGTGACGACCGTCGCGGCTACGGCCGTGGCGATGAGCGCAGGGACGGCCGTCGCGATGACGACCGCCGCGGCTCCTCGCGTGACGAGCGTCGTGGCCCTCGCCGTGATGACCGCGATGAAAAGCGCGGCTACGGCCGTGATGATCGTGGTGAAAAACGCGGCTACGGCCGTGATGATCGCGGTGAGAAGCGTGGTTATGGCCGTGACGACGACCGCCGTGGTCCCAAGCGCCGCGATGATCGTGATGAGCGTCGCGGTTCTGGCCCTAGACGTGACGACGAGCGCGGCGAGCGCCGTGGTCCGCGCCCCGGTGGCGATCGTGATGGTAGGCCGTCCGGTGGACGCGGGCAGGATCGCCCGTATGGCCGCAAGCCTTCCGGTTCGCGCGGAGGATACGGCTCCGACGGTGGCCGTAGCGGCGGACGCGACGACAGGCGCTCCGGGCGCTCGGATGACCGTCGCGGTTCCGGCTCCGATAGTTCGCGCGGCTCCGGGCATGGTCCCCGGCGCGGCAAGGGCCCCGGTTCCGGTCGCAAGCCCCGTTAGAATATGATGATTCCCGCGATGCGGGAGTTGTGGACGGTTTTTCGCCGATAATGGCAAGGGCGGCATCCCCGTGTGAGGATGCCGCCCTTTTTGTCGTGTCGCGTGCGATTTCGGCATTCAGGCTGTGCGCCGCTGCCGATGGGATTCGGGATTGCGCCCTAGTCCTTCGGGGTGTCGAGAATCTCCGTGCCCTTGGGCGGCGTGAACTCGAAGGTGCTGGCGGGCAGCTCCGGATTGAGCACGATGCTCTTGAGCGTGACGTCGTTCTCGTTGCCGAAGAAATCGACGATGACCACGCGGTGCAGGAGCTTACTTTCCGGGATGAGCCACAGCCATGCTTGCACGAGGGACGGCTCCGGATCGCGCGGGACCAGCTCCATCTTGATGTATCCGTTGTCGCGCCCCACGACGGAGACGTAGAAGTCCTCGTCGAGGCGCGCCTTGCCGGACAGGAAGCGCAGCATGGTCTTGGAGCCGAGCACCTGATCCGTGGTGTAGCGGTAGGCGGTCTCCTCGTCCGGGAAGTAGTCCCATACCCTGTCGCTGCCGACGACCAGAAGCTCCGGCTCCGGGCTTTCGGTCTGCCAGCGGATGAGCGCGGGCTGCTTGAAGACGAGGGTTCCGGTGCGGGTCTGTGTCGATCCGCTGGCAGCGTTGGTCAGCTTCTGGACGAGGTCGGCCCGGAATGCGCCGAGGGCCTCGTACTGGCGCTGCATGCTCGCGGTGATTTCCGTGGCGTTGCCATCAGTTTCGTCGGCATGCGCGGCCACGGGCTGGAAAAGGAAGTACAGGGACATGGCGATGGCCATGAGTCTGAACAGGGGCATTCGTCCTCCGAAACATTTTCCTGTTGCGGTCCACGTCGAGAAAAGCCGTGAAAAACACACTGCATTCATGGACGGGAATGCGCCGCTTTCGCGGAAAAGTCCAGATATCGCGCCCGGAGCTATAGCTATTTCGCGTAGCTCCGGGCGCTTTTTCGTCGTTTTTTTATTCTCTGCCCGTGATGACCCTGCGCGGCTTGCTGCCGTCCGCCGGGCCGATCACGCCGTCCTGCTCCATCTGCTCCACGAAGCGCGCCGCGCGGTTGAAGCCGATGCGGAAGCGCCGTTGGATGAGCGAAATGGACGCCTTGCCCTGCTCCATTACGAACTGGACGGCCTCCCCGTAGACGGGATCGTCCGGGATGCCGTCCGAGCCGTTGGGGCCATCGCCGTTGCTGCCGCCAACCTCGCCTTCCTTGGACCACTGGCCGAAGTCGAGTTCGAACTCGGGCTTGGCCTTGGCCTTCCAGTAGTCGATGATCAGGCCGATTTCCTCTTCGCCCACCAGTGCGCCGTGAACGCGGACGTTCTTGCCGCCGCCGGGCTTGAAGAGCATGTCGCCCTTGCCCAGCAGGTGGTTTGCACCCACGGTGTCGAGGATGGTGCGCGAGTCCTGCGGCGAGGTCACGGTGAACGCGATGCGGCTGGGGAAGTTCGCCTTGATGAGACCGGTGACGACGTCCACGGACGGCCGCTGCGTGGCGAGGATCATGTGGATGCCCGCCGCGCGGGCCAACTGCGCCAGCCGCACGATGGAGGTTTCCACTTCCTTGCGCGCGGTGAGCATGAGGTCCGCCAACTCGTCGATGACGATGACGAGGTACGGCAGTGGCTGCATCTCTTCGCATCCCTCGGGGCGGTCGTCGCCGAGCTTCCTCAGCTTGGCATTGAAGCCCTCGATGTTGCGCACGCCGAGCTTGGCCATGGAGTCGTAGCGCTTTTCCATCTCATAGACGGCCCAGTCCAGCGCGTTCTTGGCCAGAGCCATGTCCGTGACCACGGGATGCACCAGATGCGGCAACTCCGAGTACACGGACAGTTCGATGCGTTTGGGGTCCACCAGCAGGAGCTTCAGCTCGTCCGGTGCGGCCTTGTACAGGAAGCTCAAAAGCAGACAGTTCAGGCAGACGCTCTTGCCCTGACCGGTGGCACCGGCCACCAGCAGATGCGGCATCTTGGCCAGATCGGCCACGCGCGGCCTGCCGTAGATGTCCTTGCCAAGGGCCAGCGTGAGCAGCGACTTGGAGGATTGGAAGTCCTTCGATTCGATGATCTCGCGCAGATAGACCGTCTGGCGCTTTTCGTTGGGGATTTCCACGCCCACGGTGTCCCTGCCCGCCAGCGGAGCTTCGATGCGTACGGCGCTGGCACGCAGCGCAAGGGCCAGATCGTCTGAAAGATTGGCGATGCGGCTGATCTTCACGCCGGGCGCGGGCTTGTATTCGAACATCGTGACCACGGGACCGGGCACGGCGTCCTTCACCTCGCCCTGAATGCCGAAGTCCGACAGGCAGGTTTCGAGATCCTTGGCCTTGGTTTCAAGCACGTCCTTGGGGATGACGTCCTCGTTGTTGCCGGGGGCCTCCAGATACTCGATCGGCGGCGGACCCGACATATCCGTGGGGATGGGCGCGTGGGCGGCCTTGGGAGCCGGGGGTGTGGCTGGTTCGGGTTGTGCGGCCGCCCTACCGAGATTCGGAACGTATTCCTCGTCCACGGTGGAGGCGTCCTTGGCGGCGGGTTCGTCCTTGACGCGCTTTTTGCGCGGCTTGGGCGAGAGCAGACCGCGTCGGGTTTTCTCTTCGGTCTTCGGCTCGTCCTTGTCGTCCTGCCTGCGGCGGCTGCGGGACAGGCGCTCCCTGAACTTGGTCCACGCATCGACAAGGCGCATCTGTACGCGCTTGGCGAACGCGCCCCACGTCATCCCGCACATGAGTTGCAGCGAGACGATGGTCGAAAACAGCCAAATCAGGAAGGCCCCTGTGGGTCGCAGGTAGTACTGCGCCTCGTTGTAGAGGACAGCGCCAAGCAGCCCGCCACCGCGGATGTCGCCGGCGTGCAGGTGCTCGCGCGCCCACTGCGTGGAGCCGAAGCTGGTGAGGCACAGGAAGAAGAGGAAAACGCCGAGCCATCGCCACCAGGCAGGGAACAGCCTGCGGACGAAGTTTCCGGCGGACAGCGCCGCGAGTGCCGGGGGAAGCAGGCAACTCGACAGGCCGAAGAGCATGACCAGTAGATCGGATTGATAGGCGCCGATGAGCCCTGCCGCATTCTTGACCACGTATCCCCTGCTCACGGCCTGATTGAGGCTCGGATCGTGGGGGCTGTAGGTGGCCAGCGAGACGAGCAGCAGAACTGCCCAGAATGCGAGCGCGAGAGCCATGATCTCCTTGAGGAGTTTGGCGCCGTTCGTCGTGGGTTCCTCCATGATGATTTCGCGTCCGTCGCGCGCCGCGCCGAGTGCGTGGCGCGCGACGGTTTCTTGTACTCTCTGCGAGGCTACTCGCGGTTGAGGTAGGAGCGGGAGCGGGTGTCGACCTTGATCATGTCGCCGGTGTTGATGAACAGCGGGACGTTGACCACGACGCCGGAGGACAGGGTGGCGGGCTTGGTGGCGCCGCTCACGGTGTCGCCACGCACGCCGGGCTCGGTCTCGACCACCTGCATGACCACGGAAGCGGGCATGTCGAGGTCGATGGGGCGGCCCTTGTAGAGCATGATCTTCACTTCCTGACCGTCAACGAGGAAGGCGGCGGTGGGGCCGAGCTGGTCAGCCTGCGCTTCCATCTGCTCGTAGGAGGTCATGTCCATGAACACGAAGCCGGTAGCGCCCTCGTGGTAGAGGAACTGCATGGTGCGGGTTTCGACGTCGGCCTTCTCCACCTTTTCGCCGGAGCGGAAGGTCTTGTCGATGACACGGCCGTTCAGCAGGTTGCGCAGGCGGGTGCGCATGATGGCGCCGCCCTTGCCCGGCTTGTGGTGCTGATGTTCGAGAATCTCGAAGGGGGTGCCGTCGAGTTCGATCTTGAGGCCGTTCTTGAAATCGGTAGTCGAGTACATTCATCCTCCCAAATAACGTATTTTCCAGAATTTCTTTACGCTTGTGCCTCTTCGAGGCGACGGACCAGCGCCGCCACCGCGAGGGCGTAGGATTCGATTCCGAAACCGGCTATCACGCCCACCGCATGGCGGGCGATCCAGCTATGGTGGCGGATCTCCTCCGGTCTGGCCCACACGTTGGAAATGTGGACCTCCACAAAGGGAATCCTTATCCAGGCAAGGCAGTCGGCCAGCGCGAGGCTGGTGTGCGTGTAGGCTCCGGCGTTAAAGACGATGCCGTCCACGCCGTCCTCCCGCGCCTTCTCCAGCCGGTCGATCAACTCCCCTTCGCCGTTCTTCTGGTCGAAGACGAGTTGGACGCTGCCGGACGCGGTGCCCAGAAGCGAATCGACCAGCGCCGGGACATCATCCATGCCGCGCGAGCCGTAGATTTCCGGTTGCCGCACGCCCAGATGACCCAGGTTCGGGCCGTTGAGCACGAGTATCGTGTGTTTCGCCATGTTCGGGTATCCTTTGGAAATGACAGGGGACGGCTCCGGGTGGCATCCGTCCCAAGCGCCTATGTATTATATGTTTCGCCGTTGGTTGGCAAATCGAAAGAATCCGTGCATACTCGCCGTCCCGGCACGACGCCCGGGCCGAAAGCCGAAACACGCAAAACGCGCCCCGCGCAGGATCCCATATGAATCCGACCCTCGAACTCGAAAAGACGATCTATCTCATGAACCAGCTGGAGGAGATGCCCGCCCCGCAGGTGGCCATGGCTGGCCGCTCCAATGTCGGCAAGTCCTCGCTCATCAACTGTCTGGCCGGGCGTAAGAGCCTCGCCAAGATCAGCGCCACCCCCGGCAAGACCAGAAGCCTCAATTTCTACCGCGTCAAGCCGGACGAGTTTTACCTCGTGGACCTGCCGGGATACGGCTATGCCCGTTGTTCCATGTCCGAGCGCGAGAAATGGGGCAAGCTCATCGATGCCTATCTGCGCAACAACCACTGGCTGCGTGCCGTGGCTGTGCTGTTGGATTCGCGCCTCACGCCGCAGAAGATCGACCTCGAACTCGTTTCTTACCTTCAGGGCGCGGGCATTCCCATGATTCCCGTGCTGACCAAGATCGACAAGACCAAGCAGAAGGACTGCGCCCAGCGCCAGCGCCAGTGGCAGAACATCCTCGGTTCCGAGAACCTGCCCCTGCTCTGCTCCGCCAAGACCGGAATGGGGCGCGACGCCCTGTGGCGCGCCATGCGCGAGGCGGCTGGAGCCACGGCCGAATAGCCCTTCATCGCGTTTCAGAAAAGAGAAAGGCTGCCGGGTGGTTTCATCCGGCAGCCTTTTTTGCGTCCATGGACTTCCGTTCGCGATGAACGGCTCAATGCTCCTTGCGGGTGGGCAGTGCGCACCACGCAAGCCGCGCCCCGCCAAGCAGGCAGAAGACGATGTTGCCGAGCCATGCGCCGATGGCCGGGTGCATCAGTCCACCCTGCCCCAGCGTCTGGCCGATCATGAACACCGCGTAGTAGGCGAAGGTCAGCACCAGCGACAGGCCGATGTTGAGGTAGATGTTCTCGAAGATTGTCACCATGGCCATGGCCAGAATGCTCATGGTCAGGATGGAGAAGGCGTAGGCCCACTTGCTGTGCCACGCCGTGCGCAGACCCTCCACGTTGGAGCCGGAGACTTCCAGCCTGTCGATGACCTGCGAGAGCTGTCGCAGCGGAAGCTGGGCCGGGTCCGTGTCCGGATCGATGACCAGAAACGTCGCGATGTCCTGCGAGAGCGCAAGCTCAAGCTCCGGGCGAGTTTCCTTGCTGAAGGTCTGCGGGTCCAGAACCCGCGCCTCGTGCAGGAGCCAGTGGCCCTGGCGAACCTCCGCCCTTTGCGCGGAGTAGACGCGAACCATGGAGCCACGGTCGGGCGCAAGTTCGTAGATGGTCACGCCTTCGGCTTCGTGGCGCAAGGGATAGGCGCGTTCCATCTCCACGATGTGGTCGCCGTCCTTGAACCACAGATTCCGCAGGACCGTGTTTTCGGCGATGTTGCCGCGAACCTGCTCGGACCAGATGTGCGAGGATGTCTGCTGGCCGTATACGCCCACGAATTGCGAGAACACGAGCTGGATCACGCACCACGCAAGGGCGTAGGCGATGTAGAACGACGACAGGCGGCCGAAGGAAATGCCGCCCGCGCGCAGGGCCAGCAGCTCGCGGTGGCGGGCCATAAGGCACAGCTGGGCCACCACGGACAGCAGGAACACCGCCGGAAGAATCTGCGAGATGATGAGCGGCAGCTTCACCGTGAAGTACAGGGCCACGGTGGAAAAGCCCAACCCCGCTTCAATGAAGTCGTCGAGGCGGTCGAAGATGTCCGTCATCAGGTACAGCCCGGCGCCGACGCCGAGGCAGGTCATTAGGTAGAACAGATTCTGGCGCAGGAGGTAGGTGTGGAGGGTTCTAGCGAACATCCGCAGTCCTCCTGCCGAAGAGCTTGATGTGGCGCAGGCGCTCGATCACCGTGAACGAGCGCTCCCGCGCGGCCTGCCGCAGGCCGTACAGCCCGGTCAACAGGAAGACGCCATTGGGCAGCCACAGCCCCAGCGCGGGCGGCATGGCTCCGGTTTCGCCGAGGGACAGGCCGAGGGACAACAGCGTGTAGTAGAAGAGGAAAAAGCCAAGCGCGAGCAGAAGGCCCCAGTGCCGATGCAGACCGCTGAACATGGACGCCAGCGGCACGGCGAAAAGGCTCAATACGAGGCAGGCCAGCGGCAGCACGAGGCGCTTGTGGATTTCCACCTGCACCTTGCGCGCGGAGTTGTCGTTCAGGCCCTCGCGCTCGTTGCGTTCGGCGATCTGGTTCAACTGGCTCCACGACATTTCCTTGGGACGCATCTCGCCGATTTTGTAGCCGCTGAGCATCTTCGAGAGGTCCATCTTCACCTGATAGGTGCCGAAGCCTATGACGCTCATGCCCTTGGGTTCCTCGCGGTAGATGCGGCCATTGCGGAGCTGGAAGACGATTTCGCCCCGCTCGGTGTCCGTGCGTACCCTGCCCTCCGGGGCGAGGATGGTCGCTGCGGAGTCTCCGCGCGTGGCGTCCTTGACGAACACGGTGCGCAGTTCTCCGCTGGCGCCGTCCGCTTGCTGGGCATAGAGTGTGATGCCGGGAAACTCGCGATTGAACACGCCGGGTTGCAGGACGAGCTGCGTCTTGGAGCGGGCGAGTTCGAGCATGGTGGAACGGAAATTCTCCATGCCCCACGCCAGCCCGTGGAAGGAAATCCACCAAGCGGCCAGGGTGCACAGCGTGCCCAGCAGTATCGGTGCGGGCAAAAGCTGGTACAGGCTTACGCCCGAGGCGCGAAGGGCCGTGGTCTCAAGGTCCGTGTTCATGCGCAGAAGCGTCAGAAACACGGAGAGCATGCACGCGATGGGGATGAGCAGAAGCAGGAAGAACGGGCTCAAATACAGGAGCATGCGCCCCACGTCCAAGAGACCGAGGTTCTGGTTCAGAAGCAGTTCGCGCAGTTGCAGAAGCCGCCCGATGAGCAGAAGCGTCAAAAGCGACCCCGCGCACAGCGCAAACAGGGTCGCCAATTCCTTGAACATCTGCCTATGCAGCAGTGAAGGGGAAAGCGGATTACTCAGGGGACTCGTCCTGTTTCTTTAAGTTCTTCTTGAAGAAATCGTCCAGATAGATGGTTTCCTTCGGGCCGAGATTGAAGCGCATGGCGGCTTCCTGAATGAGCGCGTCGAGGTTGGACGTGCCGTCCGTCCGCTGTTCGTCGATCCAGCGGACCGCACGGCGAAACAGTTCGTTGTCGGGCATGATCGTCGTCATGGTTTCTCCTTTTGCGCGGCGGGGTTCCAGCCGTCGGGCTGCCTTGGCTCTACACCATCGGGAGCGGGCTTGCAACTTGCTGCGGCTTGAGCTAGGCCGCTTGTGTCCGAACCGGACGGCATTTCGTATACATACACAAATGAGGAGTACTGCGTGGATTCCATTCTTCAGGCCGCTATTCTCGGCGTCGTCGAAGGATTGACCGAATTCCTGCCCGTGTCGTCCACGGGGCATCTGATCCTTGTCGGGCATCTGCTGGGCTTTACCGGCGAAAAGGCCGCGACGTTCGAGGTCGTCATCCAGCTTGGCGCCATTCTCGCCGTGGTTGTGCTCTACTGGGAGCGCTTCTGGGGGCTTCTGCGCCCTGCGCCGGGGATGCGCTTCTCTGGCGTGCGCGGGCTGTGGCTGCTGTTTCTGACCTCGCTACCCGCCGGGCTGGCCGGGCTGGCAGCGCATGACGCCATCAAGCAATACCTCTTCGGGCCGTATACCGTGGCGCTGGCTTTGGGTGTCGGCGCGCTGGCCATCCTGTGGGTGGAGCGTCGGCGTAGGACGCCGACCACGCAGACTCTCGACGACATCACTCCCCTGCTCGCCCTCGGCGTGGGCGCGTTCCAGTGTCTGGCGCTGTGGCCGGGCTTTTCGCGTTCCGCGGCTACGATCATGGGTGGCATGATCCTTGGTGCTGGGCGCACTGTCGCCGCAGAATATTCCTTTATCGCGGCGGTGCCCATCATGTTCGCGGCCACGGGCTATGACATGCTTAAGAGTATGCACCTGTTCACGGCGGCGGACCTGCCCTTTCTCGCCACGGGCTTCGTGGTGAGCTTTCTGTCCGCGTGGCTGGCTGTAAAGGTGTTCATCCGGCTTCTGGGGCAGGTGACGCTGCGCCCCTTCGCATGGTACCGTCTCGTTCTGGCTCCGATTGTCCTTATCTTCTGGCAGATGGGGCTTTTTTGAGAAAAGTCCTAATTTCCGCTTGCAATCGGGTTTGAAAATTCTTATATGCCTTTTCGCCGACGGGGTGAGCGTTTCCCGCTCTTCCCGACGCATCATGGCGAGGTAGCTCAGTTGGTCAGAGCATGCGGCTCATATCCGCAGTGTCGGAGGTTCAAGTCCTCTCCTCGCTACCAAGAGTATATAGCCCTTCCGCGAAAGCGGGAGGGCTTTTTCGTTTGGAAAAGGAAGTTGGGCCTCTGGTCCCCTTTTCAAAGGCAATATTCATGTGCTGTGAATGTTGCCGCAGTGTTGGATGATTCTCCACCCTGCCCTTGCAATCAACGAAAAGCCCGCCGAGCAGTATGTTTTCTCCCCCATAATTCCTCATGAAAAGGTATGGGAATGACAAAATTTCTCCTTGTTTTGGTGAACGGAGCTGGACGTTCTCTTGTTTTATGTTGCCTCGGCGAAGGAAACGAAATAACGTCGCCGCGAATATAGCATCGCTAATTTTCACATCGAAACTCAAAATCGATACGAGGCATCATCATGGTCGGCGTCCTAATTGTTCTAGTTATTGCACTACTGCCTATAATCTCCGGCTGCTTTATCATCACCAAACAACAGAAGGTCCAGATACTCGAAACCTTCGGCAAATACTCCGGCTTCCGAACCGCCGGCCTGTCGATGAAGTTGCCTTGGCCCATCCAAATCGCCGTGGCGACCGTAGATCTTCGCATTCAGGAAATTGCGGAAACCGTGGAGATAAAGTCCAAGGATAACGCCTTTCTGTGCGTCCCGGTCAAAGTGCAGGTCAAGGTCATCCCGGAAAAAGTGAAGGATGCCTATTACGCTTTGGACAATCCGTGGAGTCAGATTCTTTCCTATGTCGTTAACCAAGTCCGTGCCAAGGCCAGCTCAATGACCATGGACGAAATTTTTTCGGGCAAGTCAGACTTTGAAGCCGTGGTAGAGACTGAACTCAAGTCCACATTTGAAGAGTACGGTTTCGCCGTAGTCAACGTCCTCGTGGACGATCCGCAGCCAAGCGACCAGCTCAAGGAGGCTTTTGAGAAGGTGTTGGCCGCCCAGCGCGACAAGGATGCTGCAGTTCTGGAAAAGGAAGCCGTGCGGGAACGCCTTGTGGGCCGGGCGGAAGCGGAAGCGGAAAGCTTGCGGCTCAAAGCCAAGGGCTATGCGGATCAGCGCAATACCATGGCCGAAGGCAACAGCAAAGCCATTGCCGTCTTTTGCGAGGGCCTGAACATTGATCATGCCTTGGCCCTCAAATTCTTTGAAGGCTGGGATATGCGTGATGCCGTCCGAGAGGCTGCCCAGGGTGAGGGAAATACCGTCCTTATCCCTGTGGAGATGGGCGGTATGGGCCGTATGGCCGCCGACCTTGAGGCGTTGAAGGGCATCGGGAAGTGACCAAAGTATATGAATTTTGAAGCGGTGATGACTACTGGTGCGAGTCTACAGCGTTAGTGGCCCTATCGTCTTTTTGGCGGGGACGATGGACGCCGAGTCGGATTCCGACAGATAAAGAAAAGCCCCCAGCAACACGCTGGGGGCTTTTCTTTATCGAGCTTCAAACACGCCTTGCCGCAAGGGGGGCTTCCCACTCGGACGAGGCGGCGCGTTCGACGGGCTAGGCGTCGTTCCTGTACGGCTCGAGGGCCTTGGAGAGCTGATCGGGGCAGGAGGTGGCCTTGTTGCCGCAGCGGATGCCGGAGAGCTTATCCATCACGTCCGCCACACGCATGCCTTCCACGAGTTTGCCGATGCCTTCGAGGTTGCCGGGGCAACCGCCGGTGAAGGTTACGTCGTGGACTTTGCCCTCTTCCACGCGGAAGGTAATCAGTTTGGAGCACACGCCCTGCGGGACGAAGGTAATGGCGGTTTCGTCGGCGGCGGGTTGCTGCGGAGCAAGCGGAGAAAGATTGAGATTCATGATGGCTCGTCTCTTGTACTGTTTGGATAATGGTGAACGGGAAAACGCCAGCGGGACGCGCGGTTTCGCGTGGCGCGGCCCAGTCTTCTACCCGACGCTGATGTTCCTTGCAAGCGACGGACGTGGAGAATGGCCCGCCATGGTGCGATTCCCGTTGGGTCAACGGTGTTTTTGCGGTGCGAAATCCCCAGTGCCGCCATGCCTCTCGTCGCGAAATGCTGGCGCGTTGCGGACGCATTTGCGACATGACGGGACATTGGCGATAGCGGTGGGCTTTCAGGTTTGCGCCCGCTGCGGTTGACATGAGACTCTGAAGGAGTATGAGCTTGCCCTTTGCCCACGGTAAAAAAGGGAGTCTTGCCTTGAAGCTCAAGAACAAATCCGAAATCGCGCTCATGCGCGAAGCGGGCCTTCTGCTCTGGAAGGCCCATATGATCGCCGCCGAGATGGTTGAACCCGGCGTGACGACCGAGGCCATCGACGCCGAAGTGGAAAAGTTCATCCTCGGCAACAACGCCACCCCGCTCTTCAAGGGTGTTCCCGGAAAGGTGCCCTTCCCCGCGACGTGCTGCATCTCCGTAAACGAAGAGGTCGTGCATGGCATCCCGTCCTCTCGTCAGCTGATCGCTGGAGATATTGTCAGCATCGACATCGGCCTCAAGATCAAGGGCTGGTGCGCGGATTGCGCCTGCTCCCATGGCGTAGACGGTCTCGATGACGAGAAGCGCGCCCTCCTGGACGTGACCGAGGAATGCCTGCGTATCGCCATCAAGGACATCCGCCCCGGCGAGAAGTGGAGCAAGATTGCCAAGAAGATGGCCAAACACGCCCGAAATGCCGGTTTCTCCGTCGTCGAGGAGCTGGTGGGCCACGGCATCGGCGAAAGCATGTGGGAACTGCCCCAGATTCCGAACTACTTCTCGCATAATTGCGAGGACTTCCGAATCAAGCAGGGCATGGTTCTCGCCGTGGAGCCGATGATCAACGCCGGAGTGAAGGAAGTGCAGACCCTCGACGATCACTGGACCATCGTGACCGCCGACCGCAGGCCCTCCGCCCACTTCGAGCACACCATCGCTGTCACCGCCGCCGGTGCGCAGGTGATGACCTGCGGTCCCAACGGCGAAGGATGGGCGCTGCGCTAGACCCTTTTGGGGGCTTTTTGGAAAAAAGTCCTTGCAATTTCCGACGGAACGGGTAGATACCGCCTCCGCAGACGACGAAAGTTGTCAACACATGGCGAGGTAGCTCAGTTGGTCAGAGCATGCGGCTCATATCCGCAGTGTCGGAGGTTCAAGTCCTCTCCTCGCTACCACGAATGCATAGCCCTCCTGCGAAAGCGGGAGGGCTTTCTTTTTCTCGACGTGCTCCCCGCTCCTCGCGCGTACACGCTTCTGCCATGGCTTTTCGGCGCGGCGCCTTTCGTCCTGTCCTCGCGCTTTTCTCGTGGAATGGTTTCCCACGGCCCCCGCAGTATGCTATTTTGAATATCGTGGACTATTCCGCCCACGGCTGCACCATGCGGCTGGGCGGGATGGTCGAGGCGCGTTGGCGGGTATCGGGGGAACGGAACGGCCAGCCCGGGGGATCGCCATGTATCTCAACATCAGGGGTCCGTACGAGAGGTATTACTACTGCCACATCCGCAAATGCGCTGGGGCAGCCATCAACCGAATTTTCCTCAACGCCATCGACAACGAAAGCGGTTTCATGTTCGGCGATGTCGGCCGGGGAAATGTTGTCTATTACAAGGGCCTCGTGTTTGCGGGAGAAACGCGGGACTTCATCGAGAACGGGCGCTTTCTCTACGCCTCGTCCCTTTCCCCATTCCATGAAATGCGCATTCCCGATCGCACGTTCATCTTCTCGACGTTTCGCGATCCTGCCGCGCGCATACTTTCCCTGTATCGTACGCTTCTTCGTCAAAGAGACCTGCCTGAAAAGAATGACGATTCCAGTGCGGAATGCCAGTGGCTCGGTGATTCGTTCATGGACTTTCTGGATACGATCCCGCAGCGTGAACTCATGCGCCAACTGTACATGTTCTCGCCCTCATTCGATGTCGGCGAAGCGTACAACTGCATTCGACGACTTGGCGCGTATTTCTTCGTAGAAGATATGGACTGCTCGCTTCGCATGCTGTCGTCCCTGTTCAACGTTCCCCTGTGCAATACCACCGTCAATCACGGCTGCAACACCATTGCCCTTTCGCCGCCGGAGGCCGTACGCCTGCGGACCATGCTGAAGGACGAGTATCGTCTCGTGCGCAGGCTCCGGCAGGCATATAACACGTTCGTCTTCCCGAAACCGGCCAACGTCGCCGGCGCATAAACGGGAGGTGCCCATGGGCAACGCATTCGCGAACGATGGAGTCATGGAGTTCAACGTGCGATGCGGAATGCGCATCCTCGAAAACTCCATGCTCACGGACGAACTGACCGAACGCTTCGATGGGCACCTGCTGCGGGAACTGACGGCTTCCGCCCGATTCTACCCTTCCTCGCCGGATTCGCTGGTGCCCTACTGGGATGGGCCTGCCCTCTATACGTTCGATGTGGACGGCGTTCCCTTTGAGTTCTTTACAAACCTCAAGCGCGATGCCCACCGCGTCTATGCATTCGGCACGGCAAGCCGCGACAATCTGCGCATCCTGCCGCGTTTCGACCGCTGGCGCTGGGCCTTTGCCATGCGCGATTCAGTCATCGTCTACAATGACCCGACGCGCTATCTTGGCGGACTGCGTTGCGGCTGGTGCCTCGGCACGGCGCAGAATCCGTATCTCCCCTGCATTGCGGCCATCCTGCGGGGTTTTGTCCAGGCGCTGGGGCGTCGGTTCGAGGAGTTGGTGCTTTTCGGCTCCAGCGCGGGCGGATTCACGTCGCTCATGCTTGGGGCGATGCTGCGCGGCGCGTCGGTCGTCGTCAACAATGCGCATACGGACGTCCTGCTTGCCGACGAGGCCGCCGTGAGCAGACTGCTTCGCGTCTGCTTTGGGGGAATCTCGGCGCGCACGGCGCGCGAGCGCTATCCCACCCGGCTGCGCGTCATGGATTTTTATCATCACCAGCGATACATGCCGCGCATCTTCTTCGCGCAGAACGCGCGTGACAGCTTCCATATGCAGCGGCATTTCCTGCCCTTCGCGCGGGAGGCACAGACCCTGCGCGAAAGCGGGCACGACTGGGGAAGGCAGCTTTTCGTGGAGGTCTACTCGTGCCGTTCCGGGCACGCGCCCCTGCCCTACGAGCGGATGATGGCGCGCTTTGCGCTGGCGGAACGCCTGTTCGACGGCTGACGCCTTTGCGGCAATGGGGGCGTGCGGCGTAGGATGCATCGCAATCCTGTGCGAAATGTCGGGGGCTTGGCACGGCGGCGTGGGAAAAATGGGGCATCGCGGGCTTTGCCCCTTGCCAAACGCGGGAAAGTGCCTATATTCACCTTGGTTCTTTGAATGGGGGCGACCTGGTTTCGACGGGGATGGTTGAAGCCGGGGTTGCAGGCCGAGGCGCCGCTGGCCTCGTAAAAAGCGGCAAGGCTTAAATGCCAACAATAATGAATACGCTCTGGCTGCTTAATTAAGCCAGCGCCTAACCGGTGGACGTCTGATAAGCCGGGGACGGTGTCAAACCCCCATCAGGCTGGCTACCGATTCGCGTTCGCCGGAATCGGGGCGAGAACCTAGGTGAACTGGCCGTAAGCACGCCTGTCCATCGGCAGGCAAGCGGCGAGAACAAATCGATGGACTAAGCCTGTAGATGCCTCGAGTGGAGCATTCTCGGACGGGGGTTCGATTCCCCCCGCCTCCACCAAAACCCCCATTTCATAAACGAAAAAGCCCTCGGATTTCCGAGGGCTTTTTCGTTTTCTGGCGGTCAGGATTCGAGGCTCTGGGCCGGGGGGGCACGTCGCGGGTACAAACCGGAGCTGAGAAGCCATGATCCCGAAGGCCGCCTCCCACCTCGTGAATCGTCGAGGCGTCTACCACTTCCGAATCGTCGTCCCCATCGACCTCCGCCCCGTGCTGGGCAGGAATGAAGTCCGCCGTTCCCTGCGCACAGCCTTCCTGCAAGAGGCACGTCCTCGGGCTTTACGCCTCACCGCCGTCGCCGACAGGCTTCGCTGACGCTTCCCTAGCTCTCGGCAAACTCAAGCGCTCTCATACGCTGGCGGGCTGCTTCAGACTTTTTAGATTACAGTTCATCTTTTGCCATCTCGACATGCTTAGCTTCAGGAACGGAACAAGACCGCCTCCGCCTCTCACTATCACATGCATCTCTCACCTTACGTTTTAAGACTCTATCCGGCAGGTCTTTATTCTCTTCCCGAACTTTATTCGCCATACCAACAATATCATGACGTGATTCTACACCATCCATTTCAAATGAATAAACCAAATGAACATTATTGTGGCCTTCCTTGGATAGCATCTCTCTACTTGGTCCAATGGACAAATTCCGCGAGAGGAAGTCTAACGACATCAGAGGAGACGGTGGCGTCTGCTTGAACTCTTTACACAGTGCATCCCGAATTTGCCAAGCATTGCTATCAAAAGTTAAAAGCCAATGCTTATAGCCGAACTCAGATACTTTTTCATTCTTCCTGAGGGCTATTACGCCAAGGTAGTTCTCAATATCGTGGTTTATAAGCTGTTGTGTAACGGCCTCATCGACTTCATGCCCAGCTCTTGCGCGTCGGGCCTTATGTTTTTCTTCCCAGAGCCTACTCGTAGCAAAGCGTAAATCTTTGTCTATCTCTTCAAGCTTATTCGCTAAATCGCAGCGCTCTACAGAGAGCTCTTCGTGTAAATATTCTAGTAAATCATCTAGGGGTCTTTCTTTTCCTTTGAATCCTGAAATCCAACCAGCAAAGTCACTAGGCGTTCTCCCTGAACATGTATATCTATAGTAGAGGAATGGAATATTGCCAACCCATTCCATATGATTATAAGATGCGCATAAAGTAGACCTATTCATATGGCTATCAATTTCCTCAAGAACACCTGTTGTCACCATGAATTTTATACCTGCATCATGTGCGGTTTTCAAAAGCTTGGTAATGTTGCCTTTATTCGTATCATCAAGAAGCGTCTCAGCTATGTATGGGAGTAAAACAGTTGTATCTAGCCAAATTGTTCCGTGTGAAAAGATACGCTGTGTTACTCTTTTAATATCTGGTGTTTCTTTCATAAATGAAAAAAGTGTGTAAGAGTCAGACAGTGTTCTGAGATATTGCTTAATCTCATGTGTCCCAGAGTTTAGTATCTCCTTAATGATGAAGGTAATCACATTAGGATAATGCTCTACATTTGCATCTTGATTTTTATGTCTGTGTCCATTGATGTCATTAATAATTATGTCACTTAGCATCGTTGTCTCAATGCGATTCACCCTTGATTGTGCGACAGAAGAAGCGAAGTCTTCACCTAATCTCATCAAAAAACATTCGAGTATTCTTCTAGCCATAACAATCAGTACAGAAATTTCCTCTTCACCAAATGCTATGCCCAAGTCATCACCAGATAATAAATGACCAATGAATTCATCAATTTTGCCTTCAGTTAGTTGAATCTCAGCCAAACCAGTGAGCGTGCGGCTATATTCTTCATGAGACAAACAAAACTCATCTTTCTTAACCCAATGCCGAATCTTATCTTTTGTTAATTGTCGTAAGGCCTTATCTGTGAATCTCTCTATCTCGGGGCGAGTTGTTTTAGGCAATACCCCTGAAACTGCATCGTAAATCTGTGCTCTCGACATCCTATTTTCAGAATTTGTGCGCCGAAGCACAGACCGAACTATTGCTTCGAATGATGACTTCGTCAGACTTTTTTGATTAATGTCATCATATAGTTGAAGATTTAGAAATAACAAGGCCGTCTTAGCTTCGCTAGAAGACAATTGAGATGGATTGTTCTCAATTAGACCTTCTCCGGCAAGGATTGGGCGTCCAACTGTATCTATAAATGCTTCTGCCGCTGACTCGCGTGTATTAGATGTATTCAATCTCTCAATAAACCAATTTCTATCTCTTATATCAAGAGAAATGCCTTTATCAAGAGTCTCTGACTTGAGCAAATCTCCATTTGCTCCAATCACCTGAGATGTCATGTAAATGAGAATGCGTACACTATCAATCCCTTCTTCAAGACGCTGAATAGTCTGATTTATTTTAGTGTTCCAGCCCTTTGCAACAGAGTACTGCGCTGCTACGACGGGCTTACTTATCACACAAAACAGTTCTGAGTCTCTTCCACCATCACCAGATGGTGCTGCCATAGTTCTAAGTGAACCAAACTCATCGACAAGAAAAGAAGAGGATAACTTCTCGAAATCATCCCAATCCGAAGGCTTGGCATTGACCAAAGAGAACTCGAATAGTTTTGGATTCATATGCGCCCCCCCCTTTTTTAAGCTTTTTGTCGACATATACTTTGTTTTTCAAAAATCCAGGACCTGCGTGACATAGTGAGATTTGCCCATTTACTGGACTAATCAGGAATGGGAGGATTGCTTTCACTCCCATAAACGGTTAGCAAGTTAGATATTCAGTTAACTATTGGCCAAAAAAGTCAAGACATTAAAAAGGTGGAGGCCCCCCGCCTCCACCAAAACCCCCATTTCATAAACGAAAAAGCCCTCGGATTTCCGAAGGCTTTTTCGTTTTCTGGCGTGCCGGGATTCGAGTTTCAGGCTGGGGCTACACGTTGGCTCTACAACTCTGCAGCAGGAATTACCGGCATCGTTCCATATGGAGTATGGGATACGGTTTGCCCATGCCATCTGTGGGCGAGCGTCTTGTAACCTTGAATCCTTGGGCAAGATAAAATTTGTGTGCCTCTGGATTCTGTTCATTCACATCAACCTTGGTTACGCCACACGTATCGACAGCGTAGGTCGTTAAGGCTTTGCCAAGTCCTTTGCGGAAGTGTTCTGGAGCGATAAACAGCATTTCCAACATTTCACCAGAAATGCCCATGAATCCCATGATATTGTCTGCTTGATCTTTAATCAGATAGACATCGACCGCAGGCAGAGCAGAATTCAATATCAGCGCCCTCAGCTCCTGAATATATTCTTCTGGCACAAAAGCGTGAGTTGCTCTTACAGAAGCTTCCCAGACCTTTATGATTTCTTCGTAATCATGTTGTGTTCCATGCTCAATATTCATTTTTCCGCCTTGATATCAGGTTGCGGTAAGCACTCTTAACGCCAAACACCGCACATCTATCACGCGGATTATTCACTCGCAATGGCAATATAAAGCGGATGCGCCACGATAGGTAGCTCAAGCGGCTGCGACATCTCATGCGCCGCAGCCGCATCGTTTAAGCCTTTGTGGCGCGCAGTCGTGCCGCGGCGGCGACCATGTTGGTCAGGGCCGGGATCACTTCGTTCCACTGGCGAGTCTTCAGGCCGCAGTCCGGGTTGATCCATAGGCGTTCGACCGGAATGCGCTCGGCGGCCTTGCGCATCAGTTGCACGATGTGCTCCTCCGTCGGGATATTGGGCGAATGGATGTCGTACACGCCCGGTCCGATCTCGTTGGGATACCTGAACGTGTCGAAGACATCGAGCAACTCCATGTCTGACCGCGAGGTCTCGATGGTGATGACGTCGGCGTCCATGGCTGCAATGGAGTCGATAATGTCATTGAATTCGGAATAGCACATGTGGGTATGGATCTGCGTTTCGTCCGACACGCCATTGGCGGTGATGTGGAAGGCGCTGACCGCCCAGTCGAGGTATTCCTTCCACTGCGCCCTGCGCAACGGCAGCCCTTCGCGAAGCGCGGCTTCGTCAATCTGGATTATGCGCACACCCGCCCTTTCGAGATCGAGCACTTCCTCGCGAATGGCCAGCGCGAGTTGGGCGCAGGATGCCGAGCGCGGCTGGTCGTCGCGCACGAAGGACCAGTTGAGAATGGTTACCGGCCCTGTCAGCATGCCTTTCATCGGCTTGTCGGTCAGCGATTGGGCGTAGGTGATCCAGTCCACCGTCATGGCCTGCGGGCGGCTGATGTCGCCAAACAGGATGGGCGGCTTCACGCAGCGCGAACCGTAGGACTGGACCCATCCGAACTGGCTGAATGCGTAGCCTTCGAGACGTTCGCCGAAGTATTCCACCATATCGTTGCGCTCGGCCTCGCCATGCACGAACACATCAAGCCCCAATCCTTCCTGTTCTCGCACGCACCGCGCGATCTCGGCCCGGATGATCTCACGATAGGCCGTCTCGTCGATGTCCCCAGCACGGAAGCGGCTGCGCGTCTGGCGGATTTCCGCCGTCTGCGGGAAGGAGCCGATGGTCGTGGTCGGGAACGGCGGCAGCTTCAGCAGCGCGGCCTGCCTCTGGGCTCGGTGAGCGTAGGGACTGTTGCGGTGGTGCCGCAGTTCGCCAATTTTCGCGACGCGGGCTTGGACTGCGGGGTTGTGCACCCGGGGGGACTGTCGGCGTGCGTCCATGGCGGAGCGGTTGGTCTCCAGCGCTGCCTTCACGCTTGCCCGGCCATGATTGAGTGCGTTCGCGAGTACGCGTAGCTCGTCCAGCTTCTGCCGGGCGAAGGCCAGCCACGATTTCAATTCCGCGTCGAGCTTCTCTTCGCTTTCCAGATCCACGGGCACGTGCAGCAGCGAGCAGGACGGTGCGAGCCACAGCCGATCGCCCCGCGTCCGGGCCACGGGTTCCAGCCAGTCCAGCGTGGCGTTCAGGTCCGTCTTCCAGATGTTGCGGCCGTTGACGACGCCTAGCGAGAGCACGCTTTCCGCCGGAAGCTGCGCGTTCAGGGCTTCGACCTCATCTCGTGCGTTCACGGCATCCAGATGCACACCCTGCACCGGCAGCGCGGCGACCAGCGGCAGGTTCTCGCGCAGTTGACCGAAATACGTTGTCAGCAGCAGCTTGACACTTCCGGTGTTCAGGGTCCGATAGGCTGTGGAGAAGGCCTGCGTCCACTCTTCGTCGAGTTCCGTGACGAGGATTGGTTCGTCAATCTGTACCCATGTTGCGCCATGCGTGGCCAATGCGTTCAGGAGTTCCACATACGCTGGCAGCAGGCGCGGCAGCAGTGCAAGCCGATCCGAGTCGTCCCGGGCCTTGCCGATGGCGAGATAGGTGACGGGACCGATGATCACCGGCTTGGCCGCAACGCCCTGCGCCCGCGCTTCGTCCAACTGTTCCAGCAGTCGCGAGGAGTTCACGGCGAAGGTCGTGTCGGCGGTGAATTCCGGGACGATGTAGTGATAGTTGGTGTCGAACCACTTGGTCATCTCGCCAGCAGTCACGCCGTTCGGGCACTGCGCCTTCTGGTCCGCCGCAGGGGCCGAGCGTCCGCGCGCAATGCGGAAAGAGCTATCCAGCGCGTCACCCTCGTGGTGACGCACCCGTTCGGGGAGGTTGCCCAGTGTGAAGCTCATGTCCAGCACGTGGTCGTAGAAGGCGAAGTCGCCAACCGGAACGAAATCCAGAGCCGATTGATCACGCCAGTGGCGTTGACGCAGTTGCGCGCCCTTGGCCTTGAGTTCGTCGCGGGATATCTGTCCCTTCCAGTAGGATTCGAGTGCGAATTTCAATTCGCGCCGAGCCCCGATGCGGGGAAATCCGAGATTGTGGGTGTAAGCCATGAATCTTTCCTTTCTTGTGGTTCGGGGAAGCCATGACCAGAGATAGCGCTTTGAATCCATGAATGAAAATGGTAAGTTTTCACACTTCAATGAATTCTGTTCATATAAGGAAAGCGCTCAATGCCCACTCTCGAACGCGACCATTTGGAAATCATCCGTGCTGTGGACCAGTGCGGTTCGCTGACCGCCGCCGCAAAACGGTTGCGCCTCACGCAGTCCGCGTTGAGTCACAGCATTTGCAAGCTGGAAAGCCAGATCGGCGTTGCCATCTGGCACCGGGAGGGACGCCGCCTGCGGCCGACGCAGGCTGGCGCGTATCTGCTTGCCATGGCCCATAGGCTTATTCCGCAATTCGTCCAAGCCGAGGAACGCCTCCGGCAGTTCGCACATGGCGAACGCGGAACGCTGCGCATCGGGATGGAGTGCCACCCCTGCTACCAGTGGCTATTGAAGATCGCCTCTCCCTATCTGGCCGCATGGCCGGGAGTGGACATGGATGTGAGGCAGCAGTTCAAGTTCGGCGGCATCGGGGCGCTGTTCGGATACGAAATAGACCTCCTGGTGACGCCGGATCCGCTCTTCAAGCCTGGCCTGCTCTTCGAACCCGTCTTCGACTACGAGCAGGTGCTTGTGGTCGGCACGAGTCATCCCCTGCGCGACGCGGCCCATGCTCTACCCGCTCAGCTGGCCGACGAAACCCTGATCACTTATCCGGTCTCGACCGACCGGCTCGATGTCTTCACCCGTTTTCTCACGCCCTCAGGGATTGCCCCGAAGCGGCACAAACTGATCGAAACCACGGACATCATCCTGCAGATGGTGGAAAGCGGTCGTGGTGTCACGGCGTTGCCGCGTTGGCTTGTCGAGGAATACATGGAGAGGTTCGACGTGCTTCCCATTCGCCTTGGTCCGCGAGGAATCGACAAGCAGATCTTTCTCGGTATCCGCGAGGCTGATGCCGACATAGACTACCTGCGCGCGTTTCTGGCGCTGGCGCGGTCACATCGCTCCGTAGCGGGGAATGTTGAGAACGAGAGTGTGTGATTTGGGCGGGACGCTGTCGGCGGATTCAGGAGCTCGCTGAAGGCACCCGCGTTGTGTCCGGATATGGCTCCATGCCCCCTGCCCCGTTCCCGCATCCGCCATTCACATCCCCTGACCGATTCTGATTCTGCATATCAACTGCAATGCAAAAATGTTGCACTGCGGCTTTTTTTGAGTGTATTGATGCGGTTGTCGTACGTGCGAGGTTGCGGATGTGCTTGGCGACATGCCCTATTCCGAATCCTTGAATGCATGATCGTGGCGTGATCGGCGAGAGTCTTTATGTGTCTCTGCGTCTGCCGCGTTCTCGTGTTTCTGGCGTTTAGGGCGGGATATCCTTTGTGTCACATTCCGCCTTCCGGTACCATGCAACGCAGGATGCGCAATGGATTTGCGGCTTCCCGAAGTGTGTTTCATGATGCCATTGGAAACAGATGTTCAACATGCGAAATGGCGATGTTCGTCGCCATTCGGATACGGTTCGGAGAATGACGCGTTGACGACGCAATTCAGGGCCATCACGGTTTCCTTTGTGGCGGGAGTCTGTATCCTGCTCTTCAAGTTCGCCGCATATGCGCTTTCCGGCTCCGCCGCGCTCCTTTCCGATGCGCTGGAGTCCATCATCAACGTGGTGGCGAGCGCCTTTGCCATGTGGAGTGTCCATGTGTCGCTGACGCCGCCCGACGAGAACCATCCCTATGGACACGGAAAGATCGAGTATTTCTCTGTCCTTTTTGAGGGCGCGCTGATCCTTTTGGCTGCGGCGGGCATCGTCGCGACGTCCGTCCCCAAGGTCCTGCACCCACAGCCTCTGCCGAAGCTCGATGTCGCCATGGCGATTTCCGCATTCGCATCGCTGCTGAACCTCGCCGTTGGCCTGTATCTCATCCGCGTTGGCAAGCGTACGGCCACAATGACGCTCACCGCGGACGGGAAACATCTCATAACGGACGTCTACACGACGGCCGGAGTCATCGCGGGTCTGATTGTCGTGCGTGTGACGGGATACTTCTGGATTGACGGTGCCATCGCCTGCGTCCTTGCCCTGCATATTTCGCGTACAGGATACGACCTGGTCCGCCAATCCATAAGAGGCCTTATGGACGAAAAGGACGCCGGGCTCGTCGAGGAACTGTACGCGATACTTGCCGACATCCGACGCCCCGAGTGGCTGTCCGTGCACAATGTGCGGGCGTGGCGATCCGGGCGCAGCATTCACGTAGACATGCATCTTGTCTTGCCGAGGAAGCTCTCCTTCGAAGAGGCCCAGATCAACACGCACCTCATCGAAAGCGAAATCCGCAAGCGAATTCCCCATGTTTCGGATATCCTTGTGCGGACGGAACTGTGCGACGAGCGGGACTGCCATGTTTGCCCGTTTGGCGGCTGCGACATCGCCGGAAAATGACGTCGCCGTTGGTCTGCCCTTTTGCGCGCCCTGATGCGTAACTCCGGCGGCATCGAAGAGGGAGGACACCCTCTTCCTGGATGACGACCTCTTCCCCGGCGGCTGAGCGGGTGCGACTTTTTCCAACGTTTCCGCATCCGGCGCTTCCTTTCCGTCATTGACGCAAAGCTCGTGGCCGCCAAGCGCCTTTTGGGATACATTCTGCCGGTGGTCCGAATGTCGGATTGGAAAGCGAAGGGACGGGAGCAACTCGACCATGCACGGCGCAACGCTTCTCCTGATCATTCTCGCCGCCGGAATGGCGAGCCAGTGGGTGGCATGGCGCATCCGAATTCCGGCCATCGTCATCATGATTGGCGCGGGGCTGACGCTTGGCCCAGTCGCCGGGATAATCAGGATCGACCTTCCCCAGCGTGAGCTGACCGATCTGATCGGGCTTGGCGTGGCCATCATTCTCTTCGAAGGCGGCATGGACCTGAAGTTCGGCGAGTTTCGGCGCGTCGGCCGGGGCATTGGCCGCCTTACCGTCCTCTGCCCTCCGCTGGCATGGCTGTTCGGCGCGCTTGCGGCGCGCCATGTGGCGGGATTGAGCTGGCCCGTGGCCTGTGTGCTGGGGGCCATTCTCGTCGTCACCGGGCCTACCGTCATCCAGCCGCTCCTACGCCAGAGTCGGTTGCGCAAAAAATCCACGCTCCTCCTGAAATGGGAAAGCATCGTCAACGACCCCATCGGCGTGCTGTTTGCGGTGCTCACCTTCCAGTATTTCACCACCGTCGGCGGCGGATGGGGCGACACGCTCGTCCGCATCGGCGTGGCGCTTGTCGTTGCGGCGGTGCTTGGCGGTCTGGGCGGGTGGCTCATCGCCGGACTCTACCGACGCGGGCTGGTGCCGGAGCATCTGAAGCCCCCGGCACTCATGCTGCTTGTTCTGCTCGTCTATGCGATCAGCAACATGTTCCAGCACGAAGCCGGACTTCTGAGCGTGACGGTCATGGGCCTCGTCATCGGCAACGTGCGGCTTGTCGAGCGTAACGCCTTGCAGCGTTTCAAGGAAAACCTCACCGTCATCCTGCTGGCCATCCTGTTCATCGTCATCCCTTCGCAGCTCGAAGTTCGGCATCTGCAAATGCTCGACTGGCGCAGTGTGCTCTTTGTGCTGGCGATTCTCCTGATCGTGCGTCCCGCCTCCATCGCTCTGGCGACCATTGGCGCACCCATCCAGCGCGAGGACAAGCTGCTGCTCGCATGGGTTGCCCCACGCGGCATCGTCGCCGCCGCAACGGCGGGCATCCTCGGGCCGGAACTCGTGGCTGCGGGGTTTCCCGACGCGCAACGGCTGTTGCCCATCATGTTTCTGGTCATCATTTCCACGGTGCTGCTGCATGGGCTGACCATTGGCGGTCTGGCCAGACGCCTCGGCCTTGCCGCGGCGGCGCAGAACGGCCTACTCATCGTGGGGGCTTCGCCTTGGGCCAGGGCCCTTGCGAGCGCCCTTCACGATCTTGGCATCAACGTCATGCTGGCCGATGGCGCGTTACCCCGGCTCATGGCCGCCCGCGTGGACGGCGTGGAGGTCTATTTCGGCGAAGTGCTTTCCGAACACGCCGAGCACTCCCTTGAAACGCAGCACCTGAGCTACCTGCTCTGCGCCACCGACAACGATTTCTACAACGCGCTGGTCTGCAAGGCTCGCGGGCGCGGCTTTGGCCTGCACCGGACCTTCCAGTTGGCCATCCATCAGGAAATCGGCCCGGAACTGCACCGCGTGCCGGTGCAGCAGCGCGGACACACCGCCTTTGACGAACGGGCAACATTCGAAGCCCTGCACCAGTACCTTGATGCCGGATGGACAATCCGTGCCGTCGGCCTGCGGCAGAAGGACGATTTTGCGCTGCTTTCCGAGAGCCTCGGGGTTGCGGGACGTGATTGGTTTCTGCTTGGCGGCGTCTCGCCCAGCGGACAATTCCGGCTGTACTCACGGGAGCTGGCTTTCAACCCCGATGCGGGATGGACGCTTCTGATCTTTGCGCCGGAGCGCGCACCGCGAGCACAGGGCTGACGAACGGGCGGGACGCGTTCGCTCCGTACGGAAAAGCAAGAAGAAGGCCCGTCATGAACGGCGAAATACGCCGAACATGACGGGCCTTGTGTTGTCCGTGTGAGAGATGAAAGCTTTCGCGTCCAGCGTTCAGACGGAAGCGAAAACCGTTGGGGTCAGCTAGAAGTTCACCTGCACTTGTAGCCATCCGCTCTGCTGGATACGATCCCCATTTTCCTCTCTGGAATAGCCGAGTTCGAGGGATGTGTCGCCGTTGGTGACGGTGCAGCTGGCCTGCGCGCCAAAGCTCATATCGTCATTGGTGTCCGTCATGTCCTTGCGGGAGCCGAGCAGTTCCATGTAGCTTGCAGTCTCTCCGTCCGTTAGGACCTGATCAGCGAAGATGCGCAGGCTGGGCAGAATCGAGACGTCGCCGAAGGCCAGACGTCGCATCAGACGAAGGCTTGCCGTGGCGTAAAGCTCGTTCTCGTCAACATCGCCGTAGGTGGTGGACGGACCAGCGACGTTGGAAGTCGTGAAGCCGTCCTGATGAATCCATTCGTGCCGCAGGCTGAGTTCCGGGGCCAGAAGCGTGTGCTCGGTGGGCCTGCATTCGTAGCTTCCGGTCAGCATGGTCGAGGCTCCACGGCTGCCGTAGGTGGCGTGCTCCCGGTTTGCGGGGGCGTCGTCGCGGAATTCGTTCTGCGAGATGAACAGTGTGGACGAGGCGCGAAGGGCGAGGCTCTGCGAGAAGCGGTGCAGACCCTGAACGCCCAGCGAGAAATTGGAGATGTCGACCTTGCGGTCCTGATTGGCGAGCGAGGCGAAGTTGATGTCGCCGCTGCCCACGCCGACATGGAAGCCGACGACGTCGTCGCTACTCACGGCGCGGTTATAGCCTGCGGAAATGCCACGAGCCGTGCCGGTATAGTCATCGTCGTCGGTGCGGATCACGTAGGGCATGAGGAAGACGGAATGGGACTTGTCGTCGGTGTCGAGCGCGCCATGTCGTTCGCCGGGGACGACCCCTCCCGCGGAGGCCAGCATGGTCCCTTCCGCATCGTTTTGCGCGTAGAAGTCGCCTATTCTGAACGCGGCGTTGACGAGAGCCTGATCGGAGATGTCTACGCACTTGCTCACGATCATGTTGGAGCTTTCGACGGCCTTGAGCGCCGGAGCGGATTTCGGATTGTAGTTCAGCCGCACGGCTTCGTTTGCACCGATCACTTCGAGGTCCACATCCGCCGGGGTGTCGCAGACGATGCTTTCGAAGGCGTTGGCCTCGCCCGCGACGAACTCGTCCACCTTGTACGGCGTGTTTAGAAGTGTCTGCGGGCTCACGTGGACATGCAGCGTGGAGTCGGCGAGGTCGAAGGTGCCGGTGCTCCCGTGTCTCCACCTGCCGATGAAGGCATCGGGGTCGTGCGCAAGGAGGATGGCGTATTCCCTAACCGCGAAGGTGCCGTCAGTGGCGTAGACGTCGTAGGCTGTCGTCGTTCCGGTGTCGGTGGAGGCGGAGGCGTTGATAAAACCTGTGGAATGCAGGGTGCAATTGTTTCCGCCCATGATGCCGTAGGCTTTGGCATGTCCGATTGCCGAGACGGCGGAGGCATTGATGGTTCCGCTGTTCACTATTGTCGAGCCAGAGCCAGCCTCAATGCCGAAGGCCTGAGCATTCAGAGAACTTTCAGTTGTTCCGGCGTATGCCGTTGACGTCAACATTCCGGAATTGTTGATGGTGCTATCTGTGATGACAGCGATGCCCGTGGCGGAGGTCAGCATCATAGATCCGCCCGTATCCGGCACGGATGTGGCTGGAGTCTGTGCGTTGTCGCCATGGGCCGTAACAGCGATGGTCCCGGTGTTACTGCACAGCACCCTTCGGTTTCCGTAGATGCCAGTGGCAATAACGACTGTGGGAGCTGTTCCAGTATGCGTATCGCCCTGCAAACCACCTGCCGCATCAACCAAGATTTGGCCGGAGTTGAAGCAGTGACTGTCCTCGCCACACCCGATGCCTGCGGCGAGGGATTGCGCTTTGAACGATGTGGCTGCCGCATAGTCCGAAAGTTTGGTGGAAACGGCAATGGTGCCGTTGTTGACGGCCACGCATTCGGAATAACCCGGCAACGGCGCTTCAGGGCCGTCACTGAATGGCGTGAGGCCGGAGCGTGTGACCCACATGCCGTAGGAGATGGCCTTGGGGTTGCCGGTGCCGATGCCATCAAGCTCGCTCACACCCGAATACGTGTAGAGTGAACCGTTGTTGACGGCGACTCCGCCGTTGATGACCGCCTGACCAAAGGTCAAGGCCCTATCGCCAAATACTCCGATGCCAAAGGCGCTTGGCGTTTCGGCCAGGATGGTTGCTGATCCGTTGTTGACGCTGAACATGGCATCGCCGCCTGCACAAAAGCCAGCTGCGAGGGTGGCGCCTGCGGTTTCGCCACACGGCGGCATGGGCGGGGCGGTGTTCAACATGTCGGTCACGAAGACTTCGTCATGAATGGCCAGTCGCCCGAAGTAGGCTTCGAGGTCATCCTGATAGTCCTGTTGCGTGTACTCATCCTGAAAGCCGAGGAGGTCGCCGCTTTTCGCTTGTGCCGGGAATCCGGCCGTCATGATGAGTGCGAAAGCCAAGGTAACAATCATGTGCTGTCGAATCATTTGAACTCCAAATCCGGTCTGATGAAATGCTTTGCATATATAACCAGTAGACATGCAACAATGTGCTCGCACATTACAATGAGGATATTGCTAAAAGATATGTCAGCGTCGTCTATTGTGGCCTCTCACATATCAATGCAAAAAGTGTAGACAGCGCAAGTGTGTGGTATGTATCATACAACCTGATGCCGCGTTTGATTGCATTATTTTTGTCATCGATGCATCATCAATATGTGGCGCTTATTGTTTTGCTATATTCTTCTGAGTGTAGATGAATTTCAAAACAGCAAAATTTCGAACATATGGGCATCGATGTCAAACATAACATGAATATGCGTACGCTACTTCTGATATGAACACGTTTTCGAGTTGATCCGTCACATGACCGAACATGCTTTCGCCTCAACAACGAGGCAATGGAGAAACGATGACTGACCGGATGGAGCCGTTTAGGCTGTTCGTTTATGGAACGCTGATGCGCGGCGAGAGGAACCATGCGCGATTCTGTGGCGGTGGCGTGGGATTTCGGGAGGCCGCCATTTGGGGCAGGCTTTTCGATTTGCCAGCGGGCTACCCCGCCCTGTTGATTCCGCAGCAGTCGATCATGGCGACAGGGACGCTCGACCCTGTCGCGGACGCGCAGCGGCAGGCCGAGGTGGGATGTGACTGGCCACAGCGGCCGGAGGGCGATTGGGATATCGTGCATGGCGAGTTGGTCGAATTCGCCACGCCCTCGCGCGACATGCCGCCCATCGACGAGCTTGAGGAATTCGTCCCGGACGGGAGCGGGCTGTATCGGCGCGTGCTGGTGTCGGTGATGGTCGGGGCGGAGTGTGCCGCCGCGTGGGTGTATTGCATGGATGCCACGCCGCAAGGCGTGCGCCTGCCGGATGGGCGCTGGTTGGGGTGTCGATGACGTGAGGCCCCCTGCCCTTTCGGAAATGACGTTCGCCATTCTCGCGAATGCAAGAAAAGGCCGAGGCCACTTCGGATGAACCCGATGTGACCTCGGCCTTTCAATCTTTCATGATGGCTGGGGTGTGGGGGATGCCTAGCCTTCGCTGGCTGCCATGAGGGTGCGCAGGGCGTCCACCTGCTCCGCCATGCCGATGACACCGAGTAGGTCCCCTGCCCGCAGCGTCTTCTCCGGTCCGGGATTGACGTCCACGTTTTCGCCCCGGAGGATGGCCACGACGGATGCGCCTGTGCGGGTGCGGATTTCCGTATCGCGAATGGCTCTGTCTCCAAGTGGGGAGCCTGCTGGCAGCTCTATCCAGTGCAGATCGAACAGGCGCTGGGAGATTCGAAGCGCCCCGCCGACGCCGTTGGCGGACATTTCCTCATGGAACGGGGCATACAGATCGCGGTGTACCTCATCCGCGAAGCGCATGATGTCCGCAGCCGATACGCCAAGGCGCGACAGTGTCTGGCGGATGAATTCGAGACTGGCTTCAAGGCCCGGCTCAACGACAATGTCGGCCCCATCCTGCGCCAGTGCCCGCATTTCCTCGCCCGTGTGCGCGCGCCCGATGACGACCAGTTCCGGTGCGGCCTTGCGAGCCATCTTCGTGACCATCTGGACGACCGCGTAGGCCGGTGGCGTGACGAGCATGATTCTGGCCTGCGCCACATGCGCCGCCTCCAGCACCACATCGTTGCCCGCATCGCCGAAGATCACGGGCATTCCGGCCTTGCTGAGCTTTTCCATGGCGCGGTAGTCGTCCTCGATGACGACGAAGGGGTGCCCGAAGCGCCGCAGGATGCCCGCGATCATGCCGCCAATGGTTCCGCCGCCCACGATGACCACGTGGTCGCGCATGGCGTCACTCGGCGGGAGGTTCTTGGTTTGCAGGGGGCCATGCCCCACCAGCCGCTTGCGCAGGCCGTACAGCGGCCCGGTGATCCGTGCGGCCAACGGCGTAAGCATCATGCTCAAGACCGCCGTGGTAAGGATGAGGGAATATTCCCGATGTCCCAGCGCACCGGAGGCCGCGCCCGCGCTCGCCAGCAGGAACGAAAGTTCGCCTATCTGGGACATGGTCAGCGCCGTGGCCAGCGGAATAACGTTGCCGTAGCGGAATATCCGCGAAAGGATGGCGAAGATCGCCCCCTTGCCGATCATGAGGAAGGCCAGAAGCGTCAGCACCTCGCCGGGGTGGTCGATGATCACGGACGGATCGAGCAGCATACCGATGGAGGCGAAGAACAGCAGGCCGAAGAGGTCGCGCAGGGGCAGCATGTTGCCGAGCGTCTGGTATGCGAAGTCGGATTCGCTGAGAATCATGCCCGCCACGAAAGCGCCGAACGCGAAGGACAGGCCGGTCAGGTAGGTCGCGTATCCGATGCCCAGCCCCAGTGCGCAGGTGCTCAGGAGAAACAGCTCGCGCGAGCCGCAACGGGCGATGCGGGCAAGGACCGCCGGGATGATCTTCCTGCCGAGGGCGACCATGGCGACGAGGAATATGCCCGCCTTGGCGCAGGCCCAGACCAGCGCGCCCAGCTCCGACCCGATGGTCTGTATCTTCGGCACCACGATGAGCAGCGGGACGATGGCCATGTCCTGAACAATGAGCATGCCGATCATGACCCGGCTCGACAGTGTGCCCATGAGGCCCTGACTTTCCAGCGTTTTCAGCACGACCATGGTGCTCGATAGCGACATGACCGCGCCGAGCCACAGAGAAGCATTCCAGTCCCAGCCAAGATGCAGGCCAACGCCATACCCGAAGGCCATGGTCAAAAGTATCTGGATGGGCGTTCCGATGAGGGCTATGCCCTTCACCGGCTTCAATTCCTTGAACGAGAACTCGATGCCGAGCACGAACAGCAGGAGTGCCACGCCGATTTCGGCCAGCAGTTCGATTTCGTGGACGGACGAGACGGTTACGCCGCCGGTGTGCGGGCCAAGCAGGATTCCCGCAACAATGTAGGCGAGAATGAGCGGCTGGCCCAGCTTGCGCGCAAAAACGGCGCATATGAGCGAAAGGACGATGATGAGAACGAGATCCGAAGCGATGCCCATGATTTTCCCTGTTCTTCGAAAATGTGATGCGGGAGCCAAAAACACCGTTTGGCGGCTGTGCCGGGCGGTGTCGCCTCAACTATCCCCGAATGCCCTTTCGGCTGTCAATGCGTGGGTATGCAGACGTGCCGGGTGCGACCGACATGAACCCTTGCGCGTTCCATATGGGACAAGGTCTTTCGCTCTTCCGAATTCGAAAAACACATATCCCTGTATTTTCGGGCATCAGGAAAGGCTGGCCTCCCGCTGAAAATTCTGTTAGAAGTCTTGTCAGCCTTCCTAACAAATCCTCCCCACAGAAATTGTTCTTTGCACGCTTTGGCGCGCAAGGGCATTTCTTTTACATTTGGCGGACTGTTGGGAAAGCTCCGGAAACTGCGAGGTTCATGCATGAAGCCCCCGCAGGTATCCGGAAGGCCAGCGGAATGTCGGGTCCAGCATGTTTTTATGGACAGAGCTTCCGCATGTTGTTCCGCAGAGGCATGGGGAAGGCCCTTTGTGCCTTGACCGGGTGGCGGACATGGCTTGGCCGTGTCCTTCATCGTGCCGCCCAGCCACGGCTAGGCTGCATTTTTTGTTGGCAAATACAGATGTGAGAGTAGTTAAGGATTAATGATGAGCACCATTCCGATTTCTGTCGAAGGTTTTGAGCGGGTCAAAAAGGAACTCGAGGAACTCAAGAAGGAGCGGCCCGAGGTGATCGATGCGATCGCCAAGGCTCGCGAGGAAGGCGACCTGCGTGAGAACGCCGGATACGACGCCGCCCGCGAGCGCCAGGGTATGCTCGAAGCGCGTATCAATTACATCGAGTCGCGCATTCCTCGTTTCAACGTCATCGACTTAAACACGTTGCATGGTCCCCGCGTCACCTTCGGCGCCACCGTTGAGATCGAAGATCTGGATACCGCCGAGGTGCGCAAGTACACCCTGCTCGGTCCGGACGAGACCGATACGGCGAACGGAAAGATTTCCGTGCTTTCTCCCGTTGCCCGTGCCCTTCTGGGCAAGGAAGAGGGAGACGAGATCGTTGTCGACGCCCCGCGCGGCAAGATCGAGTACGAAATCGTTTCCGTGACCTTCCCCGGCTTGAAGAATTAACCGCGTAGTGCGTCGGGCCTGCGCGTTGGCAGGCCCACAAGTGCCCACCACGCGTAGAGCCACGAGAAAATCGCAAGGCCTGCATCCACGTTCGGATGCAGGCCTTTCTTGCGTGGCGTTGCGCCGGAAGTTCACGGCGTTCGGCCATGCCCCCCTGCCCTGCGATTGGTATCGGGGCTGATTCGACAGGTTGGCTGCGGACGTCCGGCAGCGCGCTACGCCTTGGCGTATCGGGCGCTCGCTGACGGCGGCGGCGTTCCGTTGCTTCGAGCTACCCCCTTCACCATGCCGTTAGGGTGTGAATTCCGATTCGCCTTCTCCCCCTCTCCGTTCATTCTCACGTCGCTTCAACGACAGAAAACCCCGCACCGGGAATGTTCCCGGTACGGGGCGTTCACTATGCCCACGCGGTGTTGATCGACTCAACGCGGCGAGGGTGCATTGCGCGGTCGGCGGACCTCGCAGTGTCGGCTGATCAGCAGGCCTCGCGCTGTGCGGCGAGGCGATAGGTCACGATGTCCTGCACGGTGAGCACGGGAATGTCGTGCCGTTTGCCGAGCTCGACGATCTCCGGCAGGCGGGCCATGGTGCCGTCCTCGTTGGTTACTTCGCACAGCACGCCGTAGGGCTTGAGACCGGCAAGACGCATGAGGTCCACGGTGGCCTCAGTGTGTCCGCCACGCTCCAGCACGCCGCCCTGACGGGCGCGCAGCGGGAAGACGTGGCCGGGGCTGTTGATGCTGGCGGGGGTGGCGTCGTCGGCAATGGCTGCCTTGATGGTGGTTACGCGGTCAGCGGCGGAGACGCCGGTGGTCACACCCTCCGCCGCCTCGATGGAGACGGTGAAGGCGGTCTGGTACTGGCTGCGATTGTGCTCCACCATCATGGGCAGGCCCAGTGCGCGGACCTTGTCCTCCGGCAGGCAGAGACAGACGATGCCGCTGCACTGGCGGATGAGCATGGCCATCTGCGGCGGAGTCAGGGTCTGCGCGGCGAAGATGAGATCACCTTCGTTTTCGCGGTCCTCGTTGTCAGTAACGAGAACGCCCTGACCACGGCGAAGGGCTTCCAGCGCGTTTTCCACGCGCTCTGCGGGGGTACCGAAAAGAGAAACGGAATTCTGATTCATGGCAATACTCCTGAAATCACTATGGATTACCAGAATCAGGGCGATGAGACAGACAGCTGTACGCAGGTGCGGACAGCCCCGAACCCGATGGGCCAAGGGGGCAGGTGCATTGGCTGTCTTATCCTCTTACATCCGGACTATGACCGTCGGCTCTGGCATTTCACCAGATCTGCTGACCTTTTCCCCCGATGGGAAAAGCGCTCGCGGGCTTCCCGAAAGAATGGGTTACCGCCGGTGGGGAATTTCACCCCGCCCTGAGAATAAGATGGGTTCTTGATGCTCCCCTTCTCCAATCTTGTCAACGGCTTTGTGCAGCCGGTCCCCTTTTTGCGGCCAGTGGCGGCAGTTTCGGAGAGCATGCAGTCCCACAGCAATGCAGCGCCGAGCTATGAAGCCATGCCATATCGACGCATCGTTTCAAATAGGATATGACAAATTGGGGTGTTCCAGAAAAATCATGATGCATGCCGTTGAGTTGAAGCCTTCTGGCCGCTGACGAATGCATGGAGGTGTCATGTCCGAAACGAACGAGAACATGATCCGTATCGTCTATCGCTACGTCTGGTTCGCTTTCTGGATCGCTGGTGCCGTGTTCGCCTTCATTGCCGTCGTCGACTTCGAGTTGAACGCGTTCACCTTCGTGGTGTGCGCATTGCTTGGCGCGGCCTGGGCCATGTTCGTCTGCGGGGCATTGAGTTTGCTCCTTGGCGTCATCATCCCTCTGGACCCGCTGGGAGCCCGGCTGACCGAACGCGAGAAGGCCTACGCGAGCATAGGCTCACTCATCGGACTGGGGCTGTTCCTCCTGTTCTTCTTCACCGAGTATCAGATCAAGCGCGACCTTCCGGATGCCCAGAACCTTTTCTACCTGAGCCTTGGTGGGGCCATCGTCACCGGATTGTCCGGCCTGATCGTTAGCGCATTTCTCAAGAATCTCTTCGATCAGAAGCACAGGCGCAGAAAGTAGGAGGTCTTTCGCATGATTTCGTTGGTACTCAAGATTGCGTTGCAGCAAGTGACGGACGAGTTTCCAGTGTTGGATGTCAATGAACAGTTCGCATACCCTTTACTCATTCATGTATGAATGATAATATTCCCGGCAGTCTGATATGTCCCCGGTATCAAATACAACTTAAAGGAGGCCTGACATGCCGAACATGGATTATCCAGGACCTTGCCCAAGCTGTGCGCTTGTCGAGAACTGCGACACCGAGGCGCAGCGCAAGCAGCGCATCGAGCATTACTGCAAGGGCTTGGAGATGGAACTCAATTCCTGGAAGGCCCGGCTTTTCGACATCTTCGCCGACGACAAACGCAAGACGGACGTCGAGGACACCCTGCAGCTCATCCGCTCCACCCTGCGCGAAATCGAGATGCAGATGGAGAAGATGCGCTTCGAGTGCCCCATGAACATCACCGGCACCGAAACCGCCATCGGGCGTAAGTTCGAGGATCTGCGCGTCCATTACAGCAAGGCGCTTTCAGTACTGAGCCCCGGATATTTCGGCGGCTGAGCCGCGCTTTTTCCTCCGTGCGTTCCATTGGTGGCCGGTGGGCATGCGATGCGTGTCCACCGGCCGCAAACGTTCGACGGCCCCCGCACCTGCATGGTGTGGGGGCCGTCGTCGCGATTTCGGAAAGCGTGGAATGCGTGCGCCTAGGCGGGATCGTCCAGCCTGTAGCGGATGCGGAGCACCCCATCTTCGAAAGTGTGGGAAATGACGCGAAACGCGCCGATTTCCGCCGTGTTGTCGACATGCTCGCCTATGCACGGGCAGGCGTCGTAATCGCCGATCAGCACGATGCGTAGCGCTTCCCCAGCGTCCTCGGGGAGTCTGGACAGGTTGAAGGTGCGTTCAGCCTCGCTGCGGGGCATCATTTCGGCCCGCACGTCGAGTTTGCCGTCGATCACGGCATTGACGCGAGCCTCAATGTCGGAAATTTCGGCGTCCGTGAGCGGACGGGCAAAGTGGTAGTCACACTTTGATTTTTTCTTGTTGATATGCGCGCTGAATGAGCGCTCGCAGCCGAAGACCCGAACCATGGTTCCGTTCAGGATATGCTCTGCGGAGTGCATTCTGGGGGCGTAATCCTTGCTCATCGTCTCTCCTCTCGGTGTTTTTCGGCGCAAAGACTACGTCAGCCGGTGCGTTGCGTAAAGTCCGCAATGTCGTACGCATTCGGCTCCCCGCCGGGTTTGCGGCCCATGCGGCAATGCTCGTGCTGGCGTGTCCATTCACGAGTTTCATGCATCTTGTGTCTGCGCGGGATGTTATGTACCATCGCGGCGGAGTCAGGGATGGATCTTCACTACGGAGGTCGAAGCGATGAAAGCCCGCAGAATGCGCAGCGTTCTCCATGTCGGCTGCGGCATGCCGAAACCGGATCGGCTGCATGCCATGTTCCGCACTCCGGGATGGCGCGAGATACGGCTCGACATCAACCCCGACGTCCGTCCGGATTATGTCGCCTCCATCACCGACATGCGTATTGTCGTCACATCCAGCATGGATGCCATCTATTCCTCCCATAATCTGGAGCATCTCTACCCGCACGAAGTTTCGCTGGCCCTGTCGGAATTCCGGCGGGTTCTCCGCGCGGATGGATTCGCCCTTGTCACAGTTCCGGACGTCCAGTCCGTCGCAGAGGCCATTCTGCGCGACGGGCTAGATGATGCCCTGTACAATTCGTCCCTCGGCCCCGTCGCCCCGCTCGATATTCTGTATGGACACCGCGTCGCGCTGGCACAGGGGCGCCTGTACATGGCCCACCATACGGGATTCACGCAGAAGACACTTGCCGTGGCGCTCCAATCCGCAGGTTTCACGCATGTGGAGGTGCGACGCGATCCCCAGACCTACAGCATTTGGGCAAAGGCGACGGTGAACAGGCCAGCCAGCACTGCCAAGGCATCGCATGCCGGGGCCGAGGAAGCCCCCACCCCATGAGCGCCGACCGGATCGTTAGGGTCAAGTGCTGGAAATGCGGCACGTTGTCGCCGATCGGCCGCCCCTCGCGCGGAGTCGGGCTTTTGTCTTCGTGGCGGAACGCGTTTGCCTTTTCCATGTGTGGGCATATCATGCCAGACAGGATTCAATGCACCAGCAACCCATACGGAGGTCATCATGGCTGGAGAAAAATGGGAATGCCCCTGCGGCTACGTCTACGATCCGGCGGAAGGCGATCCTGAACACGGCATTGCGCCCGGCACCGAGTGGGCCGACGTGCCCGAGGATTGGGTCTGCCCCAAGTGCGGAGCCGAAAAAGAATACTTCGAGATGATCTAGACGGGTGATGTGTCCCCCGCGTCGGCGTGACGCGGATGCGGACGCCCCGCCGCAGCTTTCATGCGCAAAAGCCCTCCTGCCTCTGGCTGGAGGGCTTTTCTCGTGTGGGCAAGCCGTACGCGGGTGTCAAAGCATCGACGATCATCGCCCCCGTTTTCTCGTCCCTAAACGAGAACATGATGTGCCATCGCGCATGGTTCCGGCATGCTGCCGTGTTTGGCCTCCGAGTTGCAAAGCACATCCCCGAGGCGAATTCGCCGTCAAACCGCAAACGCCGGCCACGGGTTCGGGGGACGATATGCGTTCAATAGCGATCATCATGACTTTTCTGTTCTGCGTTGTTTCCTCACTTGTCGCACTGGGGCTCGTTCCCGAGATGCCGCAGGCCGGAAAGGCGCTCGGCGTGGCTCCGGCTGCCGAGGCCGCCCATGCGGTACGCCCCATTGGCTCACATGTCGTGCGGCTTCGGGTGACGCAGGATGTCTACCCCAATCCTGCCGCCCTTTCCCCTGAAGAAATCTATACGCCGTCGCGCTTTGGGGCCGGACCGTCAATCACGCCCACCAGTTACGGCGAAGGCCATGGTGCGCCCTCGAACGAAGCCATGGCTCAGGAGCCCTCGCCGGACCATCGCCTCGCCGCCAAGGCCGCATCTCAACGGCTCATCAGCCTCGCCGAGGCCGCCATTCACCGCGTGGCGCAGGATTGCGAGACGCAGCACGGCGTGGTGGTGCCTGGCGGGCGCGCGGTCATCACTGCTCCCGCGCCGGGTTGTCTGCTGGTCTAAGTCGTCACGTATCCCGCAACGGGCGACCACGCCCAACCATCTGACTTCACCTGCTTTTTGACTGGCGATTCGGGCATACCGCCCTGCGCGTGAAGCGCCGCCTTCTTCCCTGTCCCCTCGTGAGCCTTGCGCCCCGCAAGGCGCGCCCACGGCCACATCCCACGGTTCAGCCCCTCTTTTCTTGACTTTGCGGGAGACTTGGTTACTTTTGTCATCTTTATTTTGCTTGCCTGTTTAATTTCCGTGGAGGACACGCACATCCATGAGCGATTATAAGAAGACCCTGCACCTGCCCCAGACCAGTTTCCCCATGAAGGCCAATCTGACCCAGAACGAGCCGAAAATGCTCAAGTTTTGGGAAGAGACCAACGCCTACGAGACCATGGTCAAGGCCAACGAAGGCCATGAGCGCTACGTGCTTCATGACGGTCCGCCCTACGCCAACGGGCACATTCATCTCGGCACCGCCATGAACAAGGTGCTCAAGGACATCATCGTCAAGCACCGGAACATGCAGGGCTACGAGGCCGAATACGTCCCCGGCTGGGACTGTCACGGCCTGCCCATCGAGCACAAGGTGGGTCAGGAACTCAAGGCCAAGGGCAAGACCGACCTGCCCGCCGCCGCCATCCGTAAAATCTGCCGCAGCTATGCGGAAAAGTGGATGAACGTCCAGCGCGGCGAGTTCAAGCGCCTTGGCGTCATGGGTGCCTGGGACGAACCGTACCTGACCATGAACCCCAGCTACGAGGCCGCCACGGCCCGTGAGCTTGGCAATTTCATGGCCAAGGGTTCCGTCGTCCGCAACAAGAAGCCCATCTACTGGTGCAACGACTGCAAGACGGCCCTCGCCGAGGCCGAGGTGGAATACGCCGACCACACCTCCCCCTCCGTGTTCGTCCGCTTCCCGCTCACCGACGAGCGTGTGAAGGAAATCATCCCCGCCGTCGATCCCGCCCGTACCTTTGTGTGCATCTGGACGACCACCCCGTGGACGCTGCCGTCCAACATGGCCATCGCCTTCCACGCCGAGTATGATTACGCCTGCGTGGAGCATGAGGGCAATTTCTACATCCTCGCCGAGGAACTGCTGGAGAGCTGCGCCGCCAAGTTCGGCTGGAGCGGCTACAGCGTGGTGGCCACGATCAAGGGTGCCCAGATGGACCGCCTCAAGGCCCGTCACTGCTTCTACGACAGGGAATCCCTGCTCGTGCTGGCCGATTACGTCACCCTTGAGAGCGGCACCGGCTGCGTTCACACCGCCCCCGGTCACGGTCCCGATGACTACATGACCGGCTACCGCTACGGTCTCGAAATCTACTCCCCGCTTGACGACGAGGGCCGTTTCCTGCCCACCGTCGAGTTCTTCGGCGGCAAGACCGTCAACGAGGCCAACCCGCTCGTTATCGCCAAGCTGCGCGAGGTGGGTAACCTGCTGGCCGAGGAGAAGATCACCCACTCGTACCCGCACTGCTGGCGCTGCAAGCAGCCCGTCATCTACCGGGCAACCACCCAGTGGTTCATCTCCATGGAGAAGAACGACCTGCGCGCCAACGCACTCAAGGCCATCGCCAGCGACGTGCAGTGGATTCCGGCCTGGGGCCGCGAGCGCATCCACAACATGATCGAATTCCGTCCCGACTGGTGCATCTCGCGCCAGCGCACGTGGGGCGTGCCCATCGTGGCCCTGCTCTGCAAGGACTGCGGCGAGGCGTGGTTCGACTCCAAATGGGTCATGGACATCGTGTCCCGCTTCGAGAAGCACCCCACCGGCTGCGACTACTGGTTCGAGGCTCCGCTCGACGAGATCATCCCCGCCGACCTCGTGTGCCCCCACTGCGGTGGCCGCCACTGGGAGAAGGAAGACGACATCCTCGACGTGTGGTTTGACTCCGGCACCAGCTTTGCCGCCGTTGTCGAGCAGCGCGACGAATGCCGCTTCCCGGCTGACATCTACCTCGAAGGTTCCGACCAGCACCGCGGCTGGTTCCATAGCTCGCTTCTGGCGTCCATGGGCACCCGCGGCGTGGCTCCGTACAAGTCCGTGCTGACCCACGGCTACGTCGTCGATGGCGAGGGCAAGAAGATGTCCAAGTCCATCGGCAACGTCGTGGCTCCGCAGGAAATCATCGACAAGTACGGCGCGGATATCCTGCGCATGTGGGTGTCGTCCGAGAACTACCAGTCCGACGTGCGCATCTCCGATGACATTCTGAATCGACTGGTCGACGCCTACCGGCGCATCCGCAACACCATGCGCTTCATCCTCGGCAACCTCGGCGATTTCGACCCCGCCGTCCACGCCGTTCCCGCCGACAGGATGCTGCCGCTCGACCGCTACGCCATGGACCTCATCAACTCGATCCATGCAAAGATCGAGCGCTCCTACAACGAGTACGAGTTCCACCGCGTGTTCCATGCGCTGCACAACATGTGCGTGACGGACCTGTCGTCCTTCTATCTCGACATCCTGAAGGACCGCCTCTACGTCTCCGCGCAGGATTCGCCGGAGCGCCGCTCCGCTCAGACCGCCCTGTGGCAGATCCTCATGGTCTTCCTGAGCGACATCGCGCCGGTCCTCTCCTTCACCGCGGAAGAGGCCTTCCAGAGCCTGCCCGAGGCGCTGCATCCTGGCGTTCCCACCGTGTTCGCCATGCGCTTCAAGATGGACGAGAGCTACCTCCTTTCCGAGGAGGAGCGTCACCGCTGGGATACCATCTCCGCCGTGCGCGGCGAGATCATCCGCGCCATCGAGCCGGTGCGTAAGGCCGGAACCGTGGGCCACAGCCTCGATACCGCCATCACGGTCTTCGCCCGCGAGGACCTGCTGGAGGATCTTTCCATCGAGGGGCTGGACCTGCGCGAGCTGTGCATCATCTCCAGCCTGACGCTCGCTCCGCTGGCCGAGGCTCCCGCCGATGCCTTCACCAGCGAAGAAGTCGAGGAACTGCGCATCACCGTTGCTCCCGCCAAGGGAGACAAGTGCGAGCGCTGCTGGGTGCATTCCGAGGAGCTTGGCACCGATGCCACGCATCCCACGCTGTGCCCCCGCTGCGCCGCAGTGATGGCTGCCGAGGCCGAATAGCCTCACGCGCAGCCCCATTACCGCCTGAATGGCCCGGGTGCGGCGCAGACCGTGCCCGGGCCTTTGAACATGGAGGATACACAACAACCCCATGCGCGCGCGTTACACCACCGCACTCGGCATTGCCGGGTTCGTTCTCGCCCTCGATCAGGTCACCAAGGCCCGGGTCGCCGCATCCATCCCGCTCTGGGAAGGATTTCCGGTCGTGCCCGGGTTCTTCAACATGGTGCACGTGCTCAACCGGGGCGCGGCCTTCGGGTTCCTGAACCGGACCGACATCGAGTGGCAGACGACGTTCTTCATCGTCACGGCACTCGCGGCTGTCGGGCTGATTCTCTATCTGCTGCGCGGCTCCCACTGCGCGGACCGGCTGTCCGTATGCGGACTCGGCCTCGTTTTGGGCGGCGCGCTCGGCAATCTGGTCGATCGCATCCGCATCGGCGCGGTGATCGACTTTCTCGATTTCCACGTGGGGGCATGGCACTGGCCCGCCTTCAACGTGGCTGACATCGCCATCTGTCTTGGGGTTTGCGCACTCACGCTCACCCTTCTGAAAACCGGCAACAGCGGCGAAACGAACGAATAGCCGCACAGGAGAGTTCACAGACGATGCTCGTTGACATCTCCACATTCTCCCCTGCACTTTTGGCCATCATCGCAGCCATGGTCGCCGTTTGCCTTTCCTTGAGTTTCTGGGCAATCTGGCACGCGTTCTGGCGCGAATTCCCTTCGCATCAGGAAAAGATGGTCTGGTTGGCCTTGGCTGTCTTTATTCCGTTTATCGGAGGAATCGTCTATCTTGTCTGTGGAAGGAATAGAGGACGGAGATACGCATCATGAAACGAATGCTCGCGCTGGGAATCATGAGTCTCACGCTGACCGCATGCGTGAATCCCGACGACATCAGAACCCTCGACGACCGCGTATACGCGCAGAAGGTTCGCATCGACGGCATCGAACAGAAGGTCACGGACCTCTCCACGCCCGACCCGCAGCAGGCGGACACCTGGTCGCAGGTGCAGAGCATGCGCCTTGAGCTGGCGTCGTTGCAGGGCGAGGTGGAAAGCCTGCGCCGTGCGCTGGACGAACAGCAGGCCGCCACGGATGCCAACCGCAAGTCCGTGAATGCCCTTTCCGGCGACATGCGCGACGTGCACTCCGCATGGCAGCAGATGACCTCGCAGCTTGGCGTGGATGTCGATCTCGCGGCCATGCGCGCAGAGCGTCAGGCCGCCGAGCAGGCCGCTGGCGCGCCTGCGGCCAATGCAACCGCCACCGACGGTGCGGCTGCGGCCGATGCCGCCAATGCCACCGCAGAGGCTCCGGCCAATGGTGACATGGAACCGGCCACCCCCGCGGCGCAGCCCGAAAAGCCCGCTGCCCCGGCCGTCGCCGCCAATGCGGACCCGGCCAAGGCGCTCTACGATTCGGGCCGCAAGTTCTTTGAGGAGCGCAAGTACGCCGAGGGCCAGGCCCGCTGGGAGGAGTTTGTGGAGAACTTCCCCAAGCATGAACTGGTGGCCAACGCTCTGTTCTGGCAGGGCGAATGCTACTACCAGCTCAAGGACTACGCCCGCGCCGTGCTCAAGTATCAGGAAGTGCTGGACGGCCACAAGAAAAGCCCCAAGTACCCCACTGCCCTGCTCAAACAGGGTCTGTCCTTCATGCGCCTTGGCCGTGTGAAGGCGGGACGCCTGCTGCTGCACGACGTGGTCGAGAAGTTCCCCAAGTCCCCCGAGGCACGGCGCGCAACGGCCCTGCTCAAGGGACAGCAGTAACATCTGCTCCGGCTGCCGACGGCACCGGACGATTGACGGATACATCATGCAAGACGTCATCAAGGCTCATCGCAAGATCGTTCACCTCTCCTTCCCCCCGGAAAGCTCCGGCCGCCCCGTGGTCTGCAATCTGACCCGGCTGTTCGACCTCACCTTCAACATCCTTCAGGCGTCCATCTCGCCCCGGCAGGAGGGTTCGCTGACCCTCGAACTGACCGGCAGTGAGGAGAACTACACCAAGGGCATCGCCTACCTCTCCGAGCAGGGCATCAAGGTGCAGGTGGTGGCGCAGAAGATATTCCGCGACGAGGAAGCCTGCATCGACTGTGGCATGTGCACCGCGCTGTGCGCGTCCAAGGCTTTGCACCTCGACCGCGCCACCCGGCGTATCCAGTTCGATTCCGAGAAGTGCACCGCCTGCGGCATGTGTACCCGCGTCTGCCCCGTCAACGCCATGAATGTGCAACTCGACGAAGACTGGTAGCATAGGTTCGGAGGCCGAAGATGAACACACGGGAATTTTCCAGCGTTCCGACCAGAATTCGCGGCTATGTCCGCCGGATGGATTCGGCCTCCGATCTGCCCATGCTTCAGGAGCAGCTTTCCGCAGCCGAAGACGACGCCCTCGACCTGTCCGGGGTGAAGCTTCAGGAACCGCTTGTGCGTTTTCTTGAGGCCGTCAACGCCAAGCTCGACACCCTGCTTGGGCTCATGAGCGTGGAACGGCTCGAAAGCGAGTTCGACAGCCGCATCGAGATCGTGGAAATCTCCGGCTCCGGTCTCGGCTTCACCTGCGCGGACTGCGCCTTCGCCGTTGGCGACAGGCTGGAGTTCGCGCTGCTTCTGGCTCAGTTTCCCTTCCGTGTCGCCGCTGCCGTGGGCAAGGTCACGCAGGTGCGCACCGTCAACGAGCGCCCCGTATGGAACGTGACCTTCACCAGCGTGCGCGAAAGTGATCAGGAGGCCATCGTCAGGTTCGTGTTCAGGGAGGAACGCGAGCGTATCCGTGAAAAGAAATGGGCGGAGTAGCCGGAAGCGCCAACCGTCCGGAGGGAACAGCATGACCCCCAAGATCGACAAGCAGCTGGATCAACTGGTCGAGCAGGTGACGCAGAGCGTCGTTGCCGGGCTGGATGCCGTCATCAAGGACGCCATCGTCAAGGAGGTCACCAACGTCCTGACGAAGAGCCTCAACAAGGAGATCAAGGACGGCGAGTTCTTCCGCAAGGTCAACGACGACATGCGTCACGGTCTTGAGGAAATCTACAAGGAGATCAAGAAGGCCAAGCAGAACGATTCTGCCGCCTCCCTGTCTTCCGGCTCTCGCAGCGAGACCGATCAGCTCATCACCGAGGCCTCGGACCAGCTGGACGAGATTCTCAAGTCCACCGAGGACGCCACTGTGCGCATCATGGACATCGTGGAGAAGCATCAGGAGATGATCGCCCAGTCCGGCAAGCTGCTGCGCGAATTCCGCAGCGGCGGAGCCAGCAAGGACAGCGTGAACCGCCTTATCGAACTCAACGACACCCACACCTCGGACCTCATCGACGTGATGACCGCCCTCTCCTTTCAGGACCTTACCGGGCAGCGCATCAAGCGCATCGTCTCCGCGCTCAAGCGCATCGAGGAAGTCGTGTTCAGCCTCTACGTGTCCACTGGCCTTGCCGTGAAGAAGCGCGACGAGGAGCCGGAGCGCGACACCGAGGAAATCGCTAAAGAAGCGCGCCAGACGGCATCTGAACTCAAGGGCCCGCAGGGCGGCACCTCGCAGGGCGACGTGGACGACCTGCTCAAGCAGCTCGGTCTGGAATAGATTTCATCGCGATACACACAAAAGGGCCGCACCGGAATTCCGGTGCGGCCCTTTGTTTTGTGGTATGATGATTCGTTTCAGAACAACAGCAGCGACGACAACCCGAGGAAGGTCAGGAAGCCCGCGCTGTCCGTCAGGGCGGTCAGGAAGATGCTCGACGCCTGCGCGGGGTCGCGGCCGAGTTCCTTGAACACGACCGGGATGGACGCGCCGGCGACATTGCCGATGCACATGTCCACTCCGAGTGCGAGGCTCATCACGAAGGCGAGTTCGATCTTGTGAGTCAGCAGGGACACGCCGACCATGACCAGTATGCCCACGATAATGCCGTTGAGCAGGCCGATTCTGGCCTCGCGCGCAACGGCGAGCCATGCGCGCTTGCGGTCGAAGGCCTCCATGGCCAACTGGCGGATGATGACCGCCAGCGACTGCTGGCCGGAGTTTCCGGCCTGATTGGCCACGATGGGCATGAGCGCCGCAAGGATGGCCATCTGGGTGATGGTTCCCTCGAAAAGGTGCACCACCCACGCGGAGACCGCGGAATTGAGGACGTTGACCAGAAGCCACGGCAGGCGCATGCGCACGGACTGCAACCACGGGGTATCCGTGGTCTCGTCCTGACCGGCGCCGACCATGCCCAGCATGTCCTCGCTAGCCTCTTCGTGGATGATGTCGATGACGTCGTCGTGGGTGACCACGCCGAGCAGGCGCATCTCCCGGTCCACGATAGGCAGCGCGAGGAAGTTGTAGTGCGTGAGCTTCTGGGCCACTTCCTCCTTGTCCACATCGAAGTACGAATAGACGAGGTGCTGCTTTCCCAGCACGTCGCGCAGGCGTTGGCCGGGGCGGCTGAGCATGAGATTGCGCAGCGAAAGCACGCCGATGAGGTGGTCCGCTTCATCGACGATATAGGCGTAGTAGGGAATCTCGGATTCTTCTGCGGCGCTTCGGATGAGTTGGATGGCCTGATCCGCGGTGAGGTTCTGGTCAAGGACCGTCACCTCGGTGTTCATGACCCCACCGGCGGTGTCGGGGTCGAATGTCAGCAGGGTTTCGATTTCCAGCGCTTCTTCCTGCTCGACCCGTTGCAGCAGTCGCTGCTGGTGGGCATCGTCGAGGTCGTCCAGAATGTCCGCCGCATCGTCGGGCGACATCTGTCCGAGCAGGTCGGCTGCGTAGTCCGGAGGCAGATCCTTCATGAGCCGGGCGCGATCATGCCGTTCCATTTCGGCAATGAATTCGGCCGCGTCCTCAGGCTCAAGTGTGGTGATCACCTCCACCTGTTCTTCGAGCGGCAGACTCTCCAGCAGTTCCGCACCGTCCGCCGGATGCGCGAATTCGAATTCGGCGGCGGGGTTTTCCTGCGGCTGCGGGACAGCCTGCCCGTCCGGCCCTTGCGGACCGAACTGCGAGGTGATTCTTTCCTTTTCCGTCATAGCCGTTGTGGGGTACCCCAAATGCTGTTCAAGGTCAAAAGAATCGGGGAACTTGACTCGCATTGGCCCATACCGTACGAGCCGTGTACAGACACAACTCCAACCCTCGCGGGTACGCCATGAACCATACGCCATTCGATGCATTTTTCCAGGGGGTAGCAGGTGACTATCTGCGGCGGGCAATCATTTTCGCGCTTGATGAAGATGGTGCGGACCTCACGTCGCATGCCGTTTTCACCGGAAACGAAGTGGCGCATTGCGTCATCCTCGCCAAGGAGGAAACCATCTGTGCCGGACTGCCCGTCATCGACCTCGTTCTGGACGCCCTCGGCCTCGAAAGGCCACACGACGTCACCTTCCACCACGCCGATGGCGACACCGTTTCCGCCGGCACCGTGGTCGCCGAATTCGCCTGCTCGCCCATCGTCGCCTTCAAGGCGGAACGCGTCATCCTGAATTTCGTCTGTCATCTCTCGGGGATAGCCAATCTCACCCGCCGCTACGTCGATGCGCTGGCGGGAACGCGCACCGTGCTCCTCGACACGCGAAAGACTCTCCCCTGCCTCAGATATCCGGAAAAATACGCAGTCTTGCTGGGTGGCGGCAAAAACCATAGGATGGATCTTGCCGAGATGCTCATGCTCAAGGACAACCACATCGATCAGGCGGGCGGCATCAGTCCGGCGGTTCAGGCCCTGCGAAGAGCCTACACCCCCTGCCCCCCCATAGAGGTCGAGTGCCGCACGCTCGATGACGTGTCGGAAGCCGTTGCCCTTGGCGTCGATCGCATCATGCTCGACAACATGGACCCCGCAACGCTGCGCGATGCTCTGGCCCGCATACCCGAGGGTATCGAATCCGAAGTAAGCGGCGGGGTGAATCTTTCCACCATTGCGGACATTGGTCGAATCGGTCCGGATTTCGTGTCGGTGGGCAGGCTGACCCACTCGGCCCCGGCAGCGGATTTCAGCATGCGTGTCCGCATAACGAATGGATGAGACAATGAGCTCCAACCACACGCAGATCATCACTGACATCAGGAAGCAGCGCGGATCAGATCTCGTAATCATGGCGCACCACTACCAGCACGAGCGCGTCATCCTGCATGCCGATCTCAAGGGAGATTCACTGGAGCTGGCACGGCACGTTCCGTCGCTTAAGGCGGAATACATCGTTTTTTGCGGCGTGAGCTTCATGGCCGAGACGGCGGCAATGCTCGCAGGTGAGGACCAGAAGGTCATCATCCCCGCGCCTTCGGCCGGATGCACCATGTCCGGCATGGCTCCCGCCCACCTGCTTGATTGCGTCATGCGCCGCCTCACCGAGGACGGCGCGAGCGTCATCCCGCTGGCCTACGTCAACACCTCCGCCGCCGTGAAGGGCATTGTGGGACGCTACGGCGGTTCCGTGTGTACCTCGGCCAACGCGAAAACCATGCTGGCGTGGGCACTCAAGCGCGGCGAGACGGTCCTTTTCCTCCCGGATCGCAACCTCGGCAACAACACAGCCGATCAGCTCGGCGTGCCCGCCAACCGGCGCATGCAGCTCGACATCCGCGGCAACGGTTCCCACATCGACGTGAAGAGCGCCACGGCGGCGCGGCTCCTCCTGTGGCCCGGCCTGTGCTCCATCCACGAGCGCTTCCGCGAGGGGCAGATCGACGAAATCCGCCAGCGCGACCCCGATGCGTTGATTGTGGTGCATCCCGAGTGTCGCCCCGGCGTGGTCCGCAAGGCCGACGCCGCAGGCTCCACGTCCTTCATCATTAAGTATGTGGCCAACGCACCTGCGGAGGCGACCATCTACGTCGGCACGGAGATCAATCTCGTGGAGCGCCTTGCCAAGCAGTACCGGGGCGACAAGCGCATCCGGCCGCTGGTCCCCAGCTCCTGCGCCAACATGGCACTGACCACCGAGCGCCTGCTGGCGGAAACCCTTGAAAATCTGGAGAACTCCGAGCCGGTGCGCGTGCCGGACGATACGGTGCACTACGCCCGCATCGCCTTGGAGCGCATGCTCGAAGCCTGTGCCTAGCCGATTGGAAACATCAACCCTTTCCGTGCAGACCGCTTGAACGGCTCCGGGCCGCTTACGGGAACAGGGCATGGCAGACGCGCTTTCGGCAGGCGTGCGCCATGCCCCCCCGCAACGGGTGCGGCCCGAAGTCCGTTTTCCGGCCTGTCGGCATTGCGAACGTCATCGAGCAGGAACATGCACAGTTATCGCTACAAGACCGAGGCTTTGATCATCGGTTCCGGCATCGCCGGTTCCGCCTGCGCCCTCACCCTTGCCGACGCAGGCATACAGGTAACGCTCCTCACGGCGGACGACGCGCCGGACAAGGGCAACTCCGCCCTCGCGCAGGGCGGCATCGTCTACAAGGCCCACGACGAGAACCCCCGCGATCTCGAAGAGGACATCTACACGGCTGGCTGGCGGATCAACAATCCCCGCGCCGTACGCTTCCTCGCCCGCAAGGGACCGGAGGCTGTCCGAAGCGTGCTGGTGGAGAAGCTCGACGTCGCCTTCGCTCGCGACCCGGATGGCGAATTGGAGCTCATCCGTGAGGGCGGACACGGCAAGCCGCGCATCGCCCACTGCGCGGACTATTCCGGCCGGGCCATCATGGACCGCATGGTGGAGGCGGTGCGCAAGCATCCAAACATCACCCTGCTCACCGGCCGGACCGCCATTGACCTGCTTACCAGCCATCACCACGCCAATTCCCTCGAATTCAAGTATCATCTGGTCAATCAGTGCTGCGGCGCGTACGTCTTCAACCAGGAACTCAACCAGGTCGAGACGGTGCTCGCGGACTACACGATACTCGCCACGGGCGGCATCGGACAGGTCTACCTGCACACCACGAATACCGCGTCGTCCATCGGCTCCGGCATGGTCATGGCCTCGCGCGCCAAGGCCAAGACCATCAACGCAGAGTACGTGCAGTTCCACCCCACCGCCCTCTTCCACCGCGCCCCGAGGCGCTTCCTCATTTCGGAGGCCGTTCGCGGAGCCGGAGCGCGGCTCCTGAACGACAAGGGCGAGGCCTTCATGTCGCGCTACGATCCGCGCGCGGACCTCGCCCCGCGCGACATCGTCACCCGCGCCATTCAGGAAGAGATGCTCGCCACCGGGGCGGACTGCGTCTACCTTGACGCCGCCAACTACGTCTCGCGCGACATCCATGCGTATTTCCCCACCATCTGCAAGAAATGTAGCGAGATCGGCGTTGACGTCACGCGGGAGCCGATTCCCGTCGTCCCCGCCGCCCACTACTTCTGCGGCGGCGTGCTCACGGACACCCGCGCCCGGACCACGCTCTCGCGCCTTTACGCCGTGGGTGAATGCGCCTGCACCGGCGTGCACGGCGCGAACCGCCTTGCCAGCACCTCGCTGCTGGAAGGCCTGCTGTGGGGCGTTTCCGCCGCGCACGACATCGCGTCCCGCCATTCGCACAAGAACGCCCTGCCCAAACGGCTGGCGGAGTCCATGCCCGACTGGGTGGCCGCAGGAGACACCGAGAACGAGGACCCGGCCCTCATCGCGCAGGACTGGGCCACCATACGCTCCACCATGTGGAACTACGTGGGCATCACGCGCACCACGCAGCGCCTCAAGCGCGCCTTCGACGACATGCGCAACCTCTACCGCCACCTGCAGGACTTCTACCGCGAAACGCCCATTTCCCGCCCGCTGGTGGACCTCTTCCACGGGTGCTACGCCGCGTACATCGTGACCCTTGCCTCCATGCGCAACAAGGAAAGCAAGGGCTGTCATTACCGCAAGTGATCACTGCATGAGCGATAATTTCATGCAACGATGGGCACTGCGAACGCGCCTGTCAGCCCTTGTAAAACAAAGGCCCATGCCTTGAATTTAGGAACGCCTTTCGCTTCACCGCGAAAGGCGTTCCTGTTTGTGTTGTCATTTGCGAATCTATTTTGTAAGGCACCTGAAAGGACACTTTCAAGGAGGTTTCGCATGTTCGACAATTCTTCGCTCACGCCCTTCTCCGTCAAAGTGCTCAACACGCTCCTCTACCATCAGCGGCGCGTCAGAAAGCCCCGCGTCACCGCGGACGACGTGCCGCCCCGAATGCTCTCCTACGGTGACCTCTGCGAGATGCTCGACAGGGAAAAGCGCCATGCCATCTGCCTGTGCGAGCCGCTGGCCCGCATCGAGGAGTGGTGCGTAGCCAACGACCGCCCGAACCTGAGCGCGCTGGTGGTCAGCGAGGCGACGCGTCGCCCCGGCGAATGCTACGGCCGTAGTCCCCAGTTCAGCCGCGACAGTTGGGAACAGGACATTCTGGACTGTCTCGGCACCATCAACTATCCACTCCATATCTGCTAGCGCCGAATTTCGGCTGGGCATGCCATTCTGCGGCGTTTTGCGACTCCGACGCCCGCCAATCGCCAGCACGCGATTCCGTGCGTCTCTGGGTGTGTCTGCGCCATTTGCCGGGGGATAGGCGGGACGAGCCGACTTCCTGAGTCGGCGAATGCGACTTCGCGCGTTTCGTTCGAAGCGAAAGACTTTGCGGCGCGCTTTGAGGTGGCGGCATTTCGTTGGCAACATGCCGAGCGATTCGCGCATCCGGCGTCGCATGCCGTTTCGCCTTTCGACACCTCGATCAGGGCATAGAAGAAGCCCCCGGCTCCTTTCGGAACCGGGGGCTTTTCATTGCGTATCGTCCGACGAAACGGCTAGGCCGCCGCGCCTTCCTCCTCGACGGGCTGCGCCGAGGGGCCGATGCCCATCAGGATGGGGCTGGCCACGAAGATGGACGAGTAGGTACCGATAACCACGCCGATGAGCAGCGCGAAGGCGAAGTCGTGGATGACGCCGCCACCCAGCACGTACAGGGCTGCGACAACCAGCAGGGTCGTGCCGGAGGTCAGAAGCGTACGGGACAGGGTCTGGTTGATGGACCTATTGATGGTGTCGGCGAAGGTGTCGCCGAGGCCATTACGAAGGTTCTCGCGGATTCGGTCGAACACGATGATGGTGTCGTTCAGCGAGTAGCCGATGATGGTCAGGAGCGCGGCGACGATGGTCAGGTCGAACTCCTTGCCCAGAAGCGAGAACACGCCGACGGTGATGATGACGTCATGAATGAGCGCCACGACCGCGCCGAGGGCGTAGTTGAGCTTCAGGTACCAGCACAGGCCGATGGTGATGAACATGGCTGCCACGATGAGCAGGCTCATGGGCAGGTTGACCAGCTCCAGCAGGTAGATGCCGCCAGCCAGAGCCGCCGCCATGATGCCCGCCACGATCCAGCGCGCCTCGAAGCGGCCGGAGATGTAGATGGCGATGAGCAGCACGGCGTAGAACATGGCCTCCAGGGCCTTTTCGCGCAGGTCCGCGCCGACCTTGGGGCCGACCATTTCCTGACGCTGGATCTTGTAGCCGGAGTTGCCCATGTCGGCGTTCAGCGTGGTCTCGACCTTGGTCCGCACCTCGTCGGTGGTGACGTTCAGTGCGGAGACGCGGATGATGAACTCGTTGTCCTGCGGCAGGCCGAAGGTCTGCACGGTGGTGTCGGCAAGGCCGCCGTCGCGCAGGATCGTCTTCAGGTGGTCGATTTCGATTTCCTTGTCGAACTTCACCTGCACGTTGATGCCGCCCGCGAAGTCGATGCCGTAGCGGGGGCCGCCATGCATGATGAGCGAGCCAACGCCCAGCAGGATCAGCGCAAGCGAGATCATGAAGGCGAACTTGCGGATGCCGACGAAATCGATATGCGTATCAGACTTGATGATTTGCAGTCCCATCTCAGTAACTCCCCTAGATGCTCAGGCTGGCGCCGGGTTTGGCCTTGGCGGCCCACATGTCGAACAGGATGCGGGTCACGAAGATGGCCGTGAACATGGAGGCCAGGATACCCAGGGTCAGAGTGACCGCGAAGCCGCGAATGGGGCCGGTACCGAACTGGTACAGGATCACGGCGGCGAGGATGGTGGTCACGTTGGCATCGAGAATGGTCAGGGTGGCCTTGGAATAGCCTTCGTCAATGGCCGCACGCGGGGTAAGGCCGCGGCGCAGTTCCTCGCGGATGCGCTCGAAGATGATGACGTTGGCGTCCACGGCCATGCCGATGGTCAGGATGATGCCCGCGATGCCCGGCAGGGTCAGCGTGGCACCGAAACCGGCCAGACCGGCCATGATCAGCACGATGTTGAACACGAGGGCGAGGTCGGCCACGATGCCGCCGAAGCCGTAGTACACGGCCATGAAGCCGAGCACGAGGATGAATCCGGCGAATGCGGCGGTAACGCCCTTGTCGATGGATTCCTGTCCGAGGGACGGGCCAACGCTTCTTTCCTCAAGCACCTTGACCGGAGCGGGCAGCGCGCCGGAGCGCAGCACCAGCGCGAGGTCGGCGGCCTCGGTGTCGGAGAAGGAGCCGGTGATCTGGGCGCGTCCGCCGACGATCTTGTCCTGAATGCTCGGCGCGGAGTAGACTTCGCCGTCGAGCACGATGGCCAGACGCTTCTTGACGTTCTCGCCGGTGACGCGTGCGAAGATGCGTGCGCCGCGGGGGTTGAAGGTCATGCTGACGTAGGGCTGGCCGAAGTTGTCGTAGCTCACGTGGGCATCGGTGATGTACTCGCCGGACAGCACGGCATCCTTCTTGAGGACGATGGGCTGCTGGCCGTAGGTACCGTCGGCGCGGAGCTTCTTAAGTGCGGCCAGTTCGCGGCCCGGAGCGATGATGCCCTTCTCCGCCTTGGTCAGATCGGCAGCGTCGTCCACGAGCTTGAACTCGAGGTGCGCGGTGCGGCCGATGATGTCGATGGCGCGCTGGGGGTCATCGAGACCGGGCAGCTGGACCTGAATGCGGTCGTCCTGCTGGCGGCGGATGTCGGGCTCGGCCACGCCGAACTGGTCGATGCGGGTACGGATGGTCTTGAGCACCTGATCGACGGTCAGCTTCGCAACGTCGCGCCGATACTCGGGGGTCATTTCCATCGTGTAGCGCACCTTACCATCGGCGTCGGCCTCGCGGGCATCGACCTTAAGCACGCGGTAGTGCTGCTTCAGAAGCTCATCAAGAGCCTTCTGCTGCTCGGACTTGAGCAGCGTGAAGTCGAGCTTCTCTCCGGCTCTCACGGCGGGCTTGAGGACGGCGATGCCTTCCTCGCGTGCCGCGGAACGGATGTCCTGCCCCAGCTGGTTCAGGTTGTACTCGATGGCCTTGGGGATATCCACGCCCAGAGTCAGGTGCACGCCACCTTTCAGGTCGAGGCCGAGACTGATCTCATCAGCGGGCAGCACGTTCTTCAGCGGAGAATCCTTGCCGACGAACGAGGGCAGCACGTAGACGAGTCCGAGCACGCCCACGAACAGGGCGAGAATGATGCGGTAACGCAGGCTCCCTTTCATTGTTTCTCCTCGGGGTCCAGACAAAACACGGCGCGCACGGGAATCCGACGCGCCAACTGCCAGTGAAAAGCCTTAAATAAATACGTCTTATCAATAGCAAAGGCAAGCGGTTGACCGAACTGAACAGCCAGCTCGGCGTCTCGCTTGCCTTACATGCATGGAGGCGGACAATGGCCGCGTCTCCGTTACTTTTTCTTCTTGTCGTTCTTGGCGCCGGAGAAGCTCTTGGGGGCATTCTCCAGAACGCTGGAAACGAAGGCGCGATTCATGATGACTTCGTTCTCGTCGCCGAGTTCGACAACGAGCTCGTCTTCCCGAATCTCAACGATACGGCCGTAGAAACCGCCGCCGGTGAGAACCCAGTCGCCCTTCTTGAGGGCGGCGAGCATTTCCTTGTGCTGCTTGGCCTTCTTCTGCTGCGGGCGAATGAGAAGGAAGTAGAAGATGACGAACATCAGGATGAGGGGCATCATTCCCATGATGGGATTGGCCGCGCCCTCTGCGCCCTGCGCACCGGCGCCCATGGCGTAGGCTACGTCAGCGAAAAACATTTGGCCTCCTAGTGAAGTGTTGGCAATCATCGCCACCATCGGGACACCCCGGGGCGGACGTATGGAGCTTGTATCATGCAGCTACGTAAATGAACAGGCTGCAACGAATCCTGATAAGGCCTCGGCTGGTTTTCGTCAACCGTAACCCGCCCGGGAAACGTTGCTTTGTCTGTATTGCGCCCGCTTTTGGCCCATCGCGCCTCCCTCGGCCCTGCGCATGGTGAACGCGTGCCCACGCCCCGCCCATCCCGGCGCGGCACGTCCTCTTTCCACAATCGCATCCCTTTGGAACCCCTGCCCTTTCCCTTCGCAACCGGACGGTGTAGCATCCTCCAAACCGCCGGATCTCGGCATGGGGTGCCTGCAATGGATTACACATCCATCTATGTCACGCTCTTCTTCATCATCGTTGCAGCCCGTCTGTTCGGGGAAATAGCCTCGCGATTCGGCATGCCGTCTGTACTCGGCGAGATGCTCGCGGGCATCCTGCTTGGTCCGAGCCTGCTCGACATCGTCCACGTCAACGAGATCATTTCATTTCTCGCGGAACTCGGCATCATGCTGTTCATTTTCCGCATCGGTCTCGAATCCGACATTGGCAAGCTGGTCCGCGCCGGACGTAGCGCCGTGGCGGTGGCCTTTGCCGGGGCCATGCTGCCCCTGTTTCTCGTCTATTGGGGACTTTCCGGCCTGCTCGGCGTGCCCGCTCCTGTCGCGCTTTTCGCTGGTGGCACAATGGCCGCCACAAGCATCGGTGTGACGGTGCGCGTGCTTGAGGACATAGGCCACGGCTCGCACGACTATGCCCGCGTCATCGTCGGCGCGGCCATCGTGGACGATGTGATCGGCGTCGTCCTGCTCGCCTTTCTGTACGACTTCGCCGTGACGGGAAGTGTGGACGGGATGCGCATACTGACCATCACCGGCTCCGTGGCGCTTCTTCTGGCCCTCGTACCGCTTGCGGCGGGGCACGTGTCGCACCTCGTCATGATCCTGCGCCAGCGGCGCAAGGTGCCGGGGCTGCTTCCGGCAATCCATGTGGCCAGCCTGCTCCTCTTCGCCGCCCTCTGCCGCAGGTTCGGCGTGCCGGAAATCCTCGGGGCCTTCGCGGCGGGATGCGTGCTTTCGCAGGACACGACTTTCTTCTTCGGCCGCACGGTCCGCACGGACAAGGTCTTCATCGAACTTCTGCATGATCGCATCCGGCCCATCATGCAGCTTCTTACGCCCATCTTCTTCGTCACGGTCGGGCTTTCCGTGGACATGCGCGCCATCGACTGGGGCGATTCGGGATTCTGGCTTCCCGCCCTGCTCCTGCTTGGTGCGGGAATCATCGGCAAGTACGCGGCCGGTTTTCTCGCCGGGGGCTTCTCCATTCGCGAGAAGCGGCTCATCGGCATTTCGATGGTTCCGCGTGCCGAGGTGGGCCTCGTTTTCGCCGAGGTCGGGCATCGGACCGGGCTTTTTCCGCCCGAAACCCACGCCGCGCTGATCTTCGTCATCATCGTAACCACCGTACTCCCGCCCCTGTGGCTCAAGGTGCTGACCACTAGATGGAACGGCCCGACTCCGGCCCGCGCGCGAGGGACATCATGAGGCGTTCGCTGCATGCCGAACTTCCTGCGCGTGGTCTTTTCCTTTACAATGGACGCATGATGATCAGACGCATGCTTATGACGGCCCTTGCCGGAACGCTCGCCCTTGCGGCCTGCTCCGGCTGTTCCGGTGGCGCTGACGCCCTGCGCGAACGACTTGCTCCATGCCCCGGCAGCCCCAACTGTGTGTCGTCGCTGGCGGATGACCGCCACGGCATCGCGCCCTTGCGGATGAGCGGAAACACGGTGTCCGTAATGAATCGACTAAAAGCGGTGATCGAATCCATGCCCGGCGTCGATATCGTTTCCGTGGATGGCGCGTATCTTCACGCGGTGTTCAGCAGCAGAATCTTCGGATTCAGAGACGATCTCGAATGCCTGTACGTGGAATCCGAAGGGCGCGTCCATATCCGCAGCGCTTCCCGCTTGGGATACTGGGATTTTGGCGTGAATCGGCGACGAATCGAGCTTTTGCGCGAGCGTATCGCGGAACGCTGACGCGCCGTGTCTGCATTCAGGGCGCGCAGATCACGCGGGCGAATTTCTCCGGCATGTGCGAATCGAACTGCCCATGCGGCCCAAGCGCCCAGCCGTTCGGCGGGTCGATGCGTCGCCCTGCACTGTCGCGATGCCTGAACCGCGAGCAGTCGGCACGGAAGGTCCACCCCGGCTGCGGCGACATGGGGGCATCCGGAAGAATACGGCGCAATCCCGTCCACGGGATGGCCACCTCCACCGTCCAGCCTTCGTCGACGTCAGTATCGTCGTTCACGGTTCCCTGAATCCGTACGGCCGTCACGAGCCCCGGCAAATCCCAATCCAGAAAGCCCGTGCGCATCCCCCGTGGATGTCGGTGGCTTCCGATTCCGGCCAGCCGCATGGTGCGCCCCGAGAATTCCGCCCCGGCGTGCGCACCCTGCGGGTCGAAGGCGTCGTCCCATATCCACAGCACTTCGTAGACGGTGCCGAAGGCGTTGATTTCCAGCTCGTAATATGCATCGGGACCGGCGATGAAAACCTCCGCGTCATCATCCATATATATGGGTGCGTCGCGCTCTGTCAGGTTCGCCGTCACATTCGGTTCCTCGAAACGGAAGGCGATGTAGAGCGCGCGCTCGTCCCACTCCATGGCGCAGCGCGAATCGAGCCATGCGGGGGTTCCGTGGACGAGATCGACGAAGATGTCGGACCAGTGAGCCTCGTGCCAGCACACATCGTCGAGTTGGCCGTCAACGACTGGGGGAGCGGAGATGTAGTGACTGGAAAGAACTGGATATTCCGCCGCGATGACCGGTGGAATCCACAGGTTCAGGAAAAGGTTGAGACAGGCGAACAGGGCAACAAAAGGGATCCGACGCCGCATGACCACCCCGCTTATTCTTCATGACTTTTTCACGAAAATCCCATGAGAAACTCTACACTTTGATATTGCTCATCATTTTTGCAGCGCCTCGCGGTGAGCGAGCAATCAGGAAAATATTACCGGAAATCGGGATGATAGCAGATTCGGTGGGCGGATGCACGAAATCGTGCGGGGGAAGGAGGCCACGAGGTCCGAATGCCAACTGGAATCAACGCCCCCATGAGGGGACATGGCATGCCTCGGATTCGGTGGAAACCATGGACGGCCGGATACTTTTGGATGCCCTGCCGGATGGATGTCATCGAGTATGCGTCATTGAAAAGGCACACGCGCTGAAGGACAATAACGCGTCGTACCAACTCACGACGTTCACGTAGATCTCATTGAAACGAGGCGAAAAACATTGAAGGACCGGCAGCGAAGGTGGGCGAGATCGCCTAGGCGGGTTCTTTGAACAGGGGAAGAAGCAAGAGCTTTTCGATGGCGAAGCGGACAGCACAAACCATCTCGGCCTGTCCGCAAGGCGGATAGGCTTCATAAAACAAAAGAAGCCCAACATTGGTGACGCCACGCTCGCGGCGTCACCAATGAAAGCTTACAAAAAAGCCCGCCTTGCGGCGGGCTTCGTGGTGCCATTGTCTCCGCTAGTAGCGGGGGCGGCGCTCACGGGGCTGGGCTTCGTTGACACGAAGGTCACGGCCCATGTAGTTGTTGCCGTTCAGGGCCTCAATGGCCTGAAGAGCGCCTTCGTCATCCATTTCGACAAATCCGAAGCCACGGGAGCGACCAGTCTCACGGTCCATGACGACACGTGCGGAAATCACTTCACCGAACTCGGAAAAGAGAGAATGAAGGTCTTCGTCAGAAGCGCCCCAGGCCAGGTTGCCGACATAAATGTTCTTAGACAAGGAAATAACTCCAAAAGGAAAAAAAGGGAATAACATGTGCCGCGACGGTTGTATGCCATTTATCAACCACCCTGGCACGAACACCGCGTCTTGGCACGCCATGTACCAACATCCGCCTGCGTTCTGTCAAACGAATGCCCTTTTATATACGAACTACGGATCAGGTCAATACTTTCTTTCACCAAAAAAAACGGTTCGATGAAAAATTCTGAGTGGATGCGGGCAATGTATCGCCACACGACACTTTTTGTTGCGAGCGCATCCCTGCGTTGCCCTTCTCCACCGTCCACGCATAGGCCACAAGGAATGGAAATTTCACGGCCCACATCGGCTAAACCGCTCACCCAGCTTTCCGCGCCTTCCAAAAGAAGAGGCTCCGGCGAACCGGAGCCTCCCTCCCTACAAGCACGGAAGGTGTGTCTATGCGAAGCCGCCAGGCCGGGGTTATTCTGCCTTTGGCGGATGCTTGTGGGCAGGTGCGATTGCGACGAAACGGTCGCCCGCCTCGCGAAGTAGGCCGAGCACGGCCTCGGCTTCGTCGTTCTGGAAGCTGCGCCGCAGTTCCTCGACATATCGGGTGAGCAGGCACTTCACGTCGGCAAGCCCCTCCTCGTCCACGGGGTGAATCTCCACGTCCGCGCCGGTCGCGAGGCGGCGGTTCAGCGATGCCCGCGTAAAGCCGTATTCCGGATACAGGCACTGATAGATGACGCCGCCGGTCATGCCAGCGCACATCCACGGACCGGGGTCGCCCAGTACGACGGCGCGGCCGCCGGTCATGTACTCGAAGGCAAAGCCCTTGAGATGTGCGCGCGTGGCCAGATTACCGAGATCGTCATTCACGGGCTCGGTGATGCGGGCGCCGAAGATGGCATCCGCTCCGGACATGCGCACGCAGGCGCGGGAGTCAGCGTAGTTCTGGATCATGAGCGTGCCGCCGATGGCTCCGTAGGCGAAGCTCTTGCCCGTGGACCCGTCGATGCGCTTGCCCTGCCAGTTCGCGCCCTTGAACACGCCGAGCGTGCCGCCGAAGCAGCCCTTGGCCGTGCCGTCCTGCGCTCCGCCGCCCACGATGCATTCGATGCCGGGGACGTTGAAGGCACACAGGCCGTTGCCAGGGACAGAGGCGTCGAGCCGCAGGAAGGCCTTGCGATCGGAGGCGGGGCCGAATTCACGGCTCATGGCTCCGGCGAGGAAGGTGCCCACGGCCCTGTCCACGCTGCGCACGCCTTCGTCTGTGTAGCGCACGTTTCTGGTCTCGTTCTTCCTGAAGGAGGTCATCGCCATGTCGGAAATGAGTCGGGTCAGATAGTCCAAAGGCTTGCGCGTGGTACGCACGCTCGCGGCGATGGGGGCCGGAGTGTCGGCCAGTTGCGCGTCGAGCAGTTCGCGAAGGGAGATGTCCTCCCGCATGCGGATCTGTTCCAGCAGGTCCGTGCGGCCAACAACATCGGCAAGCCTACGCACGCCGAGCCGGGCGAGGATGCTGCGCATCTCCTCACCGATGTAGCCGAGAAGCCGGACGAGGTTGCCGGTTTCCTCGGCCACCTGCACAGGGTGGAATCCCTTCACGCCGCGCTCCGCAGCCTGCTCCTTGGTGCGCAATTGCGTGGATATGCCACGGGGGCAGAGGTCCAGGTGGCAGCGCTGGCAGCTAATGCAGCCAAGGCCCATGAGACTCACGGTGCCAAGCCCCACGCGGTTCGCGCCAAGCATGATCATCTTGAGCACGTCCGCGCCGGAGCGCATGCCGCCGTCGCACCACAGTTCCACGCCATCGCGCAGGCCGGACTCGATGAGCGCCCGATGCGCCAACGACACGCCGATTTCCGCAGGCAGGCCCACGTACTTCTTGGCGTGCTCGCGCGCAGCGCCGGTGCCGCCATCGAAGCCGGAGATGTTCACAATGTCCGCTCCGGCCTTGGCCACACCCACGGCAATGGTGCCGACGCCGCTGGTGACCGGAATCTTGACGCTGATGCGCGCCTCGGGATTGGCGGTCTTCAGTTCGGCGATGATCTGGGCAAGGTCCTCGATGGAGTAGATGTCATGATGGTTCGAGGGCGAGATGAGCGCGATGCCGGGCTTGCAATGCCGCGCCCCGGCCACCATCTCGGTAACCTTCTGACCGGGCAGGTGTCCGCCCTCGCCGGGCTTTGCGCCCTGACCGACCTTGATTTCGAGGAAGTCTGCGGAATTGAGGAAGTCCATGTGCACGCCGAACCGGCCGGACGCAATCTGCTGACCGCGATTGTGCCGGTAGCGGCCGAGCATGTCGGGAATCTCGCCGCCCTCTCCGTTCATGCACACGATGTTCAGTTCGCGCGCGGTTTCGGCGTAGGTGCGAAACGAGTTCTCGCCCTGCGACCCAAAGGACATGGCCGGGATGACCAGCGGCATGGAGTGGTTGCCGCAGGTGATGTCCACATCGCTCATGGCGAGGGACGCGCCCTTCTCCACCTTACGGAAGCTCAAGAGGTGGCGCAGAGCCACCGGCGCTTCGGCCTCGATCTCTTCGAGACTGCGGGCCATCTCGCGGTATCCGGTGCGGCCTTCGGCGGCGGCGCGCAGAACGCGCCCCACCTTGGCGTTGCGCTGCGGATCACGCCAGAGCTGGGCGTCTTCATTCTCTGCGAAGCGCTCAAGGCGACGGATGGCCATGCGCTGGAGCCGCGCGAAGGACAGGCCCTGCTCCTGGCTGGCGCAGAAGTTGGGGCAGCCGAACGCGGCGGCCAGATCATCCGCAAGGCCGATGGAGGCGAAAATGCGTCCGTAGCCGCAGATTTCATGGATGCCCATGGTGGACATCACCTTCTCCATGCCCTTTTGCAGCACGTCCATGGTCACGCGGATGACCTCCTCCGCAGGACGGGACTCTGTGGCATGCTCGCGCGCCATGCGCCAGATGAGGTACGGATTGAGCGCATCCGCGCCAAGGCCCATGAGGAACATGAGATCGTGCAGATTGCGGATGGCTGCCGAACGCACGATGATGGAGCACTCGCGGCGCAGACCGGCGGCATTGAGTGCAGCGCCAAGGCTGGCCACGGCAAGGCCGGGATCGATGAATACACGGCTGTCGGTAAAGGTCGCCGAATCGTCCACAAGCAGCAGCACGGCCCCGTTGCGCACGGCCTCGCAGGCCTCATCGCACAGAATGGCCATGCGGGCCGCAAGGGATTCATCCGCCGGGGCGAAGGTCGCGTCCAGCACGCGCACACGGGCCGTGTCGCGCCGCTGGGCGGTGAAGAACGACAGAACTTCCTCAAGCGTCTGCGTGCCGAAGGACGCGGCTATCTCCGCCATGTTCGCGTGCGGAACGGCATTGCCAAGGCACCCGCCAAGCAGGATGGGCGACTTGAGAATGAGGCCAACGGCGGAGGGGGATTTCTCGCCCCAGGCGTCCGGCCTGTCACCGAGGATGACCCGCGTGGAAAAGTGGTCAGCCTCGCGCTCGCGGTCGATGGCCGGATTGGTGACCACCGCCACGTTTTCCTTGAAGAATTCGGAGATGCCCGGCAACGCCTGCTCATTGAGGCAAGCCAGCGGTCCCATGTGCCCCATGGACCCGATGACGGCGCGCCCGGTCGTGGCGACCTTGTGACGCATATCCACGTCGTACTTCTGCCAGCCAAGGGCCGCCAGAGCGTTCTGCCGCACCAATTCGTCCTCGGAAAGGCCGGATGCGGCGGACTGGCCAAGGAAATCCGCAAGCGCCGGGACCGCGTCCTTCTGGGGCGGGATTTCCTGATACAGCGAATGGATGGAACCGAGCGCCTTCTTGCGGGACTTCATAAGCGTGACAAGACGACGCTGGAAGGTGGAGCAGTCAAGGACGACGCCCCTTCGGCCCTGCCCGGAAATGATGGCGATCTTTTCGCCGGGGGCCAGCGGCTTGGGGTCCGTGGCGTTGAATTCGATGTCCACCACGCCCTTTTCCGAGGACAGGAAGAAATCGTAATCCGATTCGCCGAACCACAGCGGGCGCAGGCCCAGCGCATCGACGCTGCCCATCACCACATGACCATGGCGGGCGATGACGGCGGCCGGTCCCTGTGCCGACGGGGGGAAGAACCAGCGGTAGAAGGAATAGACGTCCTGCAAATCCTTGTGATAGCGGGCGACCTCGGAATGGACCGCCGGAAAGACCATGGCGAAGGCTTCCATGGGATCAAACCCGTAGAGGTTGATCAGACCTTCGAGAATGCGGTTGAGATCCTGCGAATCGCTGCCGCCGGGGACAGGCTCGATGCCGAGTGTGCGGCCGGTGCTGCGCAGGCGCTCGATGGTGTTGATCTCGCCGTTGTGCCCAAGCAGGGAGAACGGTTGCGAACGCTCCACCGTGGGCAGGGTGTTGGTGGAATAGCGGCTGTGGCCAAGGGTCATCACGGAGCGGGTGTCGGGGTTCTGCAATTCGGGGTACACCCGCGCCAGCAGATCCGGAACGCCGCGCACCTTGTACACGACGCTGTCGCCGGACAGGGAGGCGATGTGCATGTCCGGGAATACGACCTCCAGCTCCATCTGGATGCCGAAAAGCAGTTCCGGCCCCCGTGCGAGGTCGGCCTCGGAGATCATACCCGCCACCTGCCAGAACAGCGGAGCCTCGGCATGGGCCATGGGGCCAAGCTCCTCGTCGCGCGTGGCACCCACCACCTCGTGCAGCAGCTCAATGCCCTTGGCCGCAAAGGTGGCCCGAATGCCGGACATGATGGTGTCCGCGTCGCTCCTGATGGCGTGGGGCAGCAGGAAATGCCCAACGAAAAATCCACGGCTTTCGGCAAGATGGCGCGACAGGCCAGCCTTCTCAAGGCGAGCGGCCCACACTTCGCGCGGGATGTCCGTCATTATGCCGCAGCCGTCGCCCTCGTCGTTGATGTCACCTGAACGGTGCGCCATTTTCTTGAGGGCTTCGATGGTCTTGACGATATTTGCGTGTGAGGAATGGCCGCGCTTATCAACGAAGGCGATAATTGCGCAGGCATCATTTTCCTTGGCTATTGGTGCGCGATTCATGCGTGCGTGTCCTCTTTGCATGTGTCCATGAGCACGGGCTGGTCTTCGCGTCGATTCGCGACCGGATTGGTGCCGACCGCCACGTCCCCTTGCGAAGACCGATAGCGCCCCTTCCCTTATATCTCACATTGGGCTGACCAGAATACGGCTTTCACCCAACACCGTCAAACTAAAAACACTCTTTTTGCCAATTATGAAACTATTCGATTTTCATAATTGTAACAAGACAAGTATTTCAACATATTGTGTTTTCAAGCCCAAAGCGATGGCTCGACGCAAAAAAACGCGGGAATGGCGGCCATTTCGAGCCTGTTGCCATTCCCGCGTCTGTTCGGATTTCCCTCACTTCGCGAAAGCCATGCAGCTTTGTCCCTCACTGGGCAAAGGGCGAATACTTCCGCGCCGGACTGTAGCCCTGTTCGAGCGCCTCGCGCAGGTTGTCGAACTCGACCTGATTTTTGCGGCGGATATCCTTGGCCGCCGAGGAGCCTTTCGGAAAGGCGCGGCGCGAGTGGGCGTTGCCTATCCATTTGCGCTTTGCGTGACGCGTGTCGAGTACCTTTGGCCAGAAGCCTCGTTCCCCGGCAATGGCAGCGCTCTGGAGCGCCGTGTAGCGCTTGACCATGGAATCCGGCTGTCCGGAAAACCAGTAGTGAAAGGCCAGTCCGACGCGCAGCAGTTCCTCGTTGCACACCCGGCCGTCCCGAAGCCGGACGGTGCCGAGCAGGCGACCGTGCCTGTCCTTGTGTGGTTGCACGGTGTTGATGGTGACGCTGTCCCTACCGATGAGCGAACGGAGCATGGCGCGGGCATCGGCCGCACCCGTCTGGTCTGGATCGCCGTCCTTTCCGGTTTCCGGCGTATCGATGCCCACCAGACGCACCCAGCGTCCGTCGGCGAGGCGGATGGTATCGCCGTCTGGAATCCAACGGACGCGAGCCGTGAACGTGGCGGCTCCCGCCATATCAACGCACAGGACGAGCGCCAGTAACAGGCACAGGGCACAATGGCGCGCAATGGCATGGAACGAATCGGTAATGATGGATTTGTGGGAGAGGAACGTATTCATGAGCGGGGTGTCTATCCCGCCCCGAGTGCGGAGTCAAAGCCCTGCACACATACACGACAAGAAGCGGCACTACGCGGCGGATCGGGACCGACTCCCCGGAAGATGAAATAGGTCCGTTCACCCGCCCCACTCCACCGAATCTGCCACAGAAAGAAGACGGCCCGCATGGCTGATGCCATGCGGGCCGTCTTTGGACCGGAATGCGTTCGCGGGTCTAGCTCTCGTAGTAGGAACGGAGCTGGGCGCTGCGGACGGGGTGGCGTAGCTTGCGCAGCGCCTTGGCCTCGATCTGCCGGATTCGCTCACGGGTGACGTTGAAGAGCTTGCCAACTTCCTCAAGGGTGTGGTCGCTCTTCTCGCCAATGCCGAAGCGCTTGCGCAGTACCTGCTCCTCGCGGGGGGTGAGGTCGGACAGCACACTCGCGATCTGCTCGCTGAGCTTGGTGTTGACCACTTCCTCGGCGGGAGCGGCGGCCTTCTTGTCCTCGATAAAATCACCCAAGCTCGAATCTTCCTCGTCACCGATGGGGGTTTCGAGGGAAATGGGTTCCTTGGCGATCTTGAGGACCTTCTTGACCTTGTCGATGGGGTAGTCCATGCGCTCGGCGATTTCCTCGGGCGTGGGGTCACGGCCGAGTTCCTGCACGAGGTAGCGGGACGTCCTGATGAGCTTGTTGATGGTCTCGATCATGTGCACGGGGATGCGGATGGTACGGGCCTGATCCGCTATGGCGCGGGTAATGGCCTGCCGAATCCACCACGTCGCGTAGGTCGAGAACTTGTAGCCGCGCTGGTACTCGAACTTATCCACGGCCTTCATGAGGCCGATGTTGCCTTCCTGGATAAGGTCGAGGAACTGCAGACCGCGGTTGGTGTACTTCTTGGCGATGGACACAACCAGCCGCAGGTTGGCGCGGATAAGCTCCTGCTTGGCGCGGGAGGCGGAATTGTTGCCGTGCTTGATGCGCCACAGCACCTCTTCGAGGTCGCCCACCTGATGGCAACACTTCAGTTCGAGGCGCTTCAAGATTTCGATCTTGCCGGAAATGATTTCCTTGAAGGAGAACATCTCCTCGACGGTCAGCCCCAGTTCGCCGGCGACGACCATGGGATTGATCTCGCGGGCGTCGAGTTTCTCGAACAGCTCGCGGATTTCCTGAGTGGGCTTGCCGGTGGAAAGCAGGTACGCGGAAAGGTCGCGCTGGCAGTTGTGCATCTGCCGCACGTAGTCGCCCACGGTCTCGATGATGCCGTCGATCAGGGTCTTTTCGAGCTTGATGTCGCGAAGCCTGGTGACGATCTCTTCCTTGTAGGCGAGAATTTCGTTTTGGATACCCGCTACGCGCTTGTCGAGCGTGGCGCACTGATCCTGCTTCTCGTAGATCTTCCTTTTCTTCTTGTATATCTTGCCGATCTCATCGAGCAGGAAGATGACCCGCTGGCGCTGGTTCATCTCGTCCTCGCTGGGATCGTCTTCCTCGATGGTCTTGACGACGTCCTTCAGCTTGATGCGTCCGTCTTCGAGGCTTTCGCCAACGGAGATAAGCTCCTCGATGGCGACAGGCACCTCGACAAGGGCGTAGAGCACATCCAGCTCGCCCTCTTCGATCTTCTTGGCGATGACGACTTCGCCATCGCGGTCAAGCAGGGAAACGGCACCCATCTCGCGCAGGTACATGCGCACGGGATCGGTGCTGCGAGAGGCGTAGTCCGCGCTGTCTTCGGTATCGGTCAGCTCCAGCCCGCCATCGTCGCACGTCTCTTCGGACTCCTCGACGACCTGCATGCTCAGCTCGTCGCCTTCCCTCTCGTTATCGACGATGGCAATGTCCATCTGCTCGAAGATGCCGATGACTTCTTCGATCTGATCAGGCTTGTTGATCTCCGCGGGCAGGGCCTTGCTGACCTCGTCGAAAGTCAGGAATCCCTTTTTTCTGCCCTCTGCGATCAGAGCCTTGATCTGCTGGATTTCCTTAATGTTGCTCATCTAGCCTCCCTAAGATCTCCTGCTGCAGCCTCAAAAGCCGCTCCACTTCCGTCTGGTCGCCGTTCATCTGGGCCCTTCGCAGGGCGTCGATGGTGAACCGCTTCTGGCAATTGAGCCGCACGCGTTCGAGATGTTCGCACACCTCGCACCATTCCCGCTCCACCTGCTCGTCGCTTTCGTGGGTCTTGAGACGGCATTCAACCCAATACCTCTTTTCCGGCTCGGTAAGCAACGGAAAGACATCGATATCGGGCTGTGCGGCCATCTTGTCCCACAGTCCACGCGCGAACGGAGTCGAGAGAGCTTCCCCCATGCCTCTGGCTTCAAGCTCCCGCACATAGCGGGTGTTGCGTACGGCAAACCGCATGAGCTGGCGGTCAAGCTTCTCGCCCCGTGAGAGCGGCGACGTGCGGCGCGTGCCCACAATCGCACCGGAGCCGACCTCGGGCGCTGGTCCGGCCGTCTGCCGGGCGTCCGCCTTCAGTCTGCTCCGCAAATCCTGCTCGTTCAGCCCTATATTCAGGGCCACTTCGGAAATGATGGCGGACTTCCATTCTGGATTCTGCAAGGTGCCCAAAAACGTGTGCACCCAGTCCACCATTTCGCGCGTCGAGGCGTGCCCGACGGTGCGCAAACAATACTTAAGTCCATCTTCGGCGTTGTCCAGAAGCTCGCGAAAAGCTTCGGCTCCGTGCGTCTGGAGTAGGCTGTCCACGTCCTCGCCATCGGGGAGGATGACCACGCGACATTTCAGCCCCTGGCCGAGGATCATCTCGCACGAGCGCATGGCGGCCTTGCGTCCCGCCCTGTCGCCGTCGAAGACCAGCCGCAGGTCCGAACAGAATCCGCCAATCCGGCGCACCTGCTCGGTGGTGAGCGCCGTTCCGAGCACGCCGCAGGCATTCGTGAAGCCGAACTGATGCAGCGAGAGAACGTCGATGTATCCCTCGGTCAGAAGCGCGGTCTTCTCGTGCGCGATGGTCCGGCGCGCCTGAAACAGTCCGTAAAGATGCTCTCCCTTCGTGTAGATGGGAGATTCTCCGCTGTTCAGGTACTTGGGATCGTCACCGGTGAGCGTCCGCGCGCCAAAGGCGATGACCTGTCCCGAAAGGTTGTTGATGGGGAACATCAGCCGCCCGCGGAAGCGGTCGTAGATGTTGCCTCGCTCGTTGCGAATGAGCAGCCCCGCCGCAGCGGCGTTCTCCGGGGAGAATCCGCGGCTACGCAGGGCGGTTTCCAGCGCGTGCCAGTCGTCCGGGCTGTAGCCGAGGCCGAAAGCGTTCACAACCTCGGGCGAGAGTCCGCGCTTGGCGATGTACTCGCGGGCGATGCTCCCGGACGGGGCGTCAAGGCTCGCACGGTAGAACTGCTCGGCGAGGGCGTGCATCTTGATGCTGTCGCCCCGCAGCTTGCGCCGCTCGTCCATCACCGGGTCCGGGCGCGCGTTCTCCAGCTGGATGCCGAGTTCATCGGCCAATTGCGCGAGTCCCTCGCGAAAATCCAGCCCGTTGATCTGGCAGTAGAAATCTATCACATCTCCGGAGGCTCGGCATCCAAAACAATAGTAGTAGCCATCCGGATGAACGGTGAACGAGGGTTTGGTTTCCTGATGGAAGGGGCAGGGAGCCATAAAACGGCCGCCAGCGCGTTTGAGGTCCACATACCTGCGGACCAGCTCGACGATGTCGAGCCGCGCCTTGATCGCCGCTATCGCTCCGGAATCTATCTTCGCCATGCCCTACTCCACCATTCTTACTTCAACTCCACGATCGTCATGCCATCGCCGCCCTGATCTTCCGGTGCAAGACTATAACTGTCAACCGGCGGGAATGTCCGCAGAAATTCGTGAACTTCACGCCGAAGCGCTCCCGTTCCCCGCCCATGCACGATTTCCACGCGATGGTGGCCGGAGAGCACAGCTCCGTCGATGTAGCGCGCCAGTTCGGCCAAGGCCGCATCGGCCCGCATGCCGCGAAGATCCAGCGACAGCGACGCGCTCTTGCGCACGTTTGCCGTCCCCGTCGCAGCCGGACGCACTGTGCCGCCCTGCTTCGCCTGCGGTGCAATCTCGGAGAGGCCGACCCAGACGGCGACGCCGCCCATGTCCAGCTTCACGCGCTGGCGACGGTCGTCCTTCTCCTGCACCACGCCGTTCTTGCCCCATGCCGCGTAGCCATAGGTGCCGCCGACGGTCACGTCTGTCCATGCCAGTTCATCGGAGACGGCCGGAGCGATCGGAGTCTCCGCCGCAACGCCGCTGCCGGTCCCGGCCAGAGACTGTCTGGCCTCGGCGAGCTTGCGGCGGGCTTCCTTGTGCCCGATACGGCCCTTGTTCCACTCTTGCAGAACGCTCTGGGCCTGTGCGCGAATCTCGTCCATGAGCACCTTCTTCTCACGCTCGTAGCGCTCGGAGAACCGCAGCCGCTTGTCATGCAGCTTGTGGCGCTCCTCTTCGAGGGCACTCAACTCGTTCGCGCGGGCAACGGCAAGCTCGTTCAAACGTTCGACGATACGCGAGGTATCGGAACCGTCGAGCAGCAGATACTGCTCGGCGCGCTGAAGAATCTCCTCGGGCAGGCCGTGCTCGCGGGCAACGTCCAGCGCCTGACTCGCGCCGACCTGATCGTAGGCCAGCTGATACAGGGGCTTCTTGCTCACGGGGTGGAACAGCACGGAGGCCGCGCGCACACCTTCCCTGCTCAGGGCATAGGCCTTGAGCGCCGGGAAATGGGTAGCCACGCCGAGCCACGCGCCCTTGTCCAGCACGCTGTCGACAACGGCCTGCGCAAGCGCCGCGCCCTGGCTCGGGTCGGTACCAGCGCCGAATTCGTCCATGATCACCAGCGTGCGGTCGTCGATGGCCGCGAACGCGCCGGACAGATGTTTGATCTGCGCGGTGAAGGTGGACAGCGAATCCTCGATGCTCTGCTCGTCGCCAAGCACAACGAAAATGCGGCCCCATGCGGGCATGGAGCTTCCCTCGTCCGCACTGACCGGCAGTGCCGAAAGCGCCATCAGCGCAGCAAGGCCCATGGTCTTCAGGCACACGGTCTTGCCACCGGCGTTGCCGCCACTGATGATCAGCGCCCGCTGCCCCTCATGCAGGACAATGTCCACGGGGATGGCGTGACCGCCAGTCTTCATGAGCAGCGGATGGCGCACGGTACGCAGATTCAGCGGGCTTCCCTCGCCGATTTCGATGGTCCGGGCGTCGTAGTCACCGGCGAAAGAGGTCTTGGCGGCGAGCATGTCGCTCGTGATGAGGAATTCGTACGCGCCCTCAAGCTCGTCGTACTCCTGCCGGGCAAGGTCCGTAAGGAAGCGCAGCACCTCGCGTTCGGCCTCGCGCTCCTCCTGCTTGAAGTCCTGCAACTGGTTGTTCATATCGACGAGGAACAACGGCTCGCAGTAGCAGGTTTCGCCGGTCTGCGAATAGTCGTGGATGACGCCGCGCACGCGTCCCTTCGCGCCCGTCTTCAGGGGAATGACGTAGCGATCGGACGAGATGGTAACGAAGTCGTCCTGAAGGAAATTCGACAGGCCTTCGTTCTCGATGAATTCCTTGACACGCTTGTAGCAGCGGCTGTGAATCTGGCGGATTTCCTGCCGCACGGAGAAGAGTTCCGGCGAGGCTTCGTCACGGATATTGCCGTCGCGCCCGAGGCAACGCCGCAGGGCGGACCAGAGCTTCTGCGGCCAGTTGCGCCCCACCAGAGCGGCCAGAAGCGGAAAACGCTCCTCGTCGATCCGCTCCAGCACCTCGCGGGCTTCGCGGGCGGTGCCAAGCACTTCGGAAACGGCCCACAAGGCGTCGAGATCAAGCACGGCAGAGGGCTGCCCGAGATGTTCGAACAGCCCGTCAAGCGGGGGAAAGGTGCCGAGCTTGAAACGCGTTTCCGCATTCCATGTCAGCCACTGCCTCAGAAGATCGAGTTCATGCGCAAGCGTAAGAGAGTCCTCGAACGGACGGATGGCCAAAACACGTTGTGCGCCCGATTCGGATGCGCAGTATCCGGCCACCAGTTCGAGAACCTTGGGGAACTCGAGAAGCTGGAGAGTTCGCGATTCCATATGATGATGCTGTAGAAAAATGCGTTCGCGACTAGGCGGAAAGCCTTGCGCGCACGATGGATGACAGCTCCTTGCCGTCGATTCTGCCCTTGTAGGCTGCGGTGATAGCACCCATGACGCGTCCCATGTCCTTCATGCCCTGTGCGCCGAGTTCCGTGATGGTTTCGGCGATTACGCGCTCGATCTCTTCGGTGGAGAGAGGCTCGGGCAGGTACTCCTTGAGGATGGCCATTTCGGCCGCTTCCTTGTCGGCAAGTTCGGTGCGTCCGGCGCTGGTGAACTGGTCGATGGATTCCTGACGCTGCTTGACCTGCTTGGCAACGAGATCGAGTGCCTCGTCGTCGGTCGGCTCGCGCATCAGTTCGACCTGCTTGTTCTTGAGGGAGGTCTTGAGCATGCGCAGAACAGAGACGCGATCCTGGTCCTTGGCCTTGTAGGCGGTAACGAAGTCAGATTCGATTTTCTTGATGAGGCTGCTCATGACGTTTGCTCCGCGGCGGGCATCCGTGGGGATGCGCCTTGCTTGGTGAATAAAGGAATGCGGGGCGGCGTTCACGCCGCCCCGCACAACTTGAGGGATCGGTAATGGTGCCCACCTTGCGGCAGGCCGCCAACCGCACTCCGTAGAACGGAAGGCGATTAACCCATATTGATCTTGCGCATCTTCTTGACAAGCCTCTTGCGGGCGGCAGCCATCTTCTTCTTGCGCTGCACGCTGGGCTTCTCGAAGTGCTGACGCTTCTTCAGCTCGGACAGGAGGCCGGACTTTTCGACCTGCTTCTTGAAACGGCGAAGAGCGGCATCAAAGTTTTCGTTATCCTCGAGGATTACACCGGGCATTAAAAATCACCTCCCCCTGAGTGCACGGCTCAAAAAGGCCGCGCCAAAGTAAAGACAGAACTTGTATGCCATCATTACACGCTTGGCAAGAAAAAATCCAGGAGAATTGGCCTTCGACGGACATCCCCTTCCCTTCCGACATTGGCCCATGGGACAAAAGACGGCCCGACCCGCATATGTGCGGATCGGGCCGAACAAGTCGTCATGAGGCCGGGGACTAATGAGAATTAGCGCCGGACTTCGGGTTGGCGACAGTGTCGATGTAGGCTTTCACAGCGGCGTAGCCCACGGCGAGACCGAGGATGCCCAACACGAGATAGAGCGTTCCAAAGAAAACGACATGGTCAGGAGCCCACCAGGGGAGATCCCAGGGCAGGGCGCTGTGAAGAGTTTCTCCATGGATCATACTGTCCTCCCTTGAGACTTTACTTTACGGCGTCTTTCAGGAGCTTGCCAGGACGGAACTTGACAACCTTGGAAGAGGGAATCTCGATCTGCTCGCCGGTGCGGGGGTTGCGACCGGTGCGGGACTTGCGCTCCTCAACAACGAAGGTACCGAAGCCGGTAAGGGTCAGCTTGCCGTCTTTCACGAGGGTAGCCTCGACGGTATCCAGAAAAGCATTCAGGGAACGCTCAGCATTGGCCTTGGTGATGTTGGCCTTCTCAGCAATCTTAACAACCAGATCAGCCTTAGTCATCAGTCCTTCCTCCTCATAGAAGTTTGTCTCTATCTCCCCAAAAACAACTTTCCTATCACCATGTCCGCCTTCGGCGAGGCAACTTCGCTTTCACTGAAGCTTGTGGCCCATTGTGCCGTTGTGGACCAGTGCAGCCCTACTCGCATGCGTTTGCACGCTTTTCAATGCCCCATAAAGCAAAAGAAGGTTCGTGTCCAGTGGTTTACGGGATTTACCCTTCCCCTTTAGTGAGGCATACGGCTGAAACCCGCCCATGGCGCGGCCCCAGCCGTCGCATTGAACATTGGCAACAGAATCTCAATCATGTCAAGCCATAAAATGCACATTAACCAGTGCTGACAAGGCCTGGAAGTGGGTCGGGGCCAATTCCTCAGGCCGTGTCCGGGGTGTATGACCAAGGGAAGCCAGAAGGGCTTCGACATCGTCATTCCACAATGTTTTCAGTATCTTACCAAGCTGCTTGCGCCTATTCTGGAAGCAGAGTTTCACCAGCCCGGACAAGGCCTCGGGGTCGAAGACTTTTTCTTCCGAAAGTGGCTCGAACGAGAGCACGGAAGAGTCCACCTTGGGCCTTGGCGTGAACACGTTGGGGCCAACGGTGAACTCGTGGCGTGGCCTGACGTAGCTCTGCACCCATACGGTCAGCGCGCCATAGGCTTTGGTGCCCGGTTCGGCGGTGAGGCGCTGCCCCACTTCCTTCTGGATCATGAACACCGCGCGGCGCAGCCCCTTCGCCCGGCTGAAGATGTCCCACATGAGCGGCGAGGCGACATTGTACGGAAGATTGCCGATGATCTTCCACGGCACATCCGCCGACAGCGCCTCCCAGCGCACGCACAGCGCGTCCGCGGCCAGCGGCTGGACCTCCGGACACTTCTCGCGCAACTCCAGCGCGAGGTCGAGATCGCGCTCCACGGCGGCGTAGAGTGCCGGGGCGGCCTCGGCTATATGACAGGACAGCGCGCCGTGGCCCGGACCGATCTCGATGACACGATCATCGGGTTCGATACGCAAGGCCGCGACGATCTTGCGGCAGATGTTGGCATCGTGCAGAAAATTCTGGCCGAAGCGCTTCTTGGCGAAGCGGCCGTAGCGGGGAGTCTCGATCTTATTCACGTTGTCACTTCGTTTTCGACGCGTGGGCGTCGGATGGTGGATGCCGCCCTATGCACGTGGATGCCGGGCAGTTCGGGGTCACGCCCCGTGGTAATCCACGACCTCCTGCGGCGGGAAGTCGTCGAGTTGTCTGTCAAAGGCCGCCTTGAGAAACGAATCGACCCACCAGTAGATGTCGTACTTGCGAATCGCGGTCTGCATCTTGTGCATGCGCGCCCGCTTCTCGTCAAGAACCATGTGGTACGCCTCGAAAATGGCATCAGCCACGCCCTCGGTGTCGTAGGGGTTGACGAGCAGCGCCCCACGCTGGAGTTGCGCCGCCGCGCCCGCGAATTCGGAGAGCACCAATACGCCGTCCCCGGACAGGTTGCAGGCGCAGTACTCCTTGGCCACGAGGTTCATGCCGTCGCGCAGCGGGGTAACCAGCGCCATGCGCGACGCGCGGTAATAGGCCACAAGCTCCGCCCTGTCGAGATTCCGGTACTGATAGTGGATGGGCGACCAGCCCGGCACCGCGAACTGCCCATTGATCTCGCTGACGAGGCTTTCGATGCGCTGCTTCATCGTCTGATATTCCTGCACGGTTTCCCTGCTGGGAACGACGATCTGGACGAGGGACAGTTTCTCGCGCAGTTCCGGATACTTGAGGAGCAGCGTGCGCATGGCTTCGAGGCGTTCGGGAATGCCCTTGCTATAGTCGAGCCTGTCCGCCCCGATGATGAGGAATCTGCGCCGGAACGCCGCATGGACCTGATCGGCCTGCTCCGCCGCCGCGCGGGTGCGGGCCTGATTCGAGAACTCGCGATAGTCGATGCTGATGGGGAAATAGCCCACCTTCACCTGCCTGCCCTGCCCGTTCAGGTGCACCACGGGGCCGCGCCCGGAGGGCTTGAGGTCCCGGCACAGGGTAACGGCACATTGCAGGAAATTCCGCCTGTCGCGAAAGGTCTGGAATCCCACGAGATCGAACTCCAAAAGTGCCCGGATGATTTCCTGACGCCATGGCAGCTTGAGGAAAATGTCCTGCGGCGGGAAAGGGATATGCAGGAAGAATCCGGTCCGCCGAGCGTGCCCGAGTATGCGCAGCATCTGCGCCGCATGCATGAGGTGATAGTCATGCACCCAGACGTAATCGTCCCCCGTGGAATGGGCGGCGATGACCTCGGCGAACTTGCGGTTCACGTCGAGGTAGCTGCGAAAGTAGTCGGGGACGAAGTTGCAGCGGGATTGGAAGTCGTGAAACAGCGGCCAGATGATTTCGTTGGAAAAGCCTTGATAGAAGCCCTGCACCTCGTCTTCGGTGAGGTTGACCCCGTGCAGGTTGTAGCCGGCCTTCTTCGAGAATGCGGACAGATAGGGGGTAAGGTCGTCATCGCATCCAGACCCCGGCCAGCCTATCCAATCGCCCCCCCTGTTGCGAAGCACGGGAGCCAACGCGGTGACCAGTCCGCCCTTGCCCTGCTCCACGCTCCAGCCCTCGCCGCAACGGGAGAGGCTAATGGGAAGCCGATTGGAAACGACGAGCAGCCGGACTGAATTTCTATGCATCATACCGCCCTGAATGGAGTGAACAAATCCGGAATATTGGCACAGTCCTTCCGGAAGGACACCTCATTGTGTACAGAATGGATGATGGCATTGCAAGAAATTCTCAAGCAACATGCGCTGTTGCGTGATATACACACAAATCCGCGCCACGTGCCTTTTCATGTCCTACCAACTAAAACATCCGTCAGGCGCTGAAAAAACGCGATGAGCTCCATCGGCGGGTGGAGTATCCATTGCGCAAGGCTCGGCCGCTCGCATTGCGCGCGAACAATAATTCCCGTTCCATGCCCCGCAAGTGCCGCAAAGGCGTCCTCGTCAGTCAGATCGTCGCCAAGGTAGAAGATCGCCGCCCCGTCCGGTGCTTCTTCCACAATGGTTCGGACCGCCCGATCCTTTCCAAATCCGGCGCAGCGCAGTTCGAGCCCACCGTCAAAGGCATGCAGGACGAGGCCGTCCCGTCCGTCCAACTCGCCCCACGCTCCACGCGCCCATTCCGACGCCTTCGCCCTCTCCTGCTCCGGGAGTGACCGGAGGTGAAACGCGATACAGCCCGGTTTGCGCTCAAGGTTATGGCTATAGCCCGCCGCATTGGCCATGCCTGCCGCACGGGCGAGGGCTTCGCGCGTTTCGTCCTGCATGGCTGGTGGAATGCAACGACCATCGGAAAGCAGCCGCTCCCCGCCGTGACTGCCCCATATCTCCGGCGTGCGCGGCAACGCCAAAAGCGGAAGCAGATCGTCAATGGCCCGGCCCGTCACGAAAACCACACGGCACCGTTCGCCGTCCATCAACCGCGTCACGGCTTCGCACACGCCCGGATACGGAACGGCCTCGGCAGGGTTCGCCACGAATGGCGCGAGAGTTCCGTCGTAGTCGAGGACAAGCACCACTGCGGGAGCCGAGGCCACCCCGGCCCAGAATCCGGAATCCGTCTCCACCTCACTCCATGTGCGCATGGTTCCTCCCGTATCGACGCCGCGCTGGCAACGCGTTGAAATCATGAACAGGTTTCGGTCCGTCATAGCACGCTTGGGGCCGGGAATGAAGTGAGGATCGTTGCGGAGCATCCCGCCAACACGAAGGCCCCCGCAGGAATAACGATCCTGTGGGGGCCTTCGTGTTGGAAATAGTAATCGGGGTCAGCCGATGTGGGTGCGCTTCTTGAGCATGCGCAGCATGCGGCGCTTGCGGTAGACCGAAACGGCCTTGCTGGTGGCGAAGTAGGTGATGACGGACGCCGGAATGCCGAGGATGAGGCCACCGGTCAGCATCATGGCGAAGAGTTCCCAGCCCGCCTCAATGAGTTGCTTCATTTCGAGGTGATGCGGATCGAAACCCGGACCGGCGAACGGCAGGACAAGGCTGCCTACGAGATACAGGCCGTAATAGAAAAACGGCAGGTCCACGGGGTTTGAAATCCATGTTCCGAGCGCCGCGGCGATCTTGTTCCCGCGAAAGACGAACGCCAGTGCGAGCACGACGATGGTCTGAAACGGGATGATGGGCAAAAAGCCGACGAAGATACCGAGGGCGAGGCCCATGGCGATGGAGTGCGGCGTCGCCGCAAGACGCATGATGCGCAGGTAATGGTAGCGGGTCCAGCGCTTGAGCCGGACCCACCGTGACGTACGATTCTTGTTCATCGGAAGTCTGTGACCTGAGGAAAGTGGTTGCACACTAGCCAAGGACGTCGAAGCGGGCGAACTTCATGATCAGCCCTGCCCTACCCTGGGTGACGGAACGCAGCTGGGTGGAGAACCCGAACAGCTGTCGCAGAGGCGTAAGCGCCTGCACGATCTTCTGGCCGTTCACGTCGAACATGTTGCCGATTCTGGCACCCTTGGTGCCGAAAAGACCTATCACCTCGCCCACGAATTCGTCCGGGACGTTGACCTCCACATTCATGATGGGTTCGAGCAGTTTCGGAGTCGCCTGTGCCAGCGCCTGCTTCAGGGCCAATGCGGCGGCCATGCGATAGCCCACGGTGCTGGACTTGCCGTCCACCCGGCGAAGCTCGCGCACGATCACGCGAACATCCTGCACGGGATACCCGCGCACCACACCGCTCTGCAACCCGTCCTCGATACCTTCGGCCACGGCGTCGAGCCAGTCGGTCGGCCACGCCTCGGGATCGACCTCAAGAACAATGTCCCGCCCAGCCTGCCGAGGAAGCGGCTCCACGGTAAGACTCACGAAGCCGTAATGCTCCACGTCGCCAAGCTCGCGGTCGAACTCGCCCTCTCCCGGCGCACACTGGCCCACGGTTTCCTGATAGACCACCTGCGGCTTGCCGACGCGCGGGTCCACATTGAACTCGCGACGCACACGGTCCAGCACCACATCGAGGTGCAGCTCGCCCATGCCGGACAGCACCAACTGTTCCGTCTCCTCGTCGATCTTCACGTCGAGGGTGGGATCTTCGAGCAGCAGCTTGCGCATGACTTCTTCCAGCCGTTCGGCCTCGGCGCTGCTGCGCGGCTCCAGAGCCAGCGAGATGACCGGCTTGTAGCCTTCGATATGCTCAAGGATGACCGGATGCTCGCGCGTGCACAGCGTGTCTCCGGTGCGAGCGAACTTCATGCCAGCGGCAGCGACGATCTCGCCCGCCACGGCACGTTCGATCTTCTCCCGGTGCCCTGCGTGGACGCGATAGAGGTGCGCCACGCGCTCCTCCTGCTGCTGGGTGGCATTCCAGACGACCTGCCCGGATTCGAGCACGCCGGAGTAGACGCGCATGAGCACGAGCTTGTGCCCGGAATCGAGATTCACCTTGAACGCGAGGACCGACAGCGGTTCCTGCGGTGAAGGCTCCATCGTGATGCGCTTTTTCGTCAGCGCGTCCGTGCCGGTCTGGGGCACCACTTCGAGGGGGCTGGGCAGATAGGCACACACGGCGTCGAGCAGCGGCTGAACGCCGATATTTCGCAGTGCGGAACCGGCGTAGACCGGAACGATCTTCAGACCAACGGTCAGCTCGCGCACGGTGGCGTCGATCAGTTCACGCGCGGGGTCCTCGCCGGAAAGAGCCGCTTCGAGAATAGCGTCGTTGGCTTCCGAGACCACGTCGATGAGCCGGTCGCGCCACGGCGCGGCCAGTTCGGCCTGCTCCGGCGTCAGGTCGAAAGCCTCGTAGCTTCCGCCACGCTTGTCCTCGTCGAAGACGAGATAGCGCATGCCCACGATGTCAATGACGCCCGTAAATTCCGGTCCCGCGCCCACGGGAATCTGCATGGCCAGTGGCGACGCGCCGAGGCGCTCGCGCATGGCGTCGAGCACGGCCTCGAAGTTCGCGCCGATGCGGTCCATCTTGTTCACAAAGGCCAGCTTGGGAACGTGGTATTTCTCGGACTGCCGCCACACGGTTTCGGACTGCGGCTCCACGCCGCCCACGGCGCAGAATACGCCGACCGCGCCGTCAAGCACACGCAGCGAGCGTTCGACCTCGATGGTGAAGTCCACGTGGCCGGGCGTGTCGATGACGTTGATGGTGTGCGGCCCCCACGTGCAGGTAGTGCATGCCGAGCCGATGGTGATCCCGCGCTCCTGCTCCTCGGGCATGAAGTCCATGGTGGCCGTGCCTTCGTGCACCTCGCCCATGCGATGGATCTTACCGGTGAAATAGAGGATGCGCTCGGAGAGCGTCGTCTTTCCGGCGTCGATGTGGGCGATGATGCCAATGTTGCGCAGCGACTGGATGTAGCCCTTGGGGACGATGGGAGTATTCGGCATGTTCGGCATCCTGTGCGAAAGTGTGGCGGTATGAGGACGAAACTCGTGCGTATCCAGTGTTTTTACTCGGAAACCACACTCAATGCCAAGCCGGAAACACGAAAATTTTCTGGTCGCAGATCAAGCCATGCCCAGCAGCCTTCCTGACCGGGACAAAGCACGAGACCAGAGCGGGAAAGCGCCTGCTCGGCGAGTTCCTGCGAAACGAAGACGGCATCGTACCCCTGCGCGAGGAAGTCCTCGAATTCGCCAGCGCGCGGTGCAAAGCCATCCGCCTTGTCCTGCGCGTTCCACAGCTCGAACGCCACGTCGGGATGCGCCCAAGCGAGGGTCTCGAAATCCCAGTCGGAATCCGCGCCCCATACGCCGATGCGCGTGGCCGGCTGGTCCAACCACAGCCGCATGTTGCCGCACGCCCTGGCCGCCTGCGCCACCAGCGCGCCGCCAGCTTCGGCTCCGGCACGCACGACCAGCGCCCCACGGCCAAATCCGGCCAGATACTCGATGAAGCGCACGGCCTCGGCCTCGTTCATGGCCAGCACGGTCTCCATACCGCACAATTCCATTCCGGCCAGCACGGCATCGCAAGCGCCGCCCTCCTCGCCCACGCGGACAAGGCAGACGTTGCGCGCGCCGGACAGCACCGCCGGAAGCGCCGCGGCAACAGCCTGCGAGGCGGAGGTGCAATCCGCGCCAAGCACCACGGCGACATAGTCGGGCGTGGCGCTCACGGTACGCGATGAAAATCCGGTACGCCAATCGGCACCGGCGAAAGCTTCGGACGTGCGCACGGGGCCGCTCATCTCGAAAATCTGGGCAATGAGCTTCTTCAGCCATGCCCTGCGCTCACCGGACTGTCCGTCATAGGCGGCGCCAAAGGTCTCATCATCCACAAGGCAGGACACGGCCCATTCGGGAACGAACGGCTTCTCGATCATGTCACTTCTCCTGAAAATGGCCCGTCCGACGCGTCAACGCCAATCCGGGCCACAATGAAAAACGGCCCGCGTGGGGCCGTTTGTTATCTACAACCATTCAAACCACTGTTTCCAGCTTCCCTGTGCGCGTTCGCGTTCCAGTTCGGCAGAGTCCTTCTGGAAACGCATGTAGGCCAGTGTCGAGCGCTTCTGCGCGTACTGGGCCACTTCGGGCAGATCCTGGAAATTCTGGGCGATGGCCGTATAGCGCTGCCATGCGGCCCGGAAGCGTTCCGTACGCCAGTAAAAGTCCGCGACATAGACTTCGTGGTCGGCCATGTACTGGCGGCAGGCGACGATGTACGCGGCGGATTCCTTGGCGTACTTGGTGTCGGGGTAGGTTTCCTGAACCCGCTGGAAGTACTCGATGGCCTCGGAGACGTGCTCCAGCGGCTTGTCGATGGAGGTGAACTGCTTGTAACGGCTCTTTCCGATCTGGAAGAGGACGTAGGCAATCTCCTCGTGGCGGGGATGCAGGGACTCGAATTCGCTGTAGGCATCCGCTGCGAGCTCGTAATCCTCGTTCATGAAGTAGGCGTCGCCCAGGGCGAGTTCCGCGGCGGGCGTATAGGGGCTGAACGGATAACGATCCTTGAGCTTCGCGAAGAATCCGGCGGCATCGGCATAATGCTTCTCGGTCATGGCATCCTTGCCAGCCTCGAAGAGCTCCTGCGCCGTGTCCTCCGGCGGCTCGATGAAGTAGGCGTCGAGATAGCCGCAACCCGTCAGCATGACGGTAAGGGACACAGCCGCGATGATGCGAAGTATTGTCTTCATTTTCCTGTCCGGATTGTCGTTGATCTGTCACGCCCGGAAAAACGGACGATGCTGCGCTGATGGAGCGCCAAAGGAATGCGCCCCCTGTCAGGCTTCCTACAGGAGGCGGGGCTTGGCGGTCAAGCCCGTCGTTCGCACGCGCAAAAAAAAGGGTGGCCGACGCACGGCCGGTCCACCCTTCTCTAAAGCCGATCAGGAATATCCCTAGGCGATCTTGGCGCTGATCATTTCCTTGATGCTGCTCTTGGAAACCGCACCGGTCACCTGCTCCAGAACTTCTCCGCCCTTGAACAGGATCAGCGTGGGGATGGCACGGATGCCGTACTTGCTCGGGGTGCCCTGATTCTCGTCGACATTCATCTTCACGACCTTGATCTGGCCCGCGAACTCGTTGGCCAGCTCGTCGACAACGGGACCCATCGCACGGCAGGGGCCACACCAGGGGGCCCAAAAATCAACAAGCACCGGCAGATCGCACTGCAAAACTTCAGCTTCGAAATTGCCGTCAGTCACTTGCGCAGCCATATCGCTTCTCCTTTGCGTTTCAAGGTGATTTCGAAGTTCCGATTCCCGCGGCGCTACCGCGGGCTGCGCCCGGCTCAGGCCGGACCCACGCGATGTGCGGCATTCATGCGCAATCACGCGGCGATTCAGCTTTTCACATTAAGTTGGCCCTTGCGGGCTGTCAAGGAACTCGAAGCTAGCACACAACCCGGAGGTTATTCAACTATTCTGCGGTAGTCCCACGGGACGGCCCTGCCGCGCGGAATGGCCTCCAGATCGAGATCATGGCACCAGCCCGCATTCACGAGCCGTTCACCCATGATGGCGATCATGGCGCCATTGTCGGTGCACAGCCGAAGCGGCGGCAGCACGCAGCGCAGTCCGTGCGTCTCGGCCAGTGTGGTCATGGTGGAACGTATCACGCTGTTGGCGGCCACGCCACCGGCAACCACAAGCGAGCGCACGCCCGCGTCCGCGACGGTCCTGAGTGCCCTTTCCACCTTGATGCGTAGCGCGTCGGCAATGCACCAGTTGTACGAGGAACACACGAGCGAGAATTCGTCCAGCACGCCAGCCTCAGTAAGGATGGTCTCCACGTCCTCGCCCGGCTCCGGCATGCGGGGCAGGCGCAGATGCGGATGGGCCTCCACGTGATTGACCACGGCCGTCTTGACTCCGCTGAAGCTGAAATCAAGATTGTCGTTGTTCACGTAGGGGCGCGGAAACATGGAATGATCCGGCTGCGCGCGGCGACCGAGCATGTCGATGTACTTACCGCCGGGATACGGGAAATTGAACGTCTTGGCGGCCTTGTCGAAGGCCTCACCGGCTGCGTCGTCCAGCGTGCGGCCGAGGACTTCGAATTCCAGCGGCGAGCGGATGAGGTAGGTCTGCGTGTGGCCGCCGGAAACCAGCAGCCCGAGGGCCGGATATTCGAATTCCTGCTCCAGCGCGGGAGCGGTGAGATGCGCCCAAAGGTGATTCACGCCCACAAGGCGCGCTCCGGTGGCCAGCGCAAGCCCTTTGGCGAACGACAGGCCCACCAGCAGGCTGCCCAGCAGCCCCGGCCCGCGCGCCACGGCGATATTGGCAATGTCGTCGGGTCCGATCCCGGCATCGGCCAGCAGTTCATCGAACAGCGGCGCAAGCACGCGCAAATGCTCGCGCGAGGCAAGCTCCGGCACCACGCCACCGAACAGGGCGTGGGCGTCGATCTGCGTGGCTATGCGCTCCGCGACGAGACGGCCCCGGTCCACAAGGGCCAGAGCCGTTTCATCGCAGGACGTTTCAATGCCAAGCGTCAGGCTCACTTCTTCTCCTGATGCTTGAGGTAGATCTGACGGACGGTCTCGACGTCGTTCTTTGAGCCGATGAACAGCGGCACGCGCTGGTGCAGCTCGGTGGGCTGGTAGTCGAGAATGCGGTTGATGCCGTCGGTGGCCATGCCGCCAGCCTGCTCGATGAGCATGGCCATGGGCGCGGCCTCGCACATCAGGCGCAGCTTGCCCTGCCGCTCCCCGTTGTCGAGGATGCGGGAGGGGTACATGAAGATGCCGCCGTAGAGGAGATTGCGGTGGAAATCCGCCACGAGGGAACCGATGTAGCGCGAGGAGTACGGCTTGCCGAGCGCGTTTTCACGGCTCTTGAAGTAGGCCAGCACTTCCTTGGTCGCCGGGTCCCAGGAGTTCCAGTAGGCTTCGTTCACGGAATAGATGCGGCCCTGCTCGGGAATCTTCATGTCCTCGTGGGAGAGCAGGAATTCGCCGACGCTCGGGTCGAGGGTGAAGCCATGCACGCCCTCGCCGGTGGTGTAGACCATCATCGTGGACGAGCCGTAGATGAAGTAGCCGGAGCAGATCTGCTTGTCACAGGTCTGGAGCACTTCGCGCATGGAGGGCGTCTCGCCGTTCTTCTTGAGGGGACGGCGATAGATGGAGAAGATCGTGCCGATGGAGACGTTCACGTCAATGTTCGAGGAGCCGTCGAGCGGATCGAAGATGAGGATGTAGTCGCCACGCGGCAGGTCGCCGGAAATGTGGATGAGATCGCCATTTTCCTCGGAAGCCATGGCGCACAGCACGCCGGAGCGGCGCATGCGGTGGATGAGGACGTTGTTGGCAAATTCGTCGAGCTTGCGGACCTTTTCGCCCTGGACGTTGGTCTCGCCGGTGAAGCCCAGCACGTCCACGAGTCCGGCCTTGGTCACCTCGCGGGAAATGATTTTGGCCGAGAGAATGAGTTCCGTAAGCAGGCTGGTGAACCGCCCCGTTGCCATGGGCGATTTCTTCTGATGCAGAAGCAGGTGTTCGGTAACTGTAACCTGGCTCATCGTAAGCCCTCCTGATGGAGTCGATCGGAATAGAGCGGCTCTTCAATCATAGCTGAATATGTTTTTACAGGCAAAGCAAAGCGTTGTACGAGGCAAGCGCTCTCATTTGCGACCAAAAAGCGAAGGCCGGCATGCCATGCGGCATCCGGCCCGGCGACAGACCGCGGCCGTCGCATCGCATGCCTTTTCAGGCTAGAAAATTTTCCAGAAACTGCTGGTCTCCTCGTCTTCGCCGGAGATGTGCTCCACGGCGTATATGACCTGACGGTCTCCGAGATAGCGTCCCAGCCAATCGAATTGACGTCCGTCGATGCGGATGGTGCCGGAGGACTGTTCCTTGAGCAGCGCATCCCACGGGCGGTCGAACAGCGCCTCGGCGATGCTGCGATCGCTCCCGGCCCACAGCAGGTTGTCCGGGGTGAAGATCATCAGCTCGTCGGGAGACGGGCAGAACTGGGCAAGATTGCGCATGTCGAAATGGACGGCCATGATGCCCGCCAGATCGTTGCCCTTGAACAGCGCCGTGCCAAGGTAGACCTCGGGGCCAAGCGGCGTGGAATCCACGTAGGCACGCAGCTTCCTGTCACGCAGGGCCTCGCCCGTCTCCACGAGCGGAGCGATGTTCAGGGGCTTCATGCTCATGTCGGGACGGCGCATGACAACCTCGCCATCGAGCGTTGCCGCAACGAAGCCGTCAACCCACGGATATTCCGAGAACAGGTTCTCCATCCACTTCTCGTCGGGCAGTCTGTCCTGACGATTCAGGAATATGGAAAGGGATTCCATGTGCTTGTCCACCGGCGTGAAAAGGGCGGACATTTTCTCCTCGCTGGAGCTGTAGTCCTTCTTCTCAAGATCAACCTGGGGATCAACGTTGATGTATTCCTTGTAGTATACCTTGGTCGTCTTCCAGGTTCCCTTGAGCGTTTCACAGCCCTGAAGCATCATTGTGGCGGCAAGGACCGCGCAGGCAAGCACGAGTTTGCGTTTCAAGTTCCAACCCCTTGTAATCGTCATCAAAGCTTTCGGGCCGTGGCCCACATGTCGCCTTTGGGTGGTGTGACAGAAGATACGGCTTTCTTCAAGCGCTATCTGCCCTCCGGTCCGTCCCGGACCGCCCGGGCAAGACAAGGCCGCCTGATCCCACCGGACACAGGCGGCCGCAATTCTTTAGGAATCCGTCACAGCCCTACAGGGCTGCGCGCGCCTCCAGCCGTTCGGCGAGGGCTTCAAGCGTATGCAGCAATTTTTCCTTGCCGGGCAGACCGACCGGGGGCAGATCCTCCTCCGACTCGACCTCGGCAACGGGTTCGCTTTCGTCCGCCGTCGCCTGTCGCGCGGGGCCGCCTCGCAGCCTACCCTTCAGATTGGCGATGATGCCTTCCAGCTCATCGACTTCCTCATCATCGGCGGCTTCGGCCAGCAGTTCATCGTAGATGTCGAGCGCGCCCCGATAGTCGCCCTGCTCCGCAAGCAGATCGGCCATGGTCCGCGTGCGCAGATTGGCCTCCTCCTCGTCACCGACAACCACGGCGGGTTCCGGCGAGACGAAATGAGCGGCTGGACGAGCGGCTGGCTTCGCATCGGCCTTCGGCGCGGGTGCGGCGTCAATGACGGACGGCTCCGCTTCGCCCACGGGAGCCTCGCCACGATAGAAGGAATCGAGGCCGCGTTCGATGACCTGCGACCACGAAATGCTGCGACCCTGAAAATTGGCGGCGAGGAAGGACAAGGCAAGCGCGGCATCCTTTGCCCGGGGGGCGCAGCTTTCAGCCCACACCTTCCAAAACGCGGGATAGCGCGAAAGCATGCCCGTTATCGACTCCACCTCGGCTGCGGCCTCGCTGCCGCGCCCGAGGGCGTGAAGAATCTCGACCAGCAGGAAGCGGGCTTCCACATGCTCGGGATTGCGCTCAAGCCCCTGTCGCAGGGCCGAGACGGCGTCTTCGAGTTTTCCGTCCTCGAAGTAGAGACGGGCAAGAGGAAAGAAGACCTTGGACGCGGGTTCCAGCTCCAGTACTTCCCTGAACCATTTAATCTTGGTTTGCATTCGTGGCGGCTCCTGCGTGCGGATCGGTCGAATCGGTTTTGGCATCCGGGAAGACGTACACGACTTCGTCCTGAGCCAGATAGTTCATTCGCTTGCGAATTGTGTCCTTGAGGTAGTCCCGGTCGAATTGAAGCAGACGGATTTCACGCGAAAGGTCGCGGGCGCGCCTATCGGCTTCGGCCAGCCGGTCCTGCATTCGCCCACACTCCTCCCGGAGCTTGACATAGGCAAAGACCCCCTGATCACTCGCGAGGAGGCGATAACCGAGGAAGGCATTGAGCACAAGAAGCAGGGCAAGAAAAATTACTCTCACGGCACTGGAATCATTGGACGAGCTTGGACGTCCGCTCGCTACCCAGGGCGGCGATCCCCATGGGAGCTTTCAGTTCCTCCAGAAAGTTGGACGTGGCGCGCTCGATGCGACGCACATCATCCTCGTCGACATTGACCTGATCAATGCGCTTCATGAACGCCTTGAGCTGGCTGAACTCGTCAAGCAGCACGTGCCCAAGCTCGAGGCGCTCGAGGTCCTGTTCCAGCTCGATGATCGTTTCCAGGCAATTCATCAGCCTGGTCTGCAGAACGGCAGTCTTGGAATCCATGGTTTTCCGTCTGGTTGAAGTCAGCTCCCGGCGCTTAGCGCCGCCTTCTTGTAGAATTGGTAATAAAGCTCGTAACCTCTGATGGCTCCATCGAGCAGATCACCAGCCTTATCCCTGTCGCCCGTGTTCATATAGAAATTCGCGCCGTTCTGGAAGGCCAAATTCGGGTCCAAACTCTTTGCGCGGGTTCCGAGCAGCACATAATTGATGGCGCGACGCTTGTGTCCTGGCCATCGGGAAATTTCGGAGAGCAGCCGCTTTGCGGCATCGCCTTCCTCGACGAGCACGATGTCGTAGCTGTTCAGACGCAGCTTGGCAATGGCCTCCAGCTCGTCCGATGACGTGCTGACATGGTAGCCGTTCGCCCCGAACCATGCCTCAGCCGCCGAATGGAAGGCCCCGTCGGCCACATAGAGAAATGCGACCTTCGAGCCGGGAGGGAACATGTCCGGCTCCACAGTGGGCAGATCCAGAATGGGCTGCGCGGGTTCAGGGTACGGCGGGGGGGCGGCGTGTGTAGGCGGCGGCACCGAAGCGCCCGCTGCCGCGGCATCCACGACGATCTTCTGCCCACATTGGGGACATTTGACGGAAAAGCGCCCTCCGGCGGGAATCTTCTCGTCGGCTATGTTCAGCGTCTTGTGGCATTCCGAGCATGTCACCTGCATGGTCGCCTCCTTGTGCGCCGCCGCGGCGGCTACTCCTTGCCGTAGTCTGCGTCGAGCTCCAACCCGGAAATGTCCGTGACCTTGTCACCGCGAAGCGTCTTGATGCGATCCAGCCGCTGCATGAGCGCGGACTTGTCGGACGCGTAGACCATGGCGGTTTCCTCGCTGACCTTGCCCTCCTCGAAGTGCTTCGTCAGGCACTGGTCGAAGGTCATCATGCCGAAGGTCTCGGACGTTTCGAGCACGTTGTAGATCGTCTTCTCCGGAGTCTCGCCGTTGACGACGAGATCCTTGATGCGCAGGTTGTTGCGCAGGATTTCGAAGGCCGCGATGCGCCCACCGCCCTCCTTCGGGCACAGGCGCTGCGAAACGACGAATTTCAGGCTTTCGCCCAGCCGCTGCCGGACGAGATGCTCTTCCGTGGGGTCGAACATGCCGATGATGCGGTTGATGGTCTGCCCCGTGTCGGAGGTGTGCAGCGTACCCAGCACAAGGTGCCCTGTCTCAGCCGCCTGCATGGCGATCTCGATGGTTTCCCGGTCGCGGATTTCGCCGACGAGGATAACCTTGGGCGCCTGCCGCAGCGCGGCCCGAAGCCCGGAGGCGAAGGCGTCGAAATCCTGCCCCATCTCGCGCTGATTGACGGTGCCCATCTTGTGCGGATGAACGAACTCCACCGGGTCCTCAAGCGTGAGGATATGCACAGGGAACTGGGCGTTGATGGAGTCGATAAGCGCTGCGAGCGTGGTGGACTTGCCGCTGCCGGTTGCACCGGTGACGAGCACCAGCCCGAATTTCTCGTGCGCCATTTCGTGGAAGATGGCTGGCAGGCCGAGCTGCTCCACGGTGGGGACCTTCATGGACAGCTGACGCATGACGATGGAAAGCGCCCCGCGCTGGCTGAAGATGTTGACCCTGAAGCGCGCGCGCCCCAACAATTCGTAGGACAGGTCGCAGGAACCATGCTGGACGAGATCGTCGAAGAGGCGCTGATTCTGCCCCATCATGCAGAAGGCGCACGACTCGGTCTGCGCGGGCGAGAACGGCCCCATCGCCGGATCGAGCGGCACGTTTTCGAGCTTGCCGTGCACCTCGGCCTGCAAGGGTTTCCCCGCCACGAAAAAGATGTCCGACGTGGAGGGGCTGTGGTCCAGCACCTGCCCGATAATGTGATCGAACTGCGAACGAAGCATGACGCTCCCCCCGTGTTAGGCTTCGGTGAAGTCGTTGGGGTCCTTCGTGAGGAACTGCTTGAACTTGGCCTTGTCCACGGACTTCTCGTAGGCATCGTTGGGATCGATGATCTTTTTCTGGAGAAGCTTCATGATCTCGTCGTCGAGGGTCTGCATGCCGTACTTCTTGCCGGTTTCGATGACCGAGTTCAGCTGGAACGTCTTGTTCTCGCGGATGAGGTTTCGCACCGAAGGAATGCCGATGAGAATCTCCAGCGCGGCGACGCGGCCCTTGCGGTCGATGCGCTTGAAGAGGTTCTGCGCGACGACAGCCCGTAGCGCCTCGGACAAGCCCGCGCGAATCTGCGCCTGCAAGTCGCCCGGGAAGACCTCGATGATACGGTCGACGGTCTTGGCGGCGGAGATGGTATGCAGGGTCGAAAACACGAGGTGGCCGGTTTCCGCGGCTTCCAGCGCGAGCTGGATGGTTTCGAGGTCGCGCATTTCGCCGACGAGGATGATATCCGGGTCTTCGCGCAACGCACCGCGAAGTGCGGCGGAAAAGCTCTTGGTGTCACGCCCCAGCTCGCGCTGGTTGATGAGGCTCTGCCGGGGCTGGTGCACGAATTCGATGGGGTCCTCAATGGTGAGGATGTGCTGGCGGCGCATGGTGTTGCAGAAGTCCATCATGGCCGCAAGGGTGGTCGATTTGCCGCTACCCGTGGGACCGGTGACCAGCACCAGTCCCTTAGGCAGCATGCAGAGATTCTTAAGGATGGGGGGAAGGTCCAGCTGTTCCACCGTGAGAATCGTCTGGGGGATTTCACGGAAGACGGCGGCGACGCCTCTGGCCTGATTGAAGAAGTTCACGCGGTAGCGGGCAAGGTTCGGAACTTCGTAGGCGAAGTCGATATCGCCCGTTTCCTCGAATTCCTTGACCTTGGCCTCCGGCGTGATTTCAAAAAGCAGCTTCTTCAGTTCGTCGTGCTCAAGTACCTTGTATTTGACACGTTCCAGCTCGCCATGCAGCCTGATGATCGGCTGGGTTCCGCTGGAGAGATGGAGGTCCGAAGCCCCCATTTCATGCATCATTTTAAAAAAGGCATCAATCTGGGCCATGAAAACCCCCCGCGGTTAGGGTTTCTCGTCCGCTCGCCAATGCGGACCGGCATGTACCGCTCCGCTATCCTTCCCGATTTTCCTCATATAACCAATTCTTATAGAATTTGTACAGATAATTCCCGCCGGAAAACACTGTCAGCACAAGGGCGATATAGAGGAAGAACGTTCCGATGCCTACGGGATCGAAGCCGAACCACTCGAAGTGCAAAAGAAGCGGACACAGCGCAAGAATCTGGATCACGGTCTTAAGCTTGCCGTACTTGTCCGCAGCGAGGACCATGCCCATGTCTGCGGCGATGGCGCGCAGTCCGGTCACGGTCGTCTCACGGGCGATGATGATGATAACCACCCACGCGGGAACCCAGCCCATTTCGACCAGCATGATCAGCACGGAGCCGACGAGGATCTTGTCCGCCAGCGGATCGAGGAACTTGCCGAAGTTGGTCACCATGCCCATGCGGCGGGCGATGAGACCGTCGAAGAGATCCGTGAGCGACGCGACGATGAAAACGAGCATTGCGCTCAGGCACGCGATCTTGGAAGGAAAATACAGAAGGACAACGATCACCGGCACGGCAAGAATGCGCGCAAGGGTGAGCTTGTTGGCGAGATTGAGCTTTATCATTATGAATCAGCTGCCTTTGAGTCGATTGTAGATGGTAAGCACCTTCCGGACGTACTGCCGGGTTTCCGGAAACGGAGGGATGCCGCCGTAGCGCTCGACCTGCTTGGGTCCTGCGTTGTACGCGGCCAAGGCCAACGCCTTGTCGCCGAAACGATCGATCTGCATCTTCAGATACTTCACTCCGGCCTCGATGTTGTCCTCCATGTCGAAGGGCTTATCGAGGCCGAGATCGCGCCCGGTATGGGGCATGATCTGCATGAGCCCCTGCGCTCCCTTGTGGGATATGGCATCCGGCTCGAAATTGGACTCCACCTCGATCACTGCGGCCACGAGGCTCGGGTCCACGCCGTGCCGCCGCGACATCCGCCGCACGACGCGCATGATGTCGTCGCGGCTCTTGTCGGGAAAATTCCGGAACACGGCAAAAACGCTGTACGCAGTCGAGGAGGGCCGGTTCGTGAAATGGAATCGGCCCTCCTCGTCCACGAAATAGTACATCTTGCCCGCACCGGCCTGCGCGGCGTCGAGCGTAAGGCTCAACGCCATCACAAGAATAAGGATCGGCATGGTCAACGCGTGGCGCATACCCTACCCTCGCGTCCGATGCGGTACGGAAGCCTGCTGCTTCCGCCGCCTAGAGGTGAATGGTCGAAACCGCCTCAAGGCTGTTCTGCGCGGCCTTGCTGATTTCATCGGCAATCTTGAGCAGCGCGTTCTTTGCCGGAGAGTCCTCTTCGAGGTACACCACCGGGGTGCCCAGATCGCTCGCCACAACGGTGGTCGGATCGAGCGGAATCTCACCGAGGAACGGCAGGCCGTACTTCTCGGCCAGTTCCTTGCCGCCGCCCTTCTTGAAGAGATTGATCTCCTTGTGGCAGTGCGGGCAGACGAGGCCGCTCATGTTCTCGATCACGCCGAGCACGCTCGCGTGGGCGTACTGCAGGAAGTTGACGGCCTTGCGCACGTCGGCAAGGGACAGTTCCTGCGGCGTGGTCACCACCACGCACAGCGCGTCCGGAATGGTCTTGAGCACGGTCATGTGCTCGTCGCCAGTTCCGGGAGGCGAATCGATGACCAGAAAGTCGAGCTCGCCCCAGCACACGTCGGAAATGAACTGACGGATGGCGGAGGTCTTCATGGGACCGCGCCACAGGACGGCCTGGTCGGTGTCCTTGAGCAGGGAATCCATGGAGACGGCGTAGAGGTTGTCGTCGTACTTCTTGGGCTTGATCAGACCGCCGCGCTCGTCGCCTTCCAGCTGACCGGAAAGACCGAGCAGACGGGGAACGCTGGGGCCGTGGATGTCCACGTCCATGATGCCGACCTTGAAGCCGAGCTTGGCCAGCGCGGCCGCAACGTTGACGGTGACGGAGCTTTTGCCCACGCCGCCCTTGCCGCTCATGATGAACAGCTTATACTTGATCTTCTCCAGTGTGCTGGAGATCATCTGGTCCTGAATGATCTGCTTGGCGCTCGGCTTATTCTCGCCGCCGCCACCAGAGGAACAGGAGCTGCATCCGGATTGGGTCATTGTCTCTAGCCTCTTCGTGGTTACTCTTAGCCGTTCACACCGTGACGGTTCCAGTGCCTCTCCGTCCGACAGCCGGGCGGGGGACGCATTGACGATAATCCTTTTCTGGCCGTTGACCAGAGCCAAAGGAGAATTTTTTCACAAAAATCGCGGTGATCAGCGAGCCTGCCGTTCCGACACGCGGTCCAGCAGGACCACAAGCGCGAATCCCGTCGCCATCAGCAATACGGCAAACATGAAATCCCCGTCAAATGCAGGAAGCACGTTTGCGTCGCGCAGGACGTGCACCTTGCCGCGAATGATCTGCGTTTCGAGCACTTCCTTCCACGGCCATACCTTGCGCAATGCGCCGATCATGAATCCCGTGAGACAGGCCACGGCCAGCGCGTGCCAGCGCACGAAAAAGACGTGCAGCACCCGCGAAAAGGACGTGATGCCGATGACGCATCCACAGGCGAAGATCGCAAGCACCGCAAGGTTGCCGGGATCAAACGGATTGCGCAGCGCTCCGGTTATATACTCGTATTTCCCGAGGATCAAAAGCAGAAAGGCACCGCTGATTCCCGGAAGGATCATGGCGCAGATGGCGATCATGCCGCACAGCAGGATGAACCACCACGTCTCGGGTGTGGTGACGGGGATCATACCCACCACGAACCAGCTGAAGAGGGTTCCGGCGACGAGCCATGCCCAGCACGCAGGAGTCCAGCGCTCCACCCGGCGGCTCACCACGAGGATGGACGCGAGGATAAGGCCGAGAAACAGCGCCCATATCTGTACGGGATACGACTTGAGCAGCATGTTCATGACACCCGCCATGGACACGAGCGCCAACCCGAGGCCCGCGAGAAGCGGCACGAGAAAGCGCAGATGCACCTGCGCGATGCAGCCCGCCAGATCGAACCGGAGCAGTGCGCCGATGGCGCGCAGGTTCACCGATCGAATGGCGGCGATGAGGTCCTCGTAGATGCCGGTGATAAAGGCCACCGTACCGCCCGAAACGCCGGGAACGATGTCCGCCGCGCCCATGCAGAAGCCTTTCGCGGCCAGCACGAGCGCGCGGGAGAACGTGTCCGGTCCGGGACCGGAGAACAGGGCCTGCCTGAATGTCATGGATTGTCCGCCGAGTTGAGGTTCGATGCGTTTCGAGGGCATGTGGCCCTACCAGCCATGCGTTCCGATGAGATCGACGAAGACGACGCCGCCCCTGCTCTCCTGCGTGATTCGCCCGTCCTGCTTGCGCACGAGGACGAGGTCCTGATTCCGGCGCGACGCGCCCACGGGCATGAGCAGCATGCCGGGATCGGCCAACTGGTCGAGCAGCGGCTGCGGCAGTTCGGGTCCCCCGGCGGTGACGATGATGCGGTCGTACGGAGCATGCTCCGGCCAACCGAGAGTCCCGTCATCGAGCTTGAGACGGATGTTGAAATATCGCAGTTCCGTCAGCCGCTTCCGCGCGGCGACGTGCAGTTCGCGGATGCGCTCCACGCTGTAGACCTCCGCCCCCATCTCGGCGAGCACGGCGGCCTGATAGCCCGACCCGGTGCCGATTTCGAGCACCCTCATGCCGGGCTGGACGTCCAGCAGGTGCGACATGAGCGCGACGATGAACGGCTGGGAGATGGTCTGCTTGAACCCGATGGGCACGGGGTGGTCCTCGTAGGCTTGCGCCTGAAGGGCCTCCTCCACGAAAAGATGACGCTTGATCTTGCGCATGGCGTCGCAGACGGCGAGATCATTGATCCCGCGCGCCTCGATCTGGTCACGAACCATGCGTTCCCTGTTCCGGCGTAAGTCGACTTGAACCATAGATGTTCCCGATGAATGCACGCCGCCCTTTCGCTGTCCATCCCGTGATGGAGCGGCTGTGACGACCCGCTGATGCAGACCAGATTTCACCAGTCAAGTCAACATGATCCGCCAGCATCGACGCATTCCCTTGACAGCGCCGGACAACTGTGTCGAGTATTGTCCATACGACAAAAAGGAGCACGCGATGCTGACAGTCAACGATCTGATGACAAGGGATGTCTTCACGCTGCGCGGAACGGACACGCTCAAGACTGCACGCTCCATGATGTCACTCGCCCGGATACGTCACATTCCCATCGTGTCCAACAGCATGAAATTCATGGGGCTTCTCACCCACAGGGACATACTTGCGGCCACTCTGTCACAGTTTGCTGACGTGGACAGAAAAACGCAAGACGAAATCGATTCCGGAATCCCCATCCGCGAGATCATGCGCACCGACGTCACGGCCGTCACCCCGGAAACCCCCTTGCAGGAGGCTGCGGAGCTGCTGCTCCACCACAAGTATGGCTGCCTACCCGTCGTGGACAATGACGAACTTGTCGGCATCATCACCGAGGCTGACTTCCTGAAGCTGACCATCCGCCTGATGGACATGCTCGATCTCGACTAGCCAACGCGTAGCTGACTCTTCCTGCCAAAACGCTCGCCGCCGTCGGGTCGGCTCCATCCGATCATTCGAACCTCATTCGCCAAACAAACGGAGAGCCGTCGCCATGCGGCGTGAAAGGTTGGGGGGCGTCGTCACAGAATCTGAAACCGCGTTGCCTTCATGCGGTCGCAAGCGCCCACTCGTGCCGCGTGATCAGCCCCAGACCTCACAAGGATTAGAGATTATCTACACAGGGCAAAAACCTTGCATGGCTTGCCTGTGGATGGCGTATCGATATCCACTACCAATCGAATCCCTTCAATGGTCCTGATAGTTTCATCGTCAAGCAGGACATTCTCTATCACGAAGCATCCCAGTTCTTCGCATCGCCTGTCAAAGCGCTTGTGCACCTCGCCATGCGCACCGATGCCACATCCGTCAATAAGGATGAAAGACGGAGAGCAGGCGAGTAGAGCCTCTAATGCTGTCTCGTCAAGGAAGGTGTCGGCCCGTGCGTAATCATCACCGCCATAGCCAAAGCGATGCAAAACACCCGTATAAAGAAAGACTGCCTTTCCCGTGAAATCGCGCAGAGGAATAGCCTCCGCAGTGGGCATGCCGTTGGCGCAGTCTATAATCTCGACAGCCAACTCGTACACGCGACGAGATGGCTGCGCTGTATAACAGTCAAGATGCGTCCCGATATGCCCCATCGCATCAACGGCGTCGGATTGGGCCTTGGCCCATTGATAAGCAGGATGGCTGGCATCCACAGATACATGAAGCGGCACAGATCGCACTCGCTATCCTCCAAATTCTGGTTTTACTGAAGGCCACTTTTGGCCTCCAACAGTCCTCCGCCCTTCTGCCGCTTCCTGGGGCAAACGTCCTGACATTCGCTTGCCTACTGAGGCGCCCAAGTACAACAAAAGGCCCCCGTCCTTACGGATGGGGGCCATGTTTTGAGCTATGCGGATAGTGCGGATTTGCCCGCCGCATCCATGACGCGAAGGCAGGAAAATCCGTTCATGCGCCGGCTACAGATCGAACGCCGTGTTGCCCAGCGGCTTGGCCCCGGCGAGTTCGCTCATCTCGTTGATGAGGTCGATGGTCTTCTGGGCCTCTTCCTGTTCCACCTTGCTGATGGCAAATCCAGCATGGACGAGCACATACTCGCCAACTGCCGGCTTGTCCTGCATCAGCATGAGCGAACACTTCACGAAGGTCTGAGAGTTGCCGACCTGCACGGTCGCCAGTTCGTCGTCGAGGAGTTCAGAAATCTTACAGGGAGTAGCTAGGCACATGGTCGTATCCTCAAAATCCGAAGTTTACGAGGGATTGCGCGGGGTCCAGGTTCCCCCGACGGCCTCGATTTCCTTGAGCGCCATATCCATCATCTCGGGAATGCGCGAGGTCAGTTCCTCGCTGATTTCAAGAGACGGGCTGGACTGATAGTCCTTGGGCTCGATGCCGACGACGACGGCCGCCGGGCGCTTGCCGGTAATGAGTTCGCAACAGCACATGGTTTCCAGAAGGTCCATGTCGTGCACGGAATTCTTGAACGCCAGAGAGAGCTTGAGGTCGTCACCATCGAGCCTGTAGAGCGTTCCGGGTTCGTGTCCGTTGATGACCGCATCGATAACAATCACGTGATCCGCTTGCGAGATCATGTCCGTGAGGATGAGTCCCCTCACGCCGCCATCGACGAGTTCCGTATTTTCGGAGAAATCGTAGGTATCCTGCAAGCGTTCCAGAACTCTCACCCCGATACCTTCATCGCGAAGCAGGATATTGCCGCAGCCCAGAACGAGAATCTTCTTGTCGGTATTGGTCACTCGCACTCCTGACGGTCTGGAAAAAACGGGAACCCGGCCCGTCTTATGCCGGGCCGGGTTCCATTTATAGTCGTTTCAGAACCGATGTCTACCCAATTTAGCAGACCTTGAACTTGTAGACCTCGTTACTCTTCGGATCGATCACATGCACGCCGCAGGCGATGCAGGGGTCGTACGAATGAACGGTACGGAGGATTTCCACAGGACGCTTGGGATCGAACACCGGGGTGCCGATGAGGGCTTCTTCCACCGGGCCGAGGGTACCGTCGTCGCTGCGCGGGCCAAGGTTCCAGGTGGAGGGAACGACCAGCTGGAAGTTCTTGATCTTGCCGCCCTCGATCTCAATCCAGTGGGACAGCATGCCGCGGGGGGCGTTGACGAAGCCGACGCCGAAGGCCTTGTCGGGCATCTCAAAGGGCGCGACGATGTCGACATTGCCCTTGGCGATGTTCTTTTCGAGCTTGTCGATCCACTTGACCATCTCGTCACCGATGAGCTTGGTCTCGATGCAGCGGGCAGCGGTACGGCCCAGAGTGGAGAACAGAGCTTCGGGTCCGACGCCGAGGTGCTTGAGCACGGTGTTGACCAGCGCGACGGTCGGCTCGTGGCCACGGCCGTAGGCAACCAGCACCTGAGCCAGAGGACCGACCTCGGTGGACTTGCCGTCGTAGCGGGGAGCCTTCATCCAGCTGTACTTGCCAGTGTCCTCGGAGGTCATGCGGTCCATGCCGGTGTACTCGGGATCGGTGACGCCCTTCCAGGGATGCTTCGGGGAGTCGTCCTTGTACCAGCTGTACTTCACACCCTCTTCGATCTTCTGGAGGTCGAACTTGTGGATGTTGGTGATGTCGCGGTTGTAGATGACGCCGGAGGGCAGGAAGCGGCTGTCCATGTTGGCTTCATCAGTCGGGAACTCACCGCAGGTCTGGAAGTGCGTGGTGCCGCCGATGCCGCCCCAGTCGAGGTAGTACGGAGCTACCGCCAGCACGTCCGGCAGGTAGGTGTGGTTCACGAAGTCCATGGTCTCCTTGTAGAGAGCCTTGAACTGCGCGATGTTTTCCTTCTTGAGGGCGTCGTAGCAGGTGATGCCGCCCTCGTAGAGGCTCTGGGTGTGCGGATTCTTGCCGCCGATGATGGCCATCATGCGCGAAGGCAGGATCTGGAGCTTCAGAGCCTGCAGGTAGTGATGGGTGGCCAGCAGGTTGAGTTCCGGCGGAAGCTTGTAGGCCGCGTGCGGCTCAAGGAAGTAGGCGTTGGAGAAGATGCCGAGCTGACCGGAGCCGACGAACTTCTTCAGACGGGCCTGAGTCTCCTCAAGCTCCGCAGCGGTATGCTTGCGATGGCCGAGTCCGGCGCCGTTGGCGAGGTCGGCAGCCTTCTTGGGGCTAGCGGACAGAGCGCTGACGACGTCGACCCAGTCAAGGGCGTGCAGGTGATAGAAATGCACGATGTGGTCGTGCAGGAACTGCGCGCCGAGCAGCATGTTGCGCAGGACGATGCCGGTCTCGGGGATGCGCTTGTCAACGCCGATGGCGTTGTCGACGCAGCGGGTGGAGGCCAGGGCATGGACGTGCGTGCACACGCCGCAGGAGCGCTGGGTGAAGTGCTTGGCGTCGCGAGGGTCGCGACCCTGCAGGATGATCTCGAGACCGCGGAAGAGCTGCGAGCTGGACCACGCATTCTTGACGCGGCCGTTTTCGACTTCCACTTCGATACGCAGATGACCCTCGATCCTGTTGATGGGATCGATGACGACCTTACCGGTGTAATCCCCGACAGGAGTGACCGGGGCCGCTTTGGACTTACAACCAGCCATAACTTCCTCCTAAATGATATTTCGAGCAGACTTCAATTCAACCAGTACGGACCCAAACCGTCGAGGTGTTAGCCTTCCTCGTAGAAGGGGCTCATCTCGTCCCAGAAATCAGGCTCGGAGCAGCCGATGCAGGGATGGCCGGCCTGGATGGGGAAGCTGACCTGGTTGAACAGGACCTTCGGGCAGTTGTTGTACGTATTGGGGCCCTTGCAGCCCAGCTCGTACAGACAGTAGCCCATTCTGGCCTCTTCGGAGTCGAAGGAGGGAGCAAACTTGCCTTCCTCGAAGTACTTGAGGCGGGGGCAGTTGTCGTGAACGGTTTCGCCGTAGAACAGAACAGGACGGCCATTGTCGTCCAGCTCGGGCATACCCTTGGTCAGGAAGTAGACCACGGTGCCAATGAAGCTCATCGGGTTCGGCGGGCAGCCGGGGACCTGAATCATGGGAGCGCCGCCCAGCGCTTCGCTGCAGCCGACGGAGCCGGTCGGATTCGGGGCGGCCTTCTGAACGCCGCCGTAGGCTGCGCAGGTGCCGATGCAGATGGTGGCCAGAGCCTTGGGGTAGATCTCCTGCAGGATGGACAGCATGGTCTTGCCGCCAACCTTGCCGTAGATGCCGCCGTCCTTGGTGGGCACGCCGCCCTCAAGCACGAGGACGAACTTGCCGGCCTTCTCTTCAACCGTCTTGTGCAGCACTTCTTCGATGGCTTCGCCAGCGCACTGCATGAGGGTTTCGTGGTAGTCGAGGGAGAGCACATCGAACAGGACTGTCGCGATGTCGGGCTCGGTGCTGCGCAGGATGGACTCGGAACAACCGGTACATTCGGCGAAATGCAGCCAAACGACGGTGGGGCGTTCCTTGGCCGTGAGGGCCTCGGCCACCTTGGCAGGAGTGAAGGACGCATCCGCAGCCATGGCGGCGGATACAGCGGCACAGAACTTCATGAACTCACGGCGTGAAATCCCTTTTGCCTTCAGAGATTCCATGACGTCATGCTTACCGCTACCAATTGCACATTTCATAAGACACCTCCATAGTTACCAAACAGCGGCGGACCACTCCGCCAAAGGACATGGCGTTCCATCCAACCGTTCAAGTCTTATGGAATCAGCACTACGCGAATACTATTTCGTGATTAGAAACCACAAATGCAAATGTCAGTCAATGGAAAAACCCCATTTTTCCCAGTAATTGACGGCAATTTTCGACATTCTGCATGATGAATTAAATGATATGCAGAACAGTATTACCATTTCTTGAATCGTATACACTGCATTCCAATCATTGAATCAGTGCCGCATACAATAATGTTTGAACGAATAACCAGTTGACGAATCGCTTCCTCACGCGTCACCAGTCACGATGGATACGCAAAAATCCCTGCCACAAGCCGCAATTTGCCATATCACCGATGCGGTGCCGCAAAATCACGGCCTGCGACAATGCGCGCACGTTTTTGCGCCACCTCCAAACTCGACACTTGACATGAGAAAAAAATGACCGGGCTTGGCATGAGCCACAGAAAGCGGTATGCCTCGACGCCAAGGCATCCCTTCTCCCATCGCGGAGGGGAATGACACTCCACAAACCTTCAATCCCTACATACGAGTGGCATGAAAAAAATCGTCAGTCTCTCCATCGTTCTCTTTCTCGTAGCGGCTCTGGGCATCAGCGCCCTGTTCTACTTCAAGGATATGCAGGAGCCCGAACTCGCGCTGACCCCGAACGGCGGCTTCCTCGGCGCCGAAACGGTGTTCACCCTCGAAGCGAACGACCTCGGGACCGGCATCCGCACGCTGACCGTCACCGCACGTCAGGGCGACAAGACCGTCACCCTCCTCTCGACCGACACGTTCGAGGACCCCACCCACGCCGTCCTCAACTTCACCCATTCGCAGGCGAAATTCCGCAACGGTCAGGTCGTGGTGACCGTGGACGCCACGGACCGCTCCATCTACGGCTTTGGCGCTGGCAACACCGCCAGCAAAAGCTGGACCTTCGAGCTGGACACCAAGAAGCCCATGATCTCCGTACTGTCCACCCAGCACAACGTCAGCCGTGGCGGCGTCGGCTGCGTGGCCTACACCGTGAATGAGGACGTCTCCGAAAGCGGCATCCGCGTCGGTGAAGAATTCTTCCGCGGCTACAAGCAGGCCAACGGCCAGTTCCTGTGCTTCTTCACCTTCCCCCACTACATGGAGGAGAAGGACTTCGCGCCCATGCTCTTTGCGACGGACCTCGCAGGCAACACCCGCAAGGGCTCGTTCTACTATCATCTGATTAACAAGCCCTTCCGCCACGACACCATCAACCTCTCCGACGGCTTCCTGAACGCCAAGATGCCGCAGTTCGAGGACGACTATCCCGACGCTGCGAACCAGCTGGAACGCTACCTGCTGGTGAACCGCGAGCTTCGCGTCAAGAACCGCGCGGCCATGCATGAGCTTGGTGCCAAGAGCGAATCCCGCCCGCTGTGGCAGGGCCGCTTCGAGCGCCTGCCCAACGCGGCCAACCGCGCCCAGTTCGGCGATCACCGCACCTACCTCTACAACGGCCAGGAAGTGGACCAGCAGACCCACCTCGGCATCGACCTCGCCTCCGTGCAAAATGCGCCCATTCCCGCCGCGAACTCCGGCAAGGTCGTGTTCACGGGCTTCTTCGGCATCTACGGCGAGACCGTCGTCATCGACCACGGCTGCGGCCTGATGACCCTCTACGCCCACATGAACGAGATCAGCGTGAACGTCGGCGACATGGTCGAAAAGAGCCAGATCATCGGCAACACCGGCGCGACAGGCCTTGCCGGTGGCGACCACCTGCACTACGGCGTGTTCCTGTCCGGCGTGCCGGTCAATCCCATCGAATGGTGGGACGCCACCTGGATCAAGAACAACATCACCTCGCGCATGTAGTTCCCGATCCTCGCGAAACGACAAAAGGCCCACACCGGAAGGTGTGGGCCTTTTCTTATACGCTGGCGAAAGATGAAATGCCGCCGCAGACTGGCCGACGACGAGGAACATCGTTCCATCGTGCCCGGCCTGACGGAAAAAGTTGGCTGTGGCGATGCCGCGCAGACGCGGCTACCACTCGATGGGCGGTTCCCCGTGTTCGCGCAGATATGCGTTGGCGCGGACGAAATGCCCGCAGCCGAAGAAACCGCGATACGCGGACAGCGGCGAGGGATGGGCCGCTTCCAGCACGAGATGGCGCGACGCATCAACGAGCGAGGCCTTGCTGCGCGCAAAATTGCCCCACAACATAAACACGAGATGCTCCCGTCGCTCGGACAGTGCCTGCACAATCGCATCGGACAGGCGCTCCCAGCCGAGGCGTCCGTGCGATCCCGGCTTGCCCTCCTCCACCGTGAGCATGGCATTGAGCAGCAAAACGCCCTGCCGTGCCCAACGGGTCAGGTCAGTGGACATGGGGTGCTCCAGCCCGCCGTAAACGCTCGCCGTGATCTCCTTGAACATATTGCGAAGCGATGGCGGCGCTGGCACGCCCTCCGGCACGGAAAAGGACAGGCCATGCGCCTGCCCCGGCCGGTGATAGGGGTCCTGCCCCAGCAACACCACCCGCACGGCGTCAAAAGGCGTCAGGCGCAACGCGTTGAACTCCATGCCGCGCGGGGGGTAAATGGTACGGTCGCCACGCAGGGCATCCGCCCTCGCCAGCACGTCCTCGTGATAGCCCTCGGCCATGAGGGGGACATTGCGCGTCCAGCCTTTGAGATTCTCGTGTTGCATGTCGGTACGAAAAAGCCCCCCGGGCCGAGTGGTCCGGGGGGCCGTTTTGTTGATGGTGATCCGGTTCTCCCGCAGGGGAACTAGGCGATGCCCAGCTTCTTGCGCTGCTTGATCAGGGCCTCGGCCTGCTCCTCGAAGGAGGCGAAGCCAGCCTGATGCATGGCGTCGAGCACGGTGCCTTCCCAATCCCAGCTGGCGTAGATGACCGGCTTGTGGAAGGTGGCGCGGAAGTGCTGCATCTCCTGACGGTAGAACTGCTCCTTCTCGGCGTCGAGGTTCTCGCGCAGCTGCTCAGCAAAGCGAGCCAGCTCGCCCTCGTACCATTCGAGGAAGTCGGCGGGCGTCTTGTACTTCTTGAGGATGTGCCCGTAGTTCTCGGCTTCGAGAAGCTTGATCAGGTGCTGGAGGTGCTGCTCCTTGACCCAGCGTCCGAGGCCGGACACGGGGATGTTCAGCGCCTCAACGGCGGCCATGTCGTGCTTGGTCTGGTGGTAGGTATCGGGCACCACGGATGCGGAGGTGATGCCGGCGATGGCCACGAGACCGCGCAGGATCAGGCTATTGGACACGCCCTGACCGCAGAAGCCAACCTTCTTGGCAAACTTCTGACCGGTGAAGATGGTGACCAGAATGGCCCACACGACGGCCGGATCCTCTTCGTCGTAGATGTGCTGCAACCGGGCGTTGTCACGGTCGGTGGCAAGCACCATCTGCGTCATGTCGTTGGAGCCGATGGAGAAGCCATCGAACTCCTCGATGAACTGCTTGGCGAGAATGGCGTTGGCCGGAATCTCGGACATGAGGATCAGCTTGAGGCCGTCCTCGCCCGCCTTGAGCTTGTGGACCTGCTCAAGGTAGCGCTTCATGCTGCGGGCTTCCTCGATGGTGCGCACGAAGGGCAGCATCATCATGAGGTTCTTGCCGCCGAACACGCCACGGGCAAGCTTGAAGGCCTCGATCTCCCAGTCGTGGATATTGCGGGAGACGCCGCGGAAGCCGATCATCGGGTTGTCCTCGTGGGTCTCGAAGAGGCTGCCGCCGATGAGGTTCCGGTACTCGTTCGACTTGTAGTCGGTGGTACGGTAGATGATTTCCTTGCCGTAGAAGGCCATGGCGAACAGCGCAAGGCTCTGCGACAGGGTCTGGACGTAGTGCTCACGGCCGTTGCGGTAACCGCGCGACTTGATGATCTCGCGGATGCGCTCGGGCAGGGTGCGGACTTCCTCGATCTCCTTGGCCAGACCGGTCTGACGGGAGACCTCGCGGCGCATCTCACCGATGCGCTTGAGGACGTCGCGGACGTAGGCGCTGTCCTTGATGCCCTGCACGTACTCGTGAATCTTGCCCTGAAGCTCCTGACGGCTCTTCACGCTGTGCGTGTCGTGGCCGGTGAACTGCTCCAGCACCTCAGCCCAACCCATGATGACGGCGACGTGTGCTTCGAGATCCTCGGAGGTCTTGAGCACGTCGAGGCGATGGGTGGCCAGTTCGAGATGGTGATCGAGCTGCTTGTCCAGTTCACGCATGTGGCGATGGATGGCCAGCACCTCGTCGGTTCCGCCGGGGGTGCTTTCGCGCTCGGTCAGCGCCTGAATCTGGGAGGCGATGCCGGTGATCTCGCCCACGTAGTCGCGCAGCTTGAGATCGAGGGTACGCACGCCGGTGGCCAGCTGCTCCTTGACGAGCTTGGTCAGGCGGGCGTCGAGTTCATCGAGCTTGCGGTTGACCAGCGTATCGAGCAGGCCGGTGTCGTAGGCTTCGAGAGCCATGGGATGGATGGCGATGTTGCCGAGCATGAACTCGGCGCGCAGCAGGCCAACCTCGAAGTCCGGCACATTGCGCAGGCGCGACAGGAACAGCGACTGACCCACGTCGGCGAGAATGAGGCCGACCTTGGTCTTGGTGGTGGGCAGCGCTGCGGTGTCAATCTCGCCGCCAACCTCGATGAGGGGCAGCTTGCCGCGGTACACCTTGCCACGGGAACCATCGACGGTCACTTCCTGACCATCGAGGTTGCGCAGCACCTCGGCGCGCTGGATGCCGATGATGGCGGGGATGCCCAGCTCGCGGGAAGTGATGGCGGCGTGGGAGGTATCGCCACCCACGTCGGCCAGAATGGCGGAAGCGATGCGCATGCCGGGGACCATGTCGGGATCGGTACGCTCGGCGGCGAGCACGTCGCCCTTGTTGACCTTATTCAGCTCAAGAGCGGAACGCAGGAAGCGGACAACGCCCTGCCCTGCGCCACGGGATGCGCCGTTGCCCTCGATGATGGCCTCGGCCCGGGTCAGGGCCTTGGGATCGACTTCGAGCCTGCGCATGAAGATGGTGTGGGGATGCTGCTCGAACTCCTCGTTCCAGCGGGTCTCGGGGCGTGCCTGCACGAACCAGAGCCTGTCGGACGAATCGATGCAGAACTCGGAGTCCATGATCATGCCGCCGTAGGCCTTGCTGATGGCGCGCACGCCACGGGCCACTTCCTCGGCCTGGGCCAGCGACAGGGACCACTGGTAGGCGTCGAAGGAGTCGACCTTCACGAGCTGGGTTCCGCCCTCGGGATCGTAGATGATCTTCTTGTCCTTGAAGCCCATGTTGCGGATGACGACTTCGGCGTTGTCATCACGCTTGAAGACGTAGAACTTGTCCGGGGTGACCATGCCGCCAACAACGGCCTCGCCCAGACCATAGCTGGCGTCGATGGACACGAGGTCCTTGCGGTCGGTGCCGCGGCAGCCGGTGGCGGTGTCCGCGGAGAAGGCGGTACCGGAGATCACCGGATTGATCATGCGCATGATGCACACGGACAGGGAGGTGTTCTCAATGGCCCACTCTTCCTTGGCCGTGGCAGCGATGGAATCATTGCCGGTGCGCTCGGCCTCGGCGATGGCGTCGAGAATGGCCTCGCGGCGGTAGGTCATGCTGCGCAGGTTGTAGGCGGAAGCGCAGTCCCAGTGGTAGGCTTCGACGCAGTTGTTCTCGCCCACGATATTGAGATAGGTGTCCTGCAGGCCGGCGAAGGCCTTCTTGCGGCTATCCTCGCCTGCTGCGGAGGAACGCACTGCGACGGGAACGTCTTCGAGACCGGCTTCCTTGCAGATGGCGTTGTATGCGCTGCGGACTTCGCGGCCAACCTCGGCGGGCAGTTCGACGGACAGAATGGCCGTCTGCACCAACACGGAACGCTTGCGCAGCTGGTCGATGCCTTCGGGAGAGGTGGCAAATCCGTCAACAACGTTATTGATGAAGGAGCGCAGGCGAACCTTCGTGCCCTCGGAGGCGGAGTCGCGAACCTTGCGACCGACACGGCGGACGAACTTCTGGAGGTAGTCGGTATCTTTGTTGACTTCCTCGCTGTTCCAATCGATGCGCTTGTATTCCTCTTCCACGAGAGAACGGACCAGGGCCGCATCGACCTTGGTCTCATCCAGCGTCTTATGGAAGGCAATGGAGGAGATTGCCCTGAACTGCGGGGCCCTGATTCCATCGACCTGGCTGATGATGGCAGTATTGTAATTCTTGCCGCCAACAACGATTTCGGCATCCTCGCCGATGGAAACGATGTCTGCGCCGGTAAGAACAATCTTGTCAGTTATGGCGTCCAGTTTGGTCGTCTGCTTTTTCGCGGGCGTGGTGGCGTTCTTCTCAGCGTCAGCTACCTTCTGCTGTCCTTTGGCCATTCTCTCCTCCTATGAGAGCAGATCGGAAGAATTGATCATTTATTGCGCGCGCGAAATCGCGCGCCGGTCAGGCTCTAGAAAACTATGTCGGCGTTGGTCAAGAACTAATTGGTTTGTGAGGAATATAACCTAATTGTACATACGCCCAACGGTCCGATCACGTCAACGTTTTCACGGGAACGGCCCGGACCGGGAAAATCCGGTCCGGGCCGAGAATCATTTGAGTTTCTGTCCGCAGGACGGGCAGAACGAGAAATCGTCGGCGACGATATGCTGTCTGCACGTAGGACAGGTCTTGGGGATGGGGCCAAGCTCCACCAGCAGTTCGCCTTCCTTCACGGGGACCATCTTGCGATCCTCCTGATAGTCGGCCGCCTTGAGAACGCGGGTGACGATGCCCGCCATGGGCGACAGCACCGACTTCTCCTGCTTCATGATGGAGATGTTGAACAGCTCCTCGCCCTTCTCGACGATGTCGCCGGGCTTCACGTACATGATCCACAGGTCGCCGTTGGACGGCGAACCGATGTGCATCGGATTCTTGCGATCCGCCATTTCAAGGCCCTCGATGCCGGAGCGCGCGACCTCGGCCACCTTCACCTCGCAACTCAGGAATTCCGAATCCAGCGAGTAGCGCACAATGCTCATGCCGTGATCGTCCGGCTCGGAAATGTGCAGGATGGTCATGGAGTGCGGCTTGCGGTTCGAGTCCTCGAAGAACAGCTCGCGGCCGATCTCAAGCCCCTCGAACCACACGTCGAGCGGCAGCTTGTTGCAGTCGCCGAACTGTTCGGTGAATTCGATGGTCTTGAGCGCGTCGCCGGGGTGGTTCAGGTACATCACGAACTCTTCCTCGGTCGGCTCGCGGCGCAGGCGCTCGACAAGCGAGGCATGCTCCGCTTCGATGTTGACCTCGGGAAGCGTCTCAAGGGGCGAGATGTCCTTCCTGCGGGCAAGGGCGGAACGGTAGTCGGAGCCGAAGGCGCTCTCGTACACCCAGTCCGGCGGGAAGCCAAGCGGCAGCCTGCCGAACTCGCCAAGCAGCAGATTGCGGAAGGCATCGTTGGAATCGCGGTACAGGGCGAGACGCGCCTTCTTGACGTTCTCGGGCAGTTCGGCCTCGGGGGTGTTGACCACGAAGTCGAGGATGTCGAGCAGCTCCTGCACCTCGCGCTCGCCGCCGCGCTTGTACGCGCCGGTGACGCCAAGGAACGCCGTATTCCAGGTGATCTGCGAGCCGGGGGTCACATCGTGGTAACGCACGATCTGCCGGGTTCCGGCGAGGAACTTCAGCATGTAGGGCAGAAGCCGGATGTAGCCCTGCTTCATCGCGCCCTCCTGCGAGGACGAGGTGGCTCCGCCGGGCATGCCGTGATCGACGACATCGTAGTCGATGCCCTGGAAATAGGGCGAGGTGTAGCGGTCGTAGTACGGCATGATCTGCTTGAGCACGAAGTTGCAGGTGCGGATCATGTCTTTATTCAGATTGGTCTTCAGGCCAAGCTCATCTTCGAGGTAGGCGGCCGTGGAGAGCACTTCGCCCTGTCCGTACCAGCGCACGGACGCGCCGATGGCGGTGTCCACGATGTGCGCGCCAGCCTTGGCCGCAGCGCCCACAGCAGGCACAAACAGGCCATCGGTGTAGTGGCGATGGTAGTGCAGCACCAAATCGGGATGCTTGCGACGGATGGCGGTCACCAACTCGGTCATAAACCGGGGCGGACACACGCCCGCCATGTCCTTGAGGCCGAGGATGATGAGGCGCTCCGCCTGCTTGGTGCTCACGCCCGCAACCTGCCGCACGAGGTTCAGAATCTCCTCTACCACGCCGAGGTAGTGCTCCACGGTGAAGCCCTTGGCCCACGACATGGAAATGGCGGGTTCGAAGACATTGGCCTCGGAAGCGAGGGCAACCTCGGCGAAAGGCCGCATATTTTCGACATGGTTCAGGAAGTCGAAGCAGCGGATGACGTCGTAGTGCTCGTTGATCATCTCGCCGGTCCGGCGCATGAGATTGCGCGGCTGGGGCTTGTAGCCCAGCACGTTGGTGGAGCGGATGAGAATCTGCTTGAGCGTCTTGGGCGCGAACTGGTTCCAGCGCGCGGCCTCGGTGAACGGATAGGTCATGTTGGCGAGCATGGCCACGTGGAAATGCGCGCCGCCACCGTTCTCAAGGGAGAAGAAGCCGCAGTTGTCGAGGTAGGGACCGATCAGCTCGTCCTCGGCCAGCCGGAAGCGGTTACCGCTGTTGGACTGGGTGATATCGCGAGCGGTGGTATCCATGAAATGGACGTGGTCCGTGTCGCGCAGGTAGTCCAGCAGCGCCTTCCTGTCACCGCGAGGATACGGGTAGTCGTACGTCTGCGGGTTGACGGGCGGCAGCACCGGCTCGAAGCGCGGCATGCGCTTGTCGCTGCGGCCACGGTATTCGCCGAGCTGGACATGGGGGTTGAAGCCCTTGGCCGAAATCTCGGCAATCAGGCGCGACAGACGATGCGCCTCCGGCTCCTCGTAGCGGTACTGCATGAGCTCCGGCGTATTGAGGACGAAGTTCGTGTCGTAGTCGCCATCGCGGAACTTGCGGTTGCGGATGATCTGGCGATGGAAGGGAATGGTGGTCTTGACGCCGCTGATGAAATACTCGCGCAGAGCGCGCTCCATCACCCGCAGGGTCTTCTTCCACGTCTTGCCGTAGGCCACGAGCAAGCTCGCGGCGGAATCGTACTGCGAGGGGAACTCGTAGCCGGCGGACACGCAGGAGTCGATACGCACGCCGGGACCGCCGGGCGACACGTAGCGCGTGAGGCGTCCGGAGTTCGGCGCGAAGCCGTTCTGCGGGTCCTCACAGTTCACGCGCACCTGCATGGCGTGGTTGAGCGGCTTGGTGTCCTCCTCGTTGAAGCGCAGCTTCGCACCGAAGGCGATGGCGATCTGTTCCTCGACGAGGTCCACGCCATACCGGCATTCGGTGATGCCGTGCTCCACCTGAAGGCGAGTATTGACCTCAATGAGGTACGGAGTGCCCGTCTTATCCACCAGGAATTCGACGGTGGCCAGCGAATGGTAGCCAACGGCCCGGACCAACTGCCGCGCGTACTCCTTGAGCTGTTCGCGCAGTTCCTCGGTCATCATGGGCCACGGCGAGGGGGTGATCTCAACCAGCTTCTGGTGATTGCGCTGGACGGTGCAGTCGCGCTCGTCAAAGGCAAACACGTTGCCGTGACGGTCGGCGATGACCTGAATCTCGATGTGGCGCACGCTGGTCAGCAGGCGCTCCACGTACAGGCGCGGGTTGCCGAAGGAGGCCTGCGCCATGGTCGATGCCTTGGAAAAGGCATCTTCCAGCTGCGACTGCCTATAGACTTCGTAGATGCCGCGACCGCCGCCGCCGCCCTCGGCCTTGAGCATGATCGGGTAGCCAAGCTCCTCGGCGACCTTGCGGGCCTCGGGGATGCTCACCGCTCCGTCGGAACCAGGCACGACGGGCACGCCAAGCTTGCGAGCCAGCGCGCGCACCTGCACCTTGTTGCCAAGAATGCGCATGGGTTCCGAGGCGGGGCCGATGAACTCGATGCCCGCCTTGCGGCATTTCTCAGGGAACGTATCATCCTCGGCGGCAAAGCCCCATCCAGGATGGATGGCGATGATGCCCTTGGCCTTGGCCCTGCGGATGACAAGATCGATATCGAGATAGGCGCGGGGATTATCACCCAGCAGCAGGAGCTCCTGCACGCCGGACGAGGCCGGGGAGGTCTTGTCCTGCTCGGTGGCGGTCATCACGGGAATGGCGCCACACATTTCGCGGATGGAGCGGGCAATCCGTCGGGCCGGGATACCCCGGTTCGCCACGAGGATGCGCTTGCCCCTGACCTGTTCCAGGACCTCACTGAAGGAGGTCACACGCGTGTTCTTCCCTGACAAGGCAATTTCTCCCTATGCGTACGTTTGATTTCCGCAGAGCGCGGAGCCTTTGGGGGATTAGGCTTTCAAGCCGGTGAAATGCTTCCGGAATACAGGGTGTCCCTGTGGTCCCCATAATCGAGGACAAGCCCGCCATCGGGCGCAAGACCAACCACTCTGGCCGTGCATTCCCTTCCGGTTCCGTGAATCCGGACCACACGGCCAAACCATGCCATGCGACGAGTGATGGTTTGGATGAATTCCCGAGGCGTGCTCCCACAAAGCGCTGTGTTGTACCAATCTTTTCCCCGCTCCACAAGTGCGGACCATAGGCGGATCGGGGTCGGAGGTTCCGCAAAATCGGCAAGACTCGCCGCCCCGGGGGACCATGCTTCGCGGATGGCGTCGTCGCCAGGGGAACGGACGATGTTCAGCCCGAGCCCGGCGATGAGTATGCCGCCGCGCTCCTCAACGAGAATACCCCCGACCTTGCGCCCATCCACGAGAAGATCGTTAGGCCACTTGATCTGCGCACCGATGCCGAATTCGTCGAGCGTTTCGGCGCAGATGACGCCGAGCACCAGCGGAAGGAGCACGTCCCACTCCGGGGCGAAGCGTGGAAGCACCCACGCGGCGTAGAGGTTGCCTTGCGGGGATGACCATTCGTGGCGAAGCTGCCCGCGCCCGGCGGTCTGGCTCGTGGCGAGCACCGCGTCCCACGGGCCGATGCTCCCCTGCCCGGCAAGATCACGCGCCACGTCGAGGCTGGAGGAACAACGCCCGCACACGGCAACAGTGGCCGGGCCGCGCCATCCGCAGGAGCGCCAATCTCCATCGCGAAGCTCCCATGGTCCGTACGCGGCCACATCGGCGCTCCAGCCCGGATGCATGTCCGCCAGCGAATCTGGGGTCAACGCCTCGCTGATTCCGGCAGTTTCCCTACCTATAAGAAGAAGTTCATGGCTGTCGTTCATGCGCCATGACCTACCGCCGATGCAGACGGCTGGTCAATCCCGACTGGCATCGTTTCGCATTAGGTGATAGCTGTTATGCATGAAGATATGCCTCGTTGGCGGAGCAGTGCGAGACATGCTGATGGGACGCGCCATTTCCGACCGCGACTATCTCGTGCTTGATGCCTCGCCCCGCGAATTTCAGGAACGCTTTCCCACGGCGCGCGAAGTGGGCCACGCCTTCCCCGTCTTCATCCACGACGGCAGGGAATACGCCTTTCCTCGCGGCAACGGCCGTGCCTGCTGCGACTTCGGCTCCAGCGCGGCCTCCGGGGCCGAACTCATGGCCGATCTCGAATCGCGCGATCTGACGATAAACGCGATCGCCCTGCCCCTGCCCGACTATCCGCGCATTCCGAGCGCCAGTTCCGCCGCGCGCATGGTCATCGGCCACCCCCGCGCGCTTTCGGACCTGCACAACCGCATCCTGCGCCCGGCATCGGCAACAGCCATGGCCGACGACCCCTTGCGCGTGTTCCGGGCGGCACGCTTCGCCGCGCAGCTTCCCGAATTCACCATCCACCCAGAGCTCGCCAAGGCCATGTTCGACACGGCGGAAAACGGTCTGTTGGAGGCTCTCGCCGCCGAACGCGTGGGCAACGAGCTACGCAAGGCGCTCCGCGCCGCAAGACCGGGACGCTTCCTGCGCATTCTGGCCGCCACCGGCTGCCTTGGCTCATGGTTTGAGGAATTCGCAGGTGCAGAGGCCATCCCCGCCGGGCCGCCCCAGTGGCACAGCGAAGATGTTCTGGAACACAGCGCAAAGTGCGCGGACGCCATCGCCGAGGACGACTCCTTCCCCCCGCCGCCAGCCGATCGTGAAATCGCCTGCTGGATGGCCATGGTCCACGACATCGGCAAGGTCGCCACGCCTGTCGAGATGCTCCCCGCCCACCACGGGCACGAACTTCGCGGTGAGGACATGGCCCGCGCCCTCGGCCAGCGCCTTGCCCTGCCCACACGCCTCATCCGGGCTGGAGCCGTTGCCGCCCGGCACCACATGACGGCGGCGCGCTATGTCGAGCTTCGCCCCGGCACTCGGGTGGATCTGCTCCACGTCCTGCATACGGAACGCGTTCGTGAGGAACTTTTCGCCGTCGTCCGGGCGGATGGAGGTGACGACCTCGCCCCCCTCGCCCGTGAGGATCTCGCCGTCATGCTTGCCGTGCGACTGCCGGAATCCGAACGCGATCTCGGCCCGGAATCCGGCGAAAAGTTGCGCCTTTTGCGGGCGCAGGCGCTTGCAGCCCGGCGCGAGGCGTAGGCAAATCTACATGCCCACCAATTCGCGAAGAAACGAATCCACGGCGCGCGTGTAGGTGGCTCCGGAACGAAGGTGCGCGTCGTCGTGACGGCCGGAAAGCTCCACGAAACGCCGCGGCTCCCCGGCGGCCCCGTAGAGCCTGTGCCCTTGCTCGAAGGGAATGACCTCGTCTTGCGGACTATGCATCACAAGCACGGGACACTCTACCCTTCGCAGACGTTTTTCGGTATCGTAGTGGATGCGGGCCAGCATGCACACGGGCAACCAGCGATAGACGAGCACCCCCATGTCGGGGACCGACGTGAAGGTCGATTCCAGCACGAGAGCGGCGGGACATTCGTTTTCGGCCAGCCACGCGGCCACGCCCCCGCCGAGGGAGCGCCCCCACGCGACGATGCGTTGCGGCGGAATCTCGCGGGCGATGGTCAGATGTTGCCACGCGGCCCGTGCGTCGCGATAGGTTCCTTCCTCGGTGACGTACCCGCCGCTTTGGCCGTAGCCTCGGTAATCGAAGATGAGTACCGACAGGCCAAGGGAATTTAGGATGCGTAGCGTATCAAGGCGGTGCGACATGTTCCCGGCGTTACCGTGGCAGAACAGCACCACGCCCCGCGCCCGAGGATGCGGAACGAACCATGCGGACAGCCGCACGCCGTCGGACGCAGTAAGCGCCACGTCCTCGAAGGGAAGGCCGACATCCGCCGGAGTGCCGGACATGACGGCATCCGGGAAATAGACCATCCGCTCCTGCGTGACGTATACCCACGCCATGTAGGCGAGCATGGCAATCAGTAGGGAAAGTGCGAGCTGCATGACCGTTTTCATTGGCAAGTGCTACCGGCACTCTGTCGCCGCGGCATGCGGCAACGGCACTTCACCTCAAAATCTTTGACAGATTTTGACCGTTCTGGCTATACATTGATGTATTGCACGCATACATCTTTGCATCATCAGGGAAGCATGACGCCGCAAACGGCACTGCCCACAGCAAGGAGGATTTTTTCATGCGACTGCTTACCAGATCCGACTTCGACGGACTGATCTGCGCCGTCCTGCTCAACGAGCTGGGTCTCATCGACGAATGGAAATTCGCCCACCCGAAGGACCTTCAGGACGGCACCATCGAAGTCACCTCGAATGATATCCTTGCCAACGTGCCCTACGTGAAGGGCTGCGGCATGTGGTTCGACCATCACTCCAGCGAGGGCAGCCGCCTCGGTACGGACTTCCAGTTCGAAGGCATGTACAAGATGGCTCCCAGCGCAGCCCGCGTCATTTGGGACTACTACGGCGGGCACGAGAAATTCCCCGAGAGCTTCGACGACATGCTCGTGGCCGTGGACAAGGTCGACAGCGCCAATCTGACGCAGGACGAAATCCTCAAACCCAGCGGGTGGATTCTCCTCGGCTTCATCATGGACCCCCGCACAGGACTCGGCCGCTTCCGCGACTACCGCATCAGCAACTACAGGCTGATGGAGGATCTCATCGAGTACTGCCGCGCCATGCCAGTGGACAAAATTCTCGCCCTGCCCGACGTGAAGGAACGCGTGGACCGCTATCTGGAGCAGGAAAAGCTCTTCCGCCAGATGCTTGAGGACAACACCTCGCTGCACGGCAAATGCGCAGTCATCGACCTGCGCAATCAGGACCTCATCTACGCGGGCAACCGGTTCATGATCTATGCCCTGTACCCGCAGGTGAACATCAGCATCCACGTACTGTGGGGCCTGAACCGCCAGAACGTCGTCTTCACCGTGGGCAAGAGCATCATCGACCGCTCATCCAAAACCGACGTCGGCAAGCTCATGCTGCGCTACGGCGGTGGCGGTCACGCTGCCGTGGGCACCTGTCAGGTTCCCGTCGAGCAGGCCGAAGACCGCCTGAAGGACATCATCGCCGAAATCAACGCCGACGGCTGACGGTCGGCTTCCACCCAAATCCCTCGCGGGCCGCATCCTGACGGATGCGGCCCGCGTCATCTGCGCGACGGAACTCCCCACACATGAAAACGCTCGTCTTCCTTTTGCTTGCCGCCCTGTGCGCCGCCATCGTCCTTTTCGCCTGCGCGACCTATCTCATCTTCTGGTACGAAACGGCCAACGGAAGTGACCGCGAGGAACTGGACCGTCTCTCGAACGGACACGCCGTAGCGTGGACCCTTCGCGGATTCGCCACCGCCCTTGCCGGGCAGTGCGTCATCATCGCGACCTACGCGGCGGGCCTCGTTCCCAGACTCTGGCTGCCGCGCCCGTCCGATGACGCCAGCCCCCATCCGGTTTTCCTTGTGCATGGGCTTTACCACAACCCTTCGGCGTGGCTGCGCGTCTCCCGCGTGCTGGCCCGTGAGGGCCTTTCGCGGCAGTACACCTTCGGTTATCTCAGTTTTGGCAGGAATTTCGATGAGGTCGCCACGCGGGCGAAGGAACGGTTTCTGAAGATGATGGAACGCCATCCCGGCCAGCGGGCGGTCGTGGTGGGGCACAGCCTTGGTGGACTCGTCTTGCGCACATTCTTGGCGGACGAGGATACGGCGCGGCACATCGCCGTGGCGGTCACCCTCGGGACGCCGCACAACGGCAGCAGACTCGCGTCCATCGCACCGGGGCGGCTCGCCAAGGACATCACGCCCGACGGTGCCGCCATCCGCCGCCTGAACGAAGAAAGCCGCCCGGCGGACATTCCCTGCCTGAGCCTCTCCTCGCCCGTGGACAACATGGTGCTGCCGAACGCCGCCCTGCGCATTGGCGTCCCCGGCTGGGAGCAGCAACGGACCGGTCCGGTCAGCCATGTCTTCATGCTTTACGACAGACGCGTCATCCGGCAGGCCCTCGCCTTTATCCGCGAAGCTCTCGCTCCCGTTGGGACAGGCGGCGATAAAGCCTGAGGTGGTCGGCCACCATTCGCTCGCGGGAAAAACGCATCCGCCCCCGCTCGAAGGCCTCGCGCCCCATCCGCCGACCAAGGCCGGGATCGCGAAGCACCCGCACCACGGCGGACTCCATGGCCTCCCACTGCCCCGGCGCGACGACGATGCCCGTCTCGCCGGAGACGATCTGTTCCGGAATGCCCCCCACACCGAAGGCCACGCACGGCAGCTCCATGCTCATGGCTTCGAGCACCACGAGGGAATGATTGTCCGCCATGGTCGGATAGGCCAGCACATCCGCCGCGCGCATGAAGCGCAACATCGTCTCCCCGTCCACATACGGCCACAGGAAAAGATCACCCCGCCTCTCGTGGACTTCGCCACCGACCATGAAACACACGGCCTCTGGCACCGCCAGCTTGATGCGCTGCCAGAGGGCTTCCCATTTGTCACCGGCCTTGTAGGCGGCATCCCTGCCCCCGTGTGCGGCGAAAAGCACCAGCTTCACACCGGGAGCTAGGCCAATCTCGCGCCGCGCCTCGACCTTTGCGGGAAGATGCTCCGGCCACGGAACGCCGTTTGGAATCACCCGGACATCGGCATCCGGCAACGCCTCGCGCGCCATGTTCGCCAACCAGCGCGAGGGGGAAACTAGCACCGGACGTGCCAGTCTCACGGCCTCGCGCCTTGCGGCACGGCGTTCGGCGGATGCGGGGAAATTGCGCTCGCAGTGGGCACATCCGGCACTCCACTGGTCGCAGTCCAGCGGATAGGGACAACCGCCAGTCAACAGCCCGCAATCATGCAGCGTCACCACCAGCGGCGCATGCCCGGACAGACCGCCCAGACACGCCTCCCAATCAAGGGAACCATGAACATGCGCGAGTGCGCCGGGCGTACGCGCCACCCATGCGCCAACCTCGGATGCGGAAACGAGTTCGTCGCCATCGCCCTCACCTTCGGCAAGCTCATGGGAAAAGGCGCAATCGCCCCCTTCACGGACGCATCCCTCGAACACGGCCCGCGCGATGCCCGTAGCCCCACCGCGATGCTGCAAGAGCGCGTGAATGCGCACCGGTGGCAAATCACCGCTCATCACAGCGCTCCAGAAAATCGTTCTTGAGCGCCCACAGGATGCAAAACTCGGCATCTTCGGGGGGCATGGACTCCGCCTCGGCGAGCTTGGCGGCAAGCCGCGCGCAGGCGATGGGCTTTCGCGCGAAAAACACGACCCGGCGTAGCCTCTCGGGAGACAGACGGCTTTCCATTCCTTCATAGAAGGAGACGAATTCCTGCCCACGATACAGGGCGCGCCCGGCGGCCGACCACGTCACGCGCAAGGCGTCATCGAGGACGCCCGTCGGATACCCGCCGAAAACCCTCGCATAGGGCAACTGCATCGGATGGCGACGCCCGCGTAAGGCGGCCTCGTCCACCGGCTCGTTCCACAGGGCGTCCCACAGCTCGACGTGTCGCTCCACGACAGACCGCCACGAGAATTCGGCTTCCACCCGCCGCCGCGCATTCTCGCCAAGACGTCCGCGCAGTGCGGGATCGTCGAAGAGCGTGCGTAGCGCCTGCGCCATTCGCGGCACGTCCACCACCGTCTCCTGCGCCAGCAGCAAATGATAGTCCGCGTCGAAGACCAGCGGGGCCATGCGGTCCACGCCGTCCGTCGTCCGGGGACCGAGGGTCGGCACAAGGAGCCCCGTCTCACCGTGCACGACGAGATCACGATATCCGTCGTAGTCCGAGGCGACCACAGCGCAGCCCATGGCCCCGGCCTCCAGCATCGTCAGTCCGAAGGTCTCCTGCGGATTGTCCACCGGCGACAGGAACACGTCGCAGGCCCAGAAAAGTTCACGCTTGCGGGATTCGTCCGGCCCCACCTCCAGCCGCCAGCCTAGGCCGACATTGCGCGCCAGTTCGGCCAGCGTCGCGCCGAAGGCCGCGCCATCGCCATCGTCCCACCCCGCAAGGCACAAAACCACGCGTGACAGGTCGAAGCCCTCGCGCCCGAGACGCTGGAATGCCCGCAGCACGGGCAGCGGGTCCATCTTGGAATGGTGCGACAGCCGGGAAAAAAGCAGCACCGCCAACTGCCCATCGGCCAGCCCGAGGCTCTCGCGCGCCGCACGGCGTTCCTCCTGCGTTGCGGGACGGTAGACGTCCGTATCCACGCCAAGGGGAATGCGCTCCACGCGGGGCCTGCACTCCGGCGCGATGCCGTAGCCCTCCGAAAGGTAATCATGAAATCCGCGCACCACCTCCACGGCCGTGGTCGACGTGGCGATGACACAGTCGCGCCGGGTCGATCCGGGCCAGAGCTGGGCGAGGAAATCCGTGGAGAAACGGCGATAGCTCAAGGAATGGGTGGGGCCGGTTATGGGGAAGATGCGCGGACTCAAGGCGTTGCGCAGCGCGGCCAGATGCGCCGGATGATTGATGCAATCCGAAAGGTGCATGCAGTGGAAAGGCGTATCGGCCATGGCGGCGGGCAGTTCAGCCCTTTCGCGAAAGACGAGCCGCCCGCCCCGTGCGAGTTCGGGGAACTCGTCGGCCAGCCGGGCGCGCACGCCGTTGGCCAGCGCCCGGTCACGCAGCAGGAAATGGTATTCGTCAAAAGGATCGGCCCGCAGAAGCGCACGCAGAAACGCGGCGTTGGCCACGCTGCGCCCCATGATCGCTCCGCCCTCGATGAAAGGGTCGAGCGTTCCCCATATTTTTTTCGATATCATGGACTTGGATGGAACATGGAACCGCCCGCCGCGTCAAGACCGGCTGGCACGAAGGCCGGTTGCGCAGGCGCGTCGCTCGCGGCGTCTGTGCTTCGCGCCGGAACACATTCATGGCGTAACAGGTGGGATCACCTCGCCTTCCCGGTGTTTTGCGGCCATCTCCCCGGCGACCCGCTCGGCGATGCCACGCAGGGTCCGCACATCTTCGGCGCGCGGGATAAGCCCACGCCCGAAGCCCACGGCCCACGGCTCGCCCCGCTCGACACCCCGCGCCCACGCCACGACCTGCGCATCGAAGAACCGACGGTTGGCCAGCACCAGCGCGGCCTTGGCCCGCGCATCGTCCCTGCGCGCCGTCTGGGAATAGTTCCCCGCATGGAAATTATAGCGAAACAAAGTTCGCTCCACGCGCACTACACGAAATCCGGCGGACGCGGCGCGCACCCACAGTTCCCAGTCCTCGTAGGCGGTGTCGTCACGGTAGCCGCCGCAACGCTCGTACACCTCCCGCCGGAAAAGCATGACTGATGGATAGGGATTCTGTGTGCGCAGAATGTCCGGATCGAACTCCGGCACGCGGATGACGCGCACGTCGTCCCCCTCGGCCAATTCGTAGTCCGTGACGGCCATACCCGCCTGCGGACAGCCCTCCAAAGCGGCAAGGGTGGCCCCCAGATACTGCGGAGCCACCTCGTCGTCGGGGTCGAGACACAGCATAAATCGCCCGCATGCGCGGGCCAGCCCCACGTTGCGCACGGTGCCCGGACGCCCCGAATGGCGCATGCGCACCACGCGGAACTCCGCCGCGCCAAGCGTCGCACCCAATTCATTTGCGACCGCCACGGAATCGTCGGTGCTCCCGTCGTCGATGACGATGACCTCCACGTCCGACAGCCCACGGCTCTGCGCGCACAGCGAGGTAAACAGCCTCGGCAGAAAGCGGCCATAATTGTAGTTCGGCACTATGATCGATATGGAAATGTCCTTCACTCCCCGTCCTTTCCGGATTGCGAAACTCCTTCCGGTTCTTGGTCTTTTCGGCCGAAGCCCGAAATTCTTGAGCGCGGCGCGGTCCATGCGTCAAAAAAATAGCGACCTCGCCTCCGGCACACACCAGCCGCCCGCATTCCCGTACACCCAATCGCCTGAAAAACGAAGCGGTCCATACCATCCGCGACGCCGCCCGCTCAAACTGGCCCCGTTCTTGCTTCTGAACTCGCGAACGGAACTCTTTTCCACCCACAACGGGGATTCGCACATGCAGAACATGACAAGCCGCACGCTCCTCTGGGGATTCGGCCTCAACGACATAGACCGCAAAAAGATCGAAACCGCCTCCGGTTCGGGCTACGAGCTGCGCAACTGGACGCCGGACGCACTGCCCCAAGCGGGCGACGTGGAGCGGGACGAGCCGCTCGTCCTGTGGATTCCCATAGCCTCGTGGGACGCGCTCGACACGACCCGCCGCGAGGAAATCCTCGGGTGGGACAGCGTCCAGAAGGTGCTTCTGCAAAACGGTACGGGCAGCGACGTATCCCCGGAAGCCTATGTAGATATGGGCTTTCTGTCGGTTCTCGGCGCTCCGCTGCGGCCTGCCGCCATCAGCGATGCCCTGCTCAAGGCCATCGAGGTGCGCAATCTCTATGACGACATCATGCGCATGACACGCGAGATTTCCCTCGAACGGGAAATCCTTGCCCGCAAGAACGACTACCTGCTGTTCCTCAACCGGGTCATGGCGAGAGCCGTCGAAAGCCTCAACCCCGCGACGATCATCACGCAGGCCCGGCAGGACCTGAACATGCTCTTCCCGGTGAGCGCCGCGCAGTGTATCTTCTGGCACGAAACGGGCCGCGAGAGCGTGGAAGCCGAACTCTTCCTCGCCTTCCACGAGCACAGCGACATTCAGGAGGCGTGGGTGGAACTGCTGCTCAAGACGGCGGCGAAGCTCTCGACCGCGCATGTGGACAGCTATCAGCTCACCTTCCTGCTCGATGCCGCCGCGACCGATGACGGCGTGGACCTCTCGCCGCGTCCGGGGCAGGTCATCCTGCTGCCGCTCAAGGCTGGCGGGCGGGACTTCGGCTGTCTTGCGCTACTCACGCCGGAGCAGGTGCGCCTTGGCCGCGAGCAGCGCGACGTGCTCCATTCCGCCGCGAACCACCTCGGCCTCGCCCTGAAGAACGCCCTGCTCTACCGCGAGGTCAAGATCCGCGCCGACCACGACGGCCTGACGCGCATCTACAACCGCCAATACTTCGACGAGCGTCTGGTGGACGAACTCAAGCGCGCACGCCGCTACTCGCAGGACATTTCGCTGCTGCTGCTCGACATCGACCACTTCAAGGCCGTCAACGACACCTACGGCCATCAGGCGGGAGACGCCGTACTCAAGGACGTGGGCGCACTGCTGCTCGAAACCCTTCGCTCCACGGACTTTCCCGCCCGCTACGGCGGAGAGGAGTTCGCGGTGATTCTGCCCCACACCTGCGAGACGAAGGCATGGAATCTCGCCGAGCGTCTGCGTCAGAAAATCGCCAGAATGCTCTTCGCCGCAGACGGAAAAAACTTCACCATCACGACGAGCATCGGCGTGGCATCCATTCCGCCGGGCGCATTCAAGAAGAATGTGGACATCCTGCGGCAGGCGGACCGCGCGCTCTACCTCGCCAAGGCCTCGGGGCGTAACATGGTCTGCACCTCGCTCGGCTGCGAGGACGACGCGGACCAGCCACGCGAAGCGAATTCCTAATCTATTACAGACATGAACCCACAGGGGCCGCGGACTTCCGTTCGCGGCCCCTTTCGCGTATCATCGCCTCGTTCGCCCCGCGGGGTTGACCATGCCCGCCACCGGGTATACAACCCGCGCGTTCCGGCAATGGTGCCGGGAAGGAGGCCGCCCTCCTTCTAAATCTAACTCCGGAGTCGTCAATGAACGAAATCCTTTGGCTTTGCTTTGCCGTGGTGGACCTTTCGCTCGTCGTGGTCCTCTTTCGGCTCTTCGGTCGATCCGGACTCTACGCCCTGATCGTTTTCAACCTCATCCTGTGCAACCTCCAGGTCATCAAGACGGTCGAACTCTTCGGCCTGACGACCACTCTGGGGAACATCCTCTACGCCAGCGTCTACCTCTCCACGGACCTGTTGAGCGAATTCTACGGCAAGAACGAAGCCAAGCGCGGTGTTCTGCTCGGATTCGTGGCGCTCGTGATGATGACGGTATACATGCAGATCGCGCTGAAGTTCGTCCCCACTCCGGAGGACTTCGCCCAGCCGCACCTTGAGGCGATATTCGGCTTCATGCCCCGCATCGCCCTTGCCAGCATGGCCGCGTACCTCATTTCGCAGACGCACGACGTGTGGGCCTTCCACCGTCTGAAGGAACGCACCAACGGCCGCCACCTGTGGCTGCGCAACAACGTGAGCACGATGGTCAGCCAGATGCTCGACTCCGCCGTGTTCTGCTTCGTGGCCTTCTGGGGTGTCTTCGAGGGACCGGTCCTCGCCGAGATTTTCCTCACCACATACCTGTTCAAGGCCTTCGTGGCAGCGCTCGACACGCCGTTCATCTACCTCGCCCGCAAGGTCGGCACACAGGACGAACAGTTCGCCTAGCGCCCCGCGCTACGCTCGCGGCTCCCGTCGGCGGCGACAGGGACCGTGAGCGCCGCACCACGCGCCACCGAGGCTCTTTCCCCGAAGAATCCTTGACATCCTTGGACTTCTACGGGTAAAAGTATCGGCTCGCTAGGCGCATTGGGCCAATAGCTCAGTTGGTAGAGCTCCCGGCTCATAACCGGTTGGTCGTAGGTTCGAGTCCTACTTGGCCCACCAATGACCTTCAGGGGTTGGAAAGACGATTGTCCTTCCAACCCCTTTTTTGACAATAACGAACACCACTCCGGGAACACGCCGGAACGCTTTGCGTTCTTGCGGAGTGCTGGCTTTTCTGCTAAAGTTTTCGCTTCCCGCAAGGTGGACTTTGCCTGTGGCGGGCACGGGACGCGTTGACGTCTCACCGCCAAGGGCCGCTGTGCGCGGCGTCGGGATTCTCGTATCCTCCGGCATGCGCACGATCCGTGCGGATTACGCCGGTTGGTCCACGGACCTGCCGACATCGGTCGGGTGCCCTGCGCCCCCCGCTACCGCGCGACAACAGCGGTGCTTTCCTCCGACGCGAACAGGGAAGCACCCTTCTTTTTTGAGGAGCGGCATGAACGTTCGTGAACTGATCGCCTGCATCGAGGAGATGGCCCCGGTATCGGGTGCCGCACCGTGGGACAAAAGCGGTGTGCAGATCGCCGGCACCATCGGCGATATCGAAAGGATAGCCGTGACCATCGACCCGTCCCCAGCCGCCATGGCCGAGGCGCTGGAGTGGAACGCGGACTTCATCCTGACGCACCATCCTCTGTATATGGAGCCGAAGCCCCTCGACAGGCCCGGCTTCTTTCTTGATGTTGCGCGGCAGACGCTCACACGCGGGACATGGCTGTACGCGGCGCACACGTCCCTCGACGTCCGCCCCGAAGGCCCCGCGGGCTGGCTCGCACGGGAATTGGAGCTTGACGAACCGCGCGTGATGGAACAAACCGACCCCGGCAACCCCATGGTCGGCTTCGGTCTCGTCGGCAGGCTCCCCGCCCCCATGGGCTGGGACGCCTTCGCGGATCGCCTCGGCGCATGCGTGGAACGCGACTTCTGGGTCACCACGGGGCAAATTCCCGAGCGCATCGACTCGGTGGCCTACTGCACCGGCTCTGGCGGCTCGCTCATCCCGGCCGCCGAGGCAAGCGGAGCGCAGGTCTACATTACGGGCGACATCAAGTACCATCAGGCGCTTGAATCGAATATTTTCATCATTGACGTGGGACATTTTTCTCTGGAAGAAACCATGACGCGCATCCTGGCGGAAACGCTCGCCTCCCGGCTCTCGGGACGGCACGATGCCGAAGTCCGTTTCTTCCCCGGCCGCGAGCCGTTCGCCCTGCGCGCCGGACGATAGGACATACGACGCAAAGAACCCGCCCACGGGGTCTTGATACATTCACGGCAGCCGCCAGCCGGCCGCCAACAGGCAACTGCCGAGGAGGAAATTCCGTTGAGCATGTACCTCAAGCAAATCGAACAGCTCGTCGTTCTGCAGAAGGTTGATGACGAGATCATCGTCATCGAGAAGGAACTCGAAAGCCTGCCAAAGGAGCTTGCCGCTCTTGAGGAAAAGAACGCCAAGCTGACCGAGCGCATGGAACAGACCAAGGAGCGGACCGACATCCTGCTGCACCAGCAGCGCCTGCTTGCCGACGAGATCGACAGCAACGACTCCAAGATCAAGAAGAGCAAGAACAAGCTCATGATGGCCGGCAACACTCGCGAATATCAGGCCATGATGCGCGAGATGGACAACATGGAGAAGATCAATCGTTCCCGCGAGGAAGAGAAGATCGCTCTCATGGACGAGATGAACCGCCAGAAGGAGCGTCAGACCGCCGCCGAGGCCGAGGCCGAGGAACTCAAGGGACAGCTTGAGGAATGCAGCGCCAACCTCAAGAAGCGCACCGCCACGGCCAAGAAGCGTCTGACCAAGCTCCAGAAGGATCGCGAGACCGCCTGTGAAGTCATTCCTCCGCGCGTTCTCGGTCGCTATGAATTCATCCGCGCCCGCATTCAGCACCCCGTCATCGTCCCCGTGGACGAGGCCGTGTGCAATGGCTGCCACATTCTGATTCCCCCGCAGATCTTCAACGAACTGCAGCGCGGCGAACAGATTCTGAGCTGCCCCAACTGCCAGCGACTCATCTACTGGACCAACCACTTCTGCGCCCCCGCCGACGCTCCCGCCGCACCCGCGGCAGAGGTCGAGGCCGAGGAGCAGGAATAGTATAGGCGCACTGCGGCGTGAACCGCGCGCCGCAAAACGCCTTTGACATTTCGGGAGTCGGACGGGTCATCGTCGCGATCCTTCGGGATCGGGGAGGAAAGTCCGGGCTTCGCAGGGCAGGACGCTGGATAACGTCCAGGTGGAGTGATCCACGGACAGTGCCACAGAAAACAGACCGCCGGTGAAAGCCGGTAAGGGTGAAACGGTGGGGTAAGAGCCCACCAGTCGCCACGGTGACGTGTCGAGCTAGGTAAACCCCGTCCGAAGCAAGACCAAATAGGAAAGCGTTTGAGGCCGGCCCGGCTGATGCTTTCGGGTAGGTTGCTTGAGGCCGTAGGCAACTGCGGTCCTAGAGGAATGATGACCACTCCCTTCGGGGAGTACAGAACCCGGCTTACAGTCCGGCTCCCGACATTCAGGTCACCACGGACGGCGCTGGGGCTTTTGCCTCCGCGCCGTTCCTTTTTCAAACCCCTTGCACACACGATGAAAACCATGTCCGTCTGGGCCGTCATTGTCGCCGCAGGTCAGGGAACCCGTCTCGCGCGGGCGGGCCTGTCCACACGCAAGCAGTTCATCCCCTTCGAGGGCGCGCCGCTGTTCTGGAAGAGCGCCCGGACGCTGGCGCGGGTCTCCCGCGTGAAGGGACTCGTCTTCGTCCTTCCCGAAGCGGAATTCGAGGAATACGCCGCCATCGTGCGCGACCTCGCCAGCAGGGACGACATCGTCCTCCCCTGCCTCACCGTCCCCGGCGGCGAACGCCGTCAGGACTCCGTGCTGAACGGACTTCGCGCCATTGCCGAAACCTGCGACACCGTCCTCGTGCATGACGCCGCCCGCCCCTTCGCCGGGGCGCAGCTCGCCAACCGCCTCATCGACGCCGTCGAGCAGGGCGATGTGGCCGCCATCCCCGCCATTTCCGTCACGGACACCATAAAGCGCGTCACGCCCGAGGGGCTGGTGGCAGAGACTCTCCACCGTGCGGAACTTTGCGCGGTGCAGACGCCGCAGGCCTTTGCGCTGCCCACCCTTATCGCCGCGCACGAGTTCTGCAACGCCAAAGGGCTCGACGTCACGGACGACGCCTCCATGATTGAGGCCGCAGGCGGAGCCGTACGCGTCGTCCCCGGCGAGGAGACCAACATCAAGATCACGAATCCGGAGGATCTGCGCATGCTCACCGACAACGCGCCAGCCCCGCTGCCCTGCGTCGGCTGGGGGTACGACGTCCACAAGTACGGACTCGGCAGGCCCATGAAGATCGGCGGAGTGCCCATCGACGGCGGCCCGCAGGTCGTCGCGCACTCGGATGGCGACGTCCTGCTCCACGCGCTCACGGACGCCCTGCTCGGATGTCTCGGCAAGGGCGACATCGGCCAGCATTTTCCCGATACGGACAAGGCCTTCTCCAACATTGAATCCGCCGTGCTGGTCAACGAGGTGCTGACCATGGCCGAAGAGGCGGAGTTGGAGCTGTGCCACGTGGACCTGACCGTCATCGCCCAGATTCCGAAACTCTCTCCCTATCGCGAACGCATCCGCGACAACGTGGCCCGGCTGCTGCGCATCGACGCACAGCGCGTCAACTTCAAGGCCACCACCGAGGAAGGTCTCGGCTTTACCGGCGAGAAGCTCGGCATCAAGGCTGTGGCCTGCGTCACGGCGCTTCGCCACGGTTAATCGCCATTCACGGCTGTTGCGCCCGCAAACTGGCATTTCCCCCAACGCTTTGACGCATGGGGGCATTTGGTGCATGATGCCACCCCTGTCAGACATTGGCGCAATCACCGCGCACAGCACGGAAAACGACAACAAACAGACCGAGTGATACCGGAGTACGGCCCATGCAGCTCTACAATACGATGACCCGCCAGAAGGAAGAGTTCACACCGCTCAGGGACAACCATGTCCGCATGTACGCCTGCGGCATAACCGCCTACGACTACTGTCACATCGGTCATGCCCGATCCGCCGTGGTCTTCGACGTGCTCGTGCGCCACCTCCGCCATCTCGGCTACGATGTCGTCTTCGCCCGCAACTTCACTGACGTGGACGACAAGATCATCAACCGCGCCAACGAGAACGGCGAAGACCCCATGGCCCTCGCCCTGCGCTTCATTGCCGCGTTCCACGAGGACATGGACCGGCTGAACGTCCTGCGCGCCGACATCGAACCCAAGGCCACCGAGCATATCGACGAAATGCTCGCCCTGACCTCGAAGCTCATCGAGACCGGCCACGCCTACGCCACGCCCTCCGGCGACGTGTACTTCCGCGTGCGGTCCTTCGACGCCTACGGCAAGCTCTCCGGCCGCGACGTGGACGAGATGCGCTCCGGCGCACGTGTGCAGCCCGGCGACGAGAAGGAAGACCCGCTGGACTTCGCCCTGTGGAAAGCCGCCAAACCCGGCGAACCCACGTGGGACAGCCCGTGGGGCCCCGGACGCCCCGGCTGGCACCTCGAATGCTCCGCCATGAGCGACAAGCACCTCCAGCTTCCCTTCGACATTCACGGCGGTGGGCAGGACCTCATCTTCCCGCACCACGAGAACGAAATCGCCCAGTCCGAGGCCGCCACGGCTACTGAAATGGCCCGCTTCTGGGTGCACAACGGCTTTGTGCAGGTCAACTCCGAGAAGATGTCCAAGTCGCTTGGCAACTTCTCCACCATCCGCGACATTCTGGAGTCCTACCTGCCCGAGACGCTGCGCTACTTCCTGCTGACCAAGCACTACCGCAGCCCCATCGATTTCACGCCCGACAACATGCTTGAGTCCGAAAAGAACCTCAAGCGCATCTACACCGCCCGCTGCGAAATCCGCGCGGCCCTCACCCGCGAGAAGTGGTCCGGTGCGCAGTTGCCCGCTGAGATCACCGAGGAACTGGCGCACATCGAAGCCGAATGGACCCGCGCCATGGATGACGACATCAACACGGCAGCCGCGCTTGGCCATGTGTTCGGTCTCGTCCGCCTTGCCGGTCGCGTGGCCGAGGACAAGACCATGCGCAAAAGCGAAGGCGCGCGTGTTCTGTGGAATCGCGTCCAGTATTTGCTGTCCTCGTGGGGCACGGTGCTCGGCGTGTTCAATCAGGACCCGGACGAATTCCTCGCCGCGCTTCGCACCATGAAGATTCGCCGCAACAGGATTGACCTCAGTCAGGTCGAGGAACTGCTCGCTCGCCGCGCCAAGGCCCGGGCGGACAAGGATTTCGCCACCTCCGACGCCGTGCGCGACGAACTCGCCGCCATGGACATCGAGGTGAAGGACACCCCCGCCGGGCAGGAATGGGACGTCATCTAACCGCCCAAAGACATGACACATCAAAGCGCCCGTCTCCCATGGAGGCGGGCGCTTTTCATTTTCCCTGCCGAGCGCGGCGCTCGTGCGCGCGAACCCTGTCCACCGCATCGAAAATGGAGTAGGTTGAAGGATACGCCCAAGGACTCCAACGTATTTCGGACACCTGAACCAAGCGCAGGTGAATGTGCCACGAAAGAGAGCCCTCGCCACATCCGCCCCGCCATGCAAGGTTTCGCGTCGATTCCTTTCTCTCCTGCTGGCGTTGACTAGCGCATTCCTGTGCGCAATCGAGCTGCCGGGGGTTCGAACGGCTACAGCGCAGGAGATTACCACGGCCGCCGTGCCGAGATATTTCCCACCCCACTATGACACGGACGAAAAGGGCAACCCCGTCGGCTTCGCCATCGACGTCATGAATGCCATAGCGAAACGGGCAGGTCTGACCGTCCACTACAGCGTCTACGACAACTGGGACCTCGCCCAGACGGCCCTCAAGACAGGACAGGCGCAGGTCATTCCGAACATGGGCATCACGAGCCGTCGCTCCGAGTACGCCGAATTCACCTCGCCCCTCGAAACCTTCGAAATCTCATATTTCATCCGCGCCTCCGCGCCAGACATCAACACGCTGGAGGACCTCGAAGGCAGACGTATAGGCACGGTTCAAGCCAACGTCGGGCACTCCATCGTCTCGTCCAGCCCCGCGTTCGTCGAAGTGATGACGGATGACCTGCGCGATCTCGTCCTTCTGCTGCTTTCTGGGCAGGTGGACGCGATCATCTATCCGGCCCCCCTCGTATGGCGCATGGCCCGCATGCTCGGCATCGAGGACCGCATCGCCTCGCTTGAACCTCCCGCCATGGAAGTCAAACGCGCCATGGCAGTGGCCCGTGGAAACACCGCGCTGCTCGTCGCGCTGGACCGCGAGGTGCGCCACTTCGTCACCGAGGACGAATTCGAGCACATCTACGTGAAATGGTATGGAAGAAAAACTCCCTACTGGTCCGCCCAGCGCATCCTACTCATCTCGGGCGGGCTGATCTTCCTCACGGCGATGACGCTACTCCTGTGGCGCTATCGCTCCGTCTGCGCCATCAACAGAAAACTCGTCCAGAGCATGGCCGAACGCGACGCCGCGCAAAAGGCACTGGCGCTTCGCGAGCACCAGTACAGCCTCGTCGCCCAAAACCTCATGGAAGGAATCTGGGTTGTGGACAAGCAGGACAGCACCATATTCGTCAATTCACGCATGGCCGAAATGCTCGGCCTCGACGAATCGCGACTTCTCTCTACCAAACTGCAGGCCTTTCTGCCCGAAGACGAAAGGCTACCAGCCAAGGAGCGCCTGCAAGCCCTACGCGAAGGCCACGGCGGCACATACGATGTGGAATTGCGCAGGGCGGACGGCACCATCTTCCCCACGCGGCTCGTCACCGCGCCGATCCAAAACGAAACGGGCGAGTATGACGGAACGCTTGCCTGTGTGCTCGACATGTCCGAAACCGTAAAGCGTATGAAGGAATTGCGCGTAGCCCAAACGACGTTATCTGCCGCCAGCCGCACGCAATCCGAATTCCTCGCCATGATGAGCCACGAAATCCGCACCCCCCTCAACGGGCTATTGAGCATGCTCCAACTGCTCGACAAGACACGCCTGGACAAGGAACAGCGCGGCTTCGTCGACAACGCCTTGCGTGCCGGGCGTGGACTCATCACCCTGCTCAACGACGTGCTCGACATTTCGCGCCTCGCTCCCGACACGCTCACCGTCCGCTCGGAACCTCTGTCCATTGCGGAAACGCTAAAGACCGTCGTGGACAGCTTCGCACCCGAAGCCACAACCAAAGGCCTTACGCTCGGTTGGGACATGGCTCCCAACATACCGGACCGGGTGTACGGCGATGCGCAGAAACTCCGGCAGGTCCTGTTCAATCTTCTGGGAAACGCCATCAAATTCACGGAGCGCGGAGGGGTGGTCATCATGGCCAACGCGCTACCCTATCGCCCGAATCAGCGGCTCGTAATCCATATCTTCGTGGCGGACACAGGCATAGGATTCAGCGAAAATCGCCTTGAGACCAGCTTTGATCTTCAGGAAGGCTCATCTCCAGAGCACTGCCTCGGGCTTGGGATCGTAAAGCGCATGATCAGTCTAATGGGCGGAACGCTGTCCGTGGAATCGGCCGAAACGCAGGGAACCACTGTCCATTTCACGTTCCAGGTCGATATTCCGGCCGCCCCGCCGTACGAGGTCATTGAGGACGTCCCGGCCGTCATGCCCGAGATTCTCCCCTGCATCCTCGTGGCCGAGGACGATAGGCTCAGCCGCATCGCGCTGGAGCGATTCCTGACACACCTTGGCTACCCGTTCCGCAGCGTGACCACGGGAAAGGAAGTTCTGGACCTGTTGGCGCAGGAAGAATTCGGTTGCATCCTGATGGACGTTCAGATGCCGGTGCTTGATGGGCTTCAGACGACACGGATCATTCGGGAGCGGCTCGACCTGGGCGACAAGGCGCAAATCCCCATCGTCGCCCTCACGGCGTTTGCCATGGAAGGCGACAGGGACCGCTTCATCGCGGCTGGCATGAACGACTATCTGCCCAAACCCGTCGAACTGGAAGAACTGGAAAGACTGCTCGCGAACATCGCCGCGGCAAATGGGACATTCCCGGTGGAAAACTAAGCGGCCCGTAACTGAGCGGCCCGAAAATGAAAAAAGAATCGGGAGCCGCTACCCCTTCCCGAAGAGACTCGTCTGGAGATCGACGATGGTGCGCGCCCCGCGCCCGCCCGAGGCAGGCCCGACAATGGGACCGTACCCGAGGCGCTGCGCCTGCTTGAGCCGAATGTCATGACTGGTGACCGGGCGAATCTGCCCGTTCAAATCCACCTCGCCCCAGACCACAGCCCCCTCCGGCAACGCCCTGTCGTAGAAGGACGACAGCACGGCGGCCACGATGCCCGCATCGAGGCCGGGGTCCGTCATCTTCAGTCCCCCGCCGATCTTGGTGTAGATGTCCACCTGCGACAGATTGAGCCGCAGACGCTTTTCGAGCACGGCCAGCAGCAGATGCAGCCGGTTGGCATCGAATCCTAGGGCCGTGCGGCGCGGAATGGCCAGAAACGACTTGCTGACCAGCGCCTGCACTTCCACCGCGAAGGGACGCTGCCCGTCGATGGCCATGACCAGCGCCGTGCCGGACAGGCCGGGGTTGCGATCCTGAAGGAAGAACGTGGACGGATCATGCACGACCTCCATGCCGGAACCGCGCATCTCGAAGACCACCATCTCGTGACTCGGGCCGAAGCGGTTCTTCATGACGCGCAGGATGCGGTACAGATGCCGCCTGTCGCCTTCGAGAGACAGCACCGTGTCCACCATGTGTTCGAGGAGCTTCGGGCCAGCAATCTGGCCGTCCTTGGTGACATGGCCGACAAGGATGAGCGTTGCGCCGTTGCTCTTGGCCGCCTCGATGAGCGACGTCGAAACCGCGCGCACCTGACTGACGCTGCCGGGAAGGCCTTCGACGTCATCGGAGGACAAGGTCTGCACGGAGTCCACGATCATGAGATCAGGACGATCCGGACCGCCGATGGCGGCCAGCGCGTCTTCGAGCCGTGTGGTGGAAAGGGCCAGCAAATCGGGCGGAGACGCCACCAGACGCTTCGCGCGGGCATGGACCTGACCGAGGGATTCCTCGGCGGAAAGATAAAGCGCTCGCCTGCCGCTACGGCTGATGCTCGCCGCGAGCTGGAGCAGAAGCGTGGACTTGCCGATGCCGGGATCGCCCGCAAGCAGCACGACGCCACCGGGCATGAGTCCCTTACCGAGCACCTGATCCAGCGCGTCGAGCCCACTGGAATACGGCACCGCGCGCTCCTCGGAAAAATCCGCAAGGGCGACCGGCGCATGAATGGCTCCCGCTGCGGCCTGCCGCGCGGTACCGGCCTTGCGCGGAGCGGTCTGCTCCGCCAGGCAATTCCACATGCCGCAGTGCGGGCACTGCCCCTGCCAGCGCGGAGAAACGCTCCCGCACTCGGAACAGACGTAGACGCTTTTCTTCTTCATGATGATGTACGCAATGGGCGGGCTGGGACGTTCGTGCCGGACGCGGACTACATGTCCACCGACTGGACGGCCACGACCTTGACCACGAACTCCGAAACGGCGTCGGAAGGCGAAAAGAACACGAACATAAACGGCGCTTCCTGTCCGGGCTGGAGATTCACGTTGTTGGACCCCACACCGGCTTCGTCGGTGAGGGCCTTCTCGATCTCCGCCTGATCCAGAACCTGAAGCTGGAACAGGGACAGGGTGTTCCCGCACAGCAGACGGCGGGAATCGAGCACGGCGTTCTTGTCGTCGAACAGGCTGGCCTCGACCTCGACAAGCTCCTTGGGAACCTCGAAACCGTTGATGGCGCGGCCCTCGATGACGAAGATGCGCCCGGCCTTCTCGTTGTCCACATAATACTGGCGGATGCTTTCAAGGGAGATGCGCTTGACCATCTCCTCCATCTGCTCGGCCTGCTCCATGGCAATCTCCTCCATGGCAGCCTTGCCGCCCAGAAACGCGGGGAGATACTGGGGAGCGAGAAAACGCAGGCCTGCATAGCTGCCACCGGCAAGCAGCGCAAAAATCATGAGCACGATGGCCACGGTCTTCGCACGACCGCCCTTGGCGGGCTTTGCGCCCTCATCGATATCAAAGGACAGGCTGCCGAGGCCTTCGAAGGATTCCTCCTCTCGCGCGGCATCCTTGCGAGCGGAAGGCTTTTCGGACGGTGCTTCGGACTTGCCCGCCTTTGGCGGGGCGGACGTGGGCGACAGGGTGAAGATATTCTCGCAGACGGTACAACGCACCTTGCGGCCCGCTGTCGCGAACTGTTCATCGAGATTGTACGTCGTGTGGCAATTCGGGCATTCTACGACCATATGTGAACCACTCTCCTTCAGCCCCCTCGCCCGGAGCCCTAGTCCTGTAACGCCAGCGGCAATGTCCGCCAGCTACTCGACGAGTTCGTAAATTCCGCCAAGCTCCCTGAATCGCTCCGCAAAATCCATTCCATACCCGACGATGTACCCTTTATCAATATGGAAACCCGGAAAGTCAACCTTTACGTCCACTTCGCGGCGTTCATACTTATCCACCAGCGCGGCCAACGCGAGGGCCTTCGGCTTGCGCTCCTCGAAGGTGCGCAGCAGGAAATCCATGGAATGCCCGGTATCGACGATGTCCTCGACGATGAGCACGTTCTTGTCCTTCAGGGTCGTCTCCACATCCTTGGAGAAGACCAGCTCTCCACTCTCGGTGCCACGGCCGTAGCTGGCCAGACGGACGAACTCAAGCTCAAGGTCAAGGTCGATGGTGCGCACGAGATCGGCAAAAAAGAGAAAACCGCCCTTGAGCACGCAGACGACGACGAGCGGCTCGCCGTTGAAGCGCTGGGTGATCTCGCGGCCGAGAACGGCGACCCTCTCCCGAATTTCCTCGGGAGTGATGACGACCTTCATGTTCTTTCCAGTCATATGTTCAACCTGTTTCCTTGGAGTTGTGACGTGTCATGCGCATGCGGAATCGAGCGACGGCCCGCTCACATAACCAGGAGCATGGCCGTCTCGTCGCAGTCGGGGAACTTGGGACAATTGAGACAGTCCGTCCACACCTTCTGCGGCAAAACGTCCTTTTCGACTTCCTCGAATCCGAGCCTCGCGAAAAAGCCGCTCACATACGTGAGAGTGAAGACCTTGTAAACCCCAAGCGTCACGGCCTCGGACAGGCAGGACTCCACGAGCTTGCGCCCGAAGCCCCGTCCCTTCAACTCCTCGACCACGGCAAGCGAGCGGATTTCGGCATGGTCGGCCCAGAAGATGGTCAGCGCGCAGCATCCGAGCACGCGCTCGTCGTCCCGGTCCACCAGCACATGGAAATCCCGCAGATGCGAATACAGGGAACTCAGCGAACGGGGCAGCAGTTGTCCCTTGGAGGCACACGACATGAGCAGGGCGTGAATGGCCTTCACGTCCTGCATCATTGCCTTGCGAATGTATGAACTCATTTCACTCTTTCCGGTTGAGAAGCTTATCGACAACGGGGGACAGTTCGTCCGCGGTAACCATGCCCTCATGATTCACGGCGAGTTTGCCCGCCGCATCGTAGACCATGATCCGCGGAATGCCCTCGATCCTGAAAAAACTGGTCACGGAATCGTCAGCTCGGCGGACGGGATAATTGAACTCCGTCCGGCCGAGAAATTCCGCATAGGCCTTCTCGTCGTCATCGAGGGACACGCCCAAAAGCAGCAGGTCCGCGTCGGAATAGCTTTCGCGAAGCTGCCGCAGTTCGGGAATCTCCGCCCTGCACGGCGGGCACCATGTAGCCCAGAAATTGACGACAACCACCCGCCCGCGGGCGGACCCCACTGCGCGGATGATATCCATCGCGGCCACGGTGTCCCGCTCGTTTCCGGGCAGTGCCGCAACTGCGGCATCCGCATGGGCCTGTCCGACGACAAAAGGAGCGGAAAAGCCGAGGAGCGCCGCTGAAAGCACCACCCCTCCGGCAAGCCGCTTCACAAATCCCTTGCGCATTCTCATGCTCCACGGCTCTCGGCCACGGCGCCGCTCAAGGCCTTGGCAACCTTCACAGCGTCCACAGCGTCGCGGGAATAACCGTCCGCGCCGATCCTGTCGGCATAATCCTGCGTAACCACCGCGCCGCCAACCATGACCTTGCAATTCAGGCCCTGCTCGCGCACAAGGTTCACGGTCTCCTCCATGCGGACCATGGTGGTGGTCATGAGCGCGGACAGGCCGATGACGGCCGCATTTTCGCGGCGCGCCGTCTCCACGATGCGCTCTGCGGGCACGTCCTTGCCAAGGTCGATGACCTCGAAGCCGTTGTTGCGCAGCATGAGGATGACGATGTTCTTGCCGATGTCGTGGATGTCGCCCTCCACCGTGGCCATGACCACCTTCACCCGTTCCTTGCCACCCGAAACGGCCTCAAGGTGCGGGCGCAGATGCTCGAAGGCGAGCTGCATGGTCTCGGCGGATTGCAGAAGCTGCGGCAGGAAGTATTCCTTGCGCTCGTACTTCTCGCCAACCTCGGTGATGGCCGGGATGAGGTCGCTATCGACGATCTCGAAGGGATCGCGGCCCTTGGCGAGCTCGGCCTCCACAAGTTCGACGACCTTCTCCGCCGCACCTGCGATGACGGCCTGCCCCGGAGTTTCCACGGGCGCGGCCGCACCGGCGAGGTGCGAATCGCGTCCCGGCAACGGACCGCCGGTCGGTTTCCACTCCGCGTAACCGGCCACGAAATCGCGAGCCTGCGGGTCCCGCGCGAGCAGCACCTCCGACGAGGAGAGGCTCTCCATGAGACGATTCGAACCGGGATTGGCAATGAAGGCCGAAAGGCCCTGCGTCATGCCCATCACGAGGAACGAGGCGTTGAGCAGTTCACGCGCGGGCAGACCAAAGGAAATGTTCGACAGACCACACACCGTGGCCAGATTCCATTCGTCACGGCAGTGGCGGATGACTTCGAGGCAGGCCTTGGCGGACTCCGGCTTGGACGATACGGTCAGCACCAGCGCGTCGACCATGATGAGCCGTCGCGGAACGCCGAGGTCGTCGGCCTCGCGCAGGAGCGACTCGATGACCGCGAGCCTGTCGGAGGCGGTCACGGGCAGCTTACGGCCCAGAAGCGGCAGCATGATGAACGGCGCGCCATAGTGCTTGCACAGCGGGCCGAGGGCCTGCATGCGGCCGGGTTCGCCACTAATGGAGTTGACGAGCGGTGAGCCGGGATACACGTCCAGCGCGGCGCGGATGGCGTCTGCGTTGGTGGAATCAAGGCACAGCGGAGCCTGCACGCGCGACACGAGGGCCGAGACGAGATCAGGCAGCAGCGTTTCCTCGCGTACCATGGGCGCGCCCACGTTCACATCAAGGATATGTGCGCCGCAGGCCAACTGCTCCTTGGCAAAACGGAAGGCTTCGGAGAACTGCCCGGCCTGAAGTTCGGCAGTGAGCTGCTTCTTGCCCGTGGGGTTGATGCGCTCGCCGATGACCTTGCTGCGTCGATGCGGCGACACGGCCACGGACTGCGCGCGCGAGGTCAGCACGAGGCAGTCGCGCTCTGGCGGTTCGGGCAGCGACCACGCCACGTCCTCGAACACCTTCGAGGCGCAGCGGATATGCTCCGGCGTGGTGCCGCAGCAACCGCCGATGGCCTTGGCCCCAAGCGCCACGAAAGGCTTTATCTGCTCAGCGAAGGTCTCGGGGTCCAGCCGGAATACGGTGCGGCCGTCCTCAAGCTCGGGCAGGCCGGCGTTGGGCTGGGCGAAGAACGGAGTGGACAGGCGCGGCAGCATGGCGCGCACCACCTCAAGCATACCTTCGGGACCGGCGGAACAGTTGGTGCCGATGAGCTCGACGCCGAGGTTCTGCATGGTGTCGATGAAGGTCAGCGGGCGGGTGCCCGTCAGGCTGACGCCATCCTCGAAGGTCATGGACACGGCCACGGGCAGGTCGCACACTTCACGGGCGGCGATAACGGCGGCCCTGCATTCGGCGAGGTCGAACTGCGTCTCGATGATGAGCAGGTCCGCTCCGCCTTCGCTCAGGCCGCGAATCTGCCGCTTGAAGGCCTCGACGAGGTCGCGGAAGTCCACGTCGCCAAGCGGACGACAGAACTTTCCGGTGGGGCCGATGTCACCCGCGACGAAGGCGCGGTCTCCGGCGGCCTGCCGGGCCACGGCGGTCATCTCGCGGTTGAAGGAGACGACTTCCAGACCGGCGTCGAGCTTGAAATCCGTACCACCGAAGGTATTGGTGGTGACAACACGCGCTCCGGCGTTTATGTATTCACGATGAATGTCGGCAACGATATCGGGATTGGCGAGGCCGAACGCTTCGGGTGACTGGCCGGGCTTCAGTCCCCGGGCCTGCAGAAGCGTCCCCATGCCGCCATCGAAGGCGAACATGCGGCTTTCCTTGAGGAAACGGCGAAAATCAGGCAACGTCATGCTCCGTTTTTGCGGGTTGACAGCGAGAACGGGTTACGCCCGCCAAGCGCGGATTCCGAGGCTTGCCGGGCCTGTGTTGTGTACTTAAAAACATTGAAAGTGACAAACAAAAACTATATCGTTCCCGGACCCCGAAAGGGGCACGAAACCTGCTAACGGCAGCCGTCATCCGCCGCATTTCACGGCGACGGCCCGCCCGGAAAGGCGGCTTTCGCAACACGGACCGCCATGGTCGCGACTAACGATGGAAGATCATACCATAATAGACGAAAACGACATCGAGTTCGAATCCGAAGATGACGCCATCGAAGGCGAATCCGAAGACATCGTCGAAGGCGAGTGGGAACACCCTGCCGACGACGATGACGACGATTCGCACGAGAAGGCGCTCACTCTCGTCGGCAGTTCGGACATCATGCCCCGCGATCCGCTCAGGCTCTACCTGCGCGAGATCAGCCGCTTCCCCCTGCTCGCCCCCGAGGAGGAGTTGGAACTCGCCCGCCGTGTGCGCGACGAGGGCGACAACGAAGCCGCGTTCCGGATCGTGTCGTCCCATCTGCGCCTTGTGGTGAAGATCGCCATGGAATTCCAGCGCCGCTGGATGCAGAACGTTCTGGACCTCATCCAGGAGGGCAACGTCGGCCTCATGCGGGCCGTCCAGAAGTTCGACCCCGAGAAGGGCATCAAGTTCTCCTACTACGCGGCGTTCTGGATCAAGGCCTACATCCTGAAATTTATCATGGACAACTGGCGTCTGGTCAAGATCGGCACCACGCAGTCGCAGCGCAAGCTCTTCTACAACCTCAACAAGGAACGGCAGCGCCTGCAGAATCTGGGCTTCGACCCGGACACCGCGACACTGTCCAAGAACCTCGGCGTGGCCGAGGACGTCATCATTGAAATGGACCAGAGACTCGCCCGGCAGGACATGTCGCTCAACGTCCCGCTTGGCGAGGACGGCGGCGCGTCGCGCATGGACTTTCTCCCCGCGCTCGAACAGGGCATCGAGGACAACGTCGCGCAGGACGAGATCAGCGCCATGGTCCGCAAACACATTCAGGCCATCCTTCCCCAGTTGAGCGACAAGGAACGGGACATTCTCGCCTCGCGGCTGTTGACCGACGAACCGGCCACCCTGCGCGAGATTGGCGAGAAGTACGACATCACCCGCGAGCGCGTGCGCCAGATCGAGGCCCGCCTACTCGAAAAGCTCCGGAAGCACATGGCCGAACACATCTCCGACTTCTCGGACGACTGGATCCACACCGATGAATGAAACACTGCGCAGAATGAAGAACGAGGCGAAGATTCTTGCGGCGAAGCAGATTCTTCCGGGCTTTTATCAGGAGTGCTCCGCCGAGCTGCACTACAGCAACCGGAACTTCTTCGATCATCCCATGATCCTGCGCCTGCAGGAAGACGTGATCCCCTTCCTCTACGATGATGCGAGCCATGGCGTGGTCCACGCCAAGAAGGTCGCCATCGAAGCCGGAGCCATTGTGCTGTGCGAAGCGCGCGGAAACGACATGGAGCGCGTCCGTCAGCTCGCCCTGCTCGCTCAGATGAGCGGCCTCATGCACGACACCTGCCGCCTTGAAGAGGACCACGCCGAGAAGGGAGCCGAAGTCTCGGGGATGATCCTCGGCGACTACCCCATCTCTGACCACGACAAGGAACTCATCGCCTTTGCGATTAGCGACCATGAGGCGTTTCGCGAACGCCGCATCACCGACGACCCCGAAGCCGAACTGCTGGCCAACGCCCTCTACGACGCGGACAAATTCCGCTGGGGCCCCGACAACTTCTCCACCACCCTCTGGGAAATGTGCGATTACAACGAGTTGAGCGTCAAGGAAATCCTCGACCTCTTCCCGGCAGGCATGGAGAAGATCCGCGAAATCGCGGAAACCTTCCGCACCAGAACGGGCCAGACCTTCGGCCCCGAGTTCATAGAGCTCGGCCTTGCCCTCGCCCCGGCCATCTTCCGCCGTCTCAAGGAAATCGAGCAGGAGCTTCTGGGCTGTTGAGAGCCGGCGTCCGCCCTTGTCAGCGGACGCCAAAACACGATACATTCACGGGAAGATGCACTCGACATCCCGCAGGGTTGACGAGCGCGACGCGAACCCGACCACATGGCCGGGTTCGCCTTCTCGACGAAACAGCCGTCCGCGGAAGCTCGACCAATCCAACCGGAGTTACACGTCCGCCATGTCCCGACTGCTGACACTTCCGCTCGCCACGGCGCTTGCAGCCACACTCTGCTCCTGCGCGACGCTCCCGGACACCCGTCCGGCCGACGAACCCGTCGTGTGGGAACTCACCGATCACGCGGAAATCACCTACCAGTTCATGCGCTTCGATACGGCGCGCCGCCTCGGACGTCATGAAGACGCGGAAGCCGCGCTGGCGCGGCTTCTGGAGCTTGCCCCATCACCGCACGCCTTCCTTGAGGGCGCGAACTATTTCTGGCATCGCAACAGGATCGACGAAACCCGCGACATCCTCAAGACCGCCATTGCGACCTATCCCGATAATCGCGACCTCGCGCTGACGCTGGCGACGACCTATTTCGCCGAAAAGCGTTTCGACGCGGCGGAACTGACCATCCGCGACTACCTGCGCACCCGCCCCGACGACTGGGTCGCCCATCGCGAACTTGCCGTCGTGCTCATCGAGGCCCGTCGCTTCGCACAGGCCATCGACGTCATCGAGGGCATCCCCGACGAGGAAAAAGACGCGCAGACCCTCTACTACGGCGCGAAGGCCAGCGCCGGACTCGGCCTGAACCGTCAGGCCATCGGCATGCTCTACCGTGCCGTGGAGATCAAGTCCGACTTCGTGGAAGCATGGGCCGAAATGGCCTACCTGTTCGAGGTCGAGCGCGACTACGTCGCCGCGGAGGAAACCTACGGCCGCATCCTCGAACTCGGCGAAACCGGCGGCGAAGTCTGGCTCCGGCTCATCAGCCTGAACCTCAAGATGAACAATCCGGACAAGGCGCTCGAACTCTACCGCCAAGGCCCCACGGACATGAACTTCGCCCTCGAAGCGGCGACCATGTTCCTGGAGCAGAAATTCTACGACCACGCGCGCTCCGTCCTGACGCCGCTGCCGCAGACCGAGGGGGCACCGACGAAGATATGGTTCTATCTCGCGCTGTTGGCCTACGAAGGCGATCAGGACCCCGCACAGGCCCTCGACTACCTGAATCGCATCCCCTCGGACGATCCGCTCTATGGCCGCGCCATCAGCTTCCGCGTGCAGCTTCTGCTCGATACCGACCGCACCCCCGAGGCGCTCCGATTGGTCCGCAGAGTCAAGACCGCGCACCCCACCGTGCGTGACTACTGGCTGCTTGAAGCGCACATCCACGAAACGCTCGGGGATTTCGCGCAAGCACGCGCCACGCTTGAAAAGGCCCTCGAACAGTGGATCGACGATACGGAACTGCTCTATTCCCTCGGCATCACGCTCGACAAGCTCGGCATGCGCGACAAGGGCGTGGAGATGATGGAGCGCATCATTTCCATTGATCCGGAGCATTCCGACGCCCTCAACTTCGTCGGCTACACGCTCGCCGACGAAGGACGCGACCTCGACCGCGCCATGGTGCTCATCAACAAGGCGCTGGAGGCCGACCCCGAAAGCGGCTTCATCATCGATTCGCTGGCCTGGCTTTATTTCCGCCTCGGCGACAACGACAAGGCATGGGCGGAAATCCAGCGGGCCGTCGAACGCGTGGCCGACGACCCCACCATCTGGGAACACTATGGCGACATCGCCCGCGCCGTGGGCGATACGGAAAAGGCCCGCGAAGGCTACCGGAACAGTCTCGAACTCAGGCCGGACACCCCGGCCATTCAAAAAAAGCTCGACACCCTATGATCCTGAACACCTTTGGCCCGAGGCTAACGCCTCGGGCCTCGCTTCTCGTCGTGTTGGCTTGCGCCCTCATTGTGGCCGCAGGATGCGCCCGTCCCAGAATCCCCGCAGGCGTGCTGCCCACGGCCACGGCGCTGTGGCAGGAGTTCCGGCATAGGCACGAGGCCCTCGGCACGCCCAGTTCCATCGACGCCGCCGCCAGCCTCCAGTACGAGGGACGCCGTTCGGGGCGGGTGCTGCTGTCGCTCTATGGATATTTCGGCTACCCCCTGCGTATGGACGTGAGCGCGGGCTTCGGCACCAACGTCGCCCTCATGCGCGAAACAAAGGATGGCTTCCTCGGCTACTTCCCGGAAAACGGCGCCGCCTACGCCAACGACGACGGCGCATCCGCCGCCGCGGGGATGGGCATAGCCCTGCCCTTCTCCCTGCACGACCTCGCCTATCTGCTGTCCGGCCACTACGCGGACCTCGTCCCCGAAATCTTCGATACGGCGCGCCCGCTATCCGATGGCGGCTGGCTGTTCGGATTCGAGGATTCCCGCATCAACGGCATAGCCCTTGACGCCGATGGCCTTCCTGTGGAACTCACCGGGCGGCACCAAAACAAAGACTGGACCCTTCGCCTTGAGCGGTATACAGACGGGACGGATGTCGCACCTCGGGCGCGGCGTCTCGACCTGCGCATGCAACCCGGAAACCGGGCCGTGCTCAGGGTGAAGAGCGTGGATACCACGCCGCGCGACTGGCCGAAGGAGGCGCTGAACCTCCTGCTGCCTCCGGGCACGGTGACGCGGACCATGGATTCGCTCGCCCCGCTAGAACCCTGACATATCGAGGACGACTGAACGATGCCTGACGCCAAACTGGACAGCACTGACATTCGACGCAAGAGCGACAGCGTACTGGACAACCTCATCACCGGACTCAAGGTGCTTGCCGACGAGACCAAGTGGATCGTCCTCAAAGGCCTGCGCGCCGTGGAAATCCGTCAGATGGAAAAGCGGCTCGAAAGCGAGTACGCCGCCATCGGCCGGCACATTCACGACGGCATTGTCCCCGGCGAAGACGGTCGCAAGTCCTCCGGGACCATCCCCCCGGTCGACGACGACCTGCTGCTTTCGCTCAAGCAGATCGAGTTCCTGCGTGAGGAGATCGACTACCTCCGCAACGAACGCACCCGCGTCCGCGAGGCCCTTCTCAAGGCCCGCGTGCAGGATCTCGGTCTCAAGTCCGACGAATAGCGGTCCCTTCGCCACGAACCTCTCAACCAACCAGCAAAGGGTGGCATCATGTCACAGTTAACGGTCGCCATCGGCTCCGATCACGCCGGATTCTCCCTCAAGGAAATCCTGCGCAAGCATCTGGAGGACCGTGGCATCACCGTGCAGGACGTCGGTCCCTTCGACACCTGCAGCGTCGATTATCCCGTCTACGCCAAGAAGCTCTGCAAGTATGTCCTCGAAGAAGGCTGCCCCGGCGTGCTCGTCTGCGGCACCGGCATCGGCATGTCCATGACGGCCAACCACATCCCCGGCATCCGTGCGGCGGTGTGCGCCAATAGCTATCAGGCCCGCATGACCCGTCTGCACAACGACGCGAACGTCCTCTGCCTTGGCGAGCGCGTCACCGGTCCCGGCCTTGCCGCCGAAATTCTCGACATCTTCATCGACACGCAGTTCGAGGGCGGCCGCCACCTGCGCCGCATCGAGCTGATCGAGAACAACGACTAGTCACGAAGCCCGGCCCAGTCCGGACACAAAAAATACCGCCCCTTCGGCGCAGAGGAAAGAACGACCATGATGACCGAGGCGAATCCCGCACTTGATGCCAAGGCCGTGAGCGTGCTCAAGGCTCTGGTCATGGATGCCACCCGCAAGGCCAACTCCGGCCATCCCGGCGGCCCCATGTCTTCCGCTGACATGGCCTACGTGCTGTTCAAAGAATTTCTCCGTTTCGACCCGTCCGATCCCCAGTGGTTCAACCGCGACCGCTTCATCCTGTCCGCAGGGCACGAATCCTCGCTGCTCTACGGCCTGCTGCATTTCTGCGACCTGCTCGAAATCGACGACCTGAAGGCCTTCCGCCAGTTCGGCAGCAAGACCCCCGGCCACCCCGAAATCGAACTCCCCGGCGTGGAAGTGACCACCGGTCCCCTCGGACAGGGCTTCGCCATGGGCGTGGGTGAGGCCGTTGCCGAAGCGCTGCTGCGCAGCAAGCTCGGCGACGAGACCATCGACCACAACACCTTCGTGCTCGCTTCCGACGGCGACCTGCAGGAGCCTGTGGCCCTTGGCGCGGCTTCGCTGGCAGGCCTGTGGGGCCTCGGCAAGCTCGTGGTGCTCTACGACAAGAACGAAATCCAGTTGGCCGGTCCCACCAGCCGCTGCGACTGCGTCGACTACCGCAAGGTCTTCGAAGGCATGTGCTGGCAGGTTCTCGAAGTCGACGGACATGACCACGAAGCCATCCGCACCGCCATCGCCGAGGCGAAGAACGATCCCCGCCCGACCCTGATCATCGGCCATACCGTCATGGCCAAGGGCACCGCCACCCGCGAGGGCGATCATGAGACCCACGGCGCACCGCTGCCGCCCGAGGAAATCGCTGCCACCAAGGCCAAGTGGGGCCTTGATCCCGAGGCCGACTTCCAGGTGCCCGAGGATGTCCTCACCCATTTCCGTTCCCACTTCGGCTTCCTCGAAGCCGAATCCAAGAAGTGGATGCGCAAGCTGGTCACCCGGCGTGAAACCGATTCCGAGTTCGACGAGCTCTGGAACAACGTGACCGGCAGCCGCAGAAGCCTCAAGCTGCGCATGCCCGAATTCGAGGACGGTTCCTCCGTGGCCACCCGCAAGGCCTGGGGTTCCTGCCTGAACGAGATCATGCACCAGCTGCCGTTTTTGGCCGGCGGTTCCGCCGACCTCGACCCCTCCAACCAGACCGCCAAGTTCCGCGAGGCCATGGGCGTCTTCTGCGCCAGCGACCACGGCAAGCGGAACCTGTCCTTCGGCGTGCGTGAATTCCCCATGGGAGCCATCCTGAACGGCATGGCCGCTCACGGCGGCGTCATCCCCTTCGGTGCGACCTTCCTGGTCTTCTCCGACTACGAGCGCAACGCGCTGCGGATGTCCGCCCTGCAGAAGCTCCCCGTCCTGCACGTCTTTACGCATGATTCCTTCTACGTGGGCGAAGATGGCCCCACGCACCAGCCCATCGAGCACGCCAGCTCGCTGCGCCTCATCCCCAACATGCTCGTGTTCCGCCCGGCAGACGCCTACGAAACCCGCGCATGTCTGGAACTGGCTCTCACCCAGACAGAGCGCCCGAGCTGCCTGCTGCTGACCCGTCAGGGTCTCCCCGTGCTCGCGCCGTCCAGCCACCCCTCGGTGGTGGAAGGCCCCGCCCGCGGCGGTTACATCCTTGAGGACTGCGACGGCGAACCCGAAGTGACCATCATGGCCGCCGGTTCCGAGGTTGACCTCGCCCGCCGCACCGCCCGCATGCTCGAAGGCCGCAAGGTGCGCATTGTCAGCATCCCCTCCATGGAACTCTTCGACGAACAGACCCCCGAGTACCGCAACGCAGTGCTCGGCGGCGGCCTGCGCGTCGCCGTGGAAGCAGGCTCCACCGGCCTGTGGTACAAGTACGCCGGGCTCGACGGCATCGTTTACGGCCTCGACCATTTCGGCGCTTCCGCTCCCGCTGGAGAACTTGCAAGGGAATACGGCTTCACCCCCGAGAATCTCACCCGGATCATCACTGAAAAGCTCGCCTAGTTCCGAGCACGGCGCAAGAAAGGAGTGACACTGTGGAAGCCCCCGAACGCAATCTCGCAATGGATCTGGTCCGCATAACGGAAGCTGCGGCACTCGCCTCTGGCCGCTGGCTCGGCAAGGGCAACAAGGAAGCCGGAGATCAGGCTGCCGTTGATGCCATGCGCCTGTCCTTCAACTCCCTGCCCATCGCGGGCACCGTCATCATCGGCGAAGGGGAGAAGGACGAAGCCCCCATGCTCTACAACGGCGAAAAGGTCGGCGCGGGCGGCGGTTTTGCCGTCGACGTCGCGGTTGACCCCGTCGAGGGAACCAACCTCCTCGCCTTCGGCCGTCCCAACGCCATCTCCGTGGTCGGCGTGGCTCCCAAGGGTGCCATGTTCAACCCCGGCCCCAGCTTCTACATGCAGAAGCTCGTCGTGCCCGCCGCCGCGAAGGACGTGGTGCACCTCGACGCCCCGGTGAAGGACAACCTGACCAAGGTTGCCAAGGCGCTCGGCAAGGACGTGGACGACCTCGTCGTCTTCGTGCTGGACAAGCCCCGCCACAAGCAGCTCATTCAGGAAATCCGCGAAACCGGCGCACGCATTCAGCTGCACACCGACGGCGACGTGGCTGGCTCGCTCATGGCCATCAACCCCAATTCCGAGGTTGACATCATGATGGGCACCGGCGGCACCCCCGAGGGCGTGCTCTCCGCCTGCGCCATCCGCGCCATGGGCGGCGAAATGCTCGCCCGCCTCGACCCGCGCTCCAAGAAGGAGGAGCAGGCTCTCATGGATGCCGGCATCGACATCCGAGAGATCTTCACCGTCCGCACGCTGGTCAAGACGGACGACACCTTCTTCGCCGCCACCGGCATCTCCGGTGGCACCTTCCTTAAGGGCGTGACGTACACCGGCAACGGTGCCACCACCCACTCCCTCGTCATGCGCGGCAAGACCGGCTCCATCCGCTACATCGAGGCCGTGCACAGCTGGGACAAGCTGATGCGCTTCTCCTCCGTGAAGTACGACTAAGCCGATCGCACGACCACTCGACGAAACGAAGCCCCCGGACGCAAGTCCGGGGGCTTTTTTCGCATTCGGGGGAACCGTCGTCAGGCGTAGTGCATCATAATCCGCTCCAGCGCCGCGCGGTCCTCCTCGCGTTCGGCCAGCGGCGGACCTTCCAGATGACGGAAGCGGCTCTCGAAGGTTGGCCTGTCTGTACGATACAGCACGCCGATCGGAATCCTCTCGCCGAACTCCCACGCCCGCGCCATGGCCGCCGTCCGGTCGGTGGGATCATGCTCCGGCGGCAATTCGTAGCACCGTTCGCGATACCATGCTTGCGTATTGACCTTGTTGAAGGAAACGCAAGGCTGAAGAACATCCACAAGGGCGAATCCCTCGTGATTCATGGCCTGCCGGATGAGATCGGCCAGATGCGCCTGCATGCCGGAAAATCCCCGCGCCACGAACCCGGCGTTCATGGCCACGGCCACAGCCACCGGGTTGAACGCCTCGGAGGCCACGCCCCACGGCTGGGCCTTGGTTACCTGCTCGCTCATGGTGGTCGGGCTGGCCTGGCCCTTGGTAAGCCCGTATATCTGATTGTCGTGCACGATGACGGTGAGGTCCATGTTACGCCTGATGGCCGCGAGGAAATGGTTGCCGCCCTCGCCATAGGTGCAGCCGTCGCCACTGGTGACGAGAATCTTCAGGCGGCGATTGGCCAGCCGCGCGCCTTGCGCCACGGGAAGCGCCCGCCCGTGCAGACCGTTGAAGAAATTCACCCGCATGTAGTGCGGCAGCTTTGCCGCCTGCCCGATACCCGAGACCACCAGCGCCTCGTTCGGCGCTATGCCCTCCTCGGCCAGCGCCTGCTTCACGGCCGCGATGATGCCGAAGTTGCCGCATCCGGGACACCACGAGGTCTTATACGTTCCGAAGTCGTCTGCGGTTACCATGTCAGCCCTCCTCCGGTGACGAGCACACCCGCGCATCGAGCCTGTCCACGATATACCGGGCCGTGAGCGGTAGCCCGTCGTGCCGCAGCACAAGGTAGCTAAAACCAAACCCCGTCTCCCGCCTGAGGAGCGCCGCGAACTGCCCCGTGGCGTTGCTCTCCACGCACACGACCTCCCGCGCGCTGTCGAACTCCCCAAGAAAGGCGTCCGCGCGAAGCGGCCAGACCTGCGTGAAATGGACCACGCCCGTACGCACGCCGTGCCCGCGCATGACCGACGCTGCCTCGCGCACCGCATCGCCGCTCGAACCCCAGCACACCAGCAGCAGATCGGGCGATTCGTCGCCGCTCACTTGCGGTGGCAAAGCGTCTCGCCACAGGCCAAGTCCCTTGCGCAGGCGCTTCTCGTTCTGCGTCACGCGAATGTCCGGGTCCTCCGTGATGTGCCCATCCGGCCGATGCTCGTGCGAATCCGCCACCACCACATGCGGGCCAAACCCCGGCAGCAGCCGTGGCGAAACGCCGCTTTCCGTCTCGGCGTAACGCTCGTAGTCATCACCCACCTCGGCGTGCGTTGCCGGGCGGCTCACCGGTGGCAGGGCATCGAGATCGAAGGCGTCCACGGCACACAGGCTGTCGGCCAGATGCTGATCCGTAAGGATGATGACCGGACTCTGGTGCAGCTCGGCCTGATCAATGGCCCGATGGGCGAGGTGGAAACAGTCCTCGACGCTTCCCGGCGCGAGCACGGCTCGCGGGAATTCGCCATGCCCCGCGTGGAGCACGAGATTCAGGTCTGCCTGCTCGGTGTGCGTGGGCAGGCCCGTCGCCGGTCCGGGGCGCTGTGCCACGGCGCAGACGATGGGCGTCTCGGCCACGGCGGCAAGGCTCAAGCCTTCGGTCATAAGCGCGAAACCGCCGCCCGAGGTCGGCACGATGGCCCGCGCCCCGGCATAGGACGCGCCAAGGGCCATGTTGATGGCTGCTATCTCGTCCTCGGCCTGCTCCACGACCACGCCAAGCTCCGCGCCATGACTGATAAGCGCTTGCGCGATGGAAGTGCCCGGCGTCATGGGATAGAAGGAACAGAAGTTCGCCCCCGCCGCCATGGCTCCCAGCGCGAGGGCGTCGTTGCCGTTCATCAGCAGACGCCCCGTCCGAGGTTCCGCCTCCGGTAGCGCGGCAAAGGGCACATTTCGCGAATACGCCCACTCGTAGGCCTTTGCGAGCACGGCGTGATTGCGGGCGACGACGGTCTCCCCCTTGCGGGCGAAGGTTTCGGACAGAAGCGTCTCGAACACGTCCTGCCCGAGGCCCAGCAGCGCCCCGACGACGCCAAGCCCAGCGACATTGCGCAAAATCGCCTCCGGAGCCAATTCCGCCAGCGGCAACGAAAGGCTGGGGGCCTCCTTTGCGTCCAGTTCGGCATCCAACAGGAGCAGCCCGCCCTTGCGCAGAGCATGGGCATTGAGATCCACGGCCTCCTGATTCAGCGCCACCAGCAGATCCATTTCCTCGTCAGGCCCGCCGACGGGCGCCGTCCCCGCGCGAATGGCGAAGGTATTATGTCCGCCACGGATGCGCGACATGTACACCTGCGACACGGCCACATTGTATCCGGCCCGCATCAGTGCCTTGGCCAGCAGACGGCCCACCGTTGCCAACCCCTGCCCTGCCGCTCCACCGATGACGACATTCACCCCGCGTTCGGACATGTCCCCTCCCGACGGTCTTCCGCCGACGAATCAGTCCACGAGAAACCCGTCCGCATCAGCGGTCATCACCCAGCCGTGCGGATCGGTGAAATAGTACTGAAGATCGGTGATGAGCAGGATCACCTCCTGCCCCTCGGCAATAAGCTGCTCCAGAAAGCGCCGCTCCGCGTCGCTCCCCGCATCCTCGAACTGCCCACCGTGGTAGCCGACGATGGCCTGTTCCATCTCCAGCGCCATGCCAAGGGCGTCGAGTTCGCGCTCCAGCGGCGGACGCGGCGGCTCATGGCGGACGGCCAGCCTGCGGAACACGATGCGCAGGGGGATGCCCTCCTCGACCGGCGGCTTCACGGCGTTCCATGATTCATGACGCACGGTGAGCCGCACCGCCCGCAGCCGCCACATCTGGAGCAGTTTCTCCCGCCGTAGCATGGACAGCATGGCCGCGCCCAACGCATCCGAGCACGCCCCGGCGGCGCGTGCATAGAATTCCGCGCTTTTGCCAGCCATTTCCTCCGAACGCGTCAGCACCTCGAACAGATCATCCATGACATCCTCCCGGCCAGTCGGTGCGAACCACATCCGCTACTGCGCGGCGGTCGGCGGGGTGAACACGCGCATGCCAAGCTCGCGATCCAGCATGAACAGCCCGCCGCCGTCCTTGCCCACCAGCCGTAGCTTGTTCAACGCATCGCTTACGCTGTCCTCCTCCTCGACCTGCTCCGAAATGAACCATTGCAGGAAGATACCGCAGGCGTGGTCCTTCTCCTTCTGCGCCACATCCATGAGATCGTTGATGCGCCGGGTAACCTGCTGCTCGTGCTTGAGGGTCTCCTCGAACACCTCTTCGGGATGCTTCCACGTCGCGGGCGGCGCGTCGATGACCGCCAGCTTCACCCGTCCCCCGCGCTCAAGGACATAGTCGTGGAACTTCATGGCGTGGAACAGTTCCTCCTGCGCCTGGATGCGCATCCAGTTCGCGAATCCCGGCAGGCCCTTCGTGGCGAAATAGCCCGACATGGAAAGGTAGAGATAGCTCGAATACAGTTCCCACTTGATCTGTTCGCTCAAGGCCTTTTCCATCGTCCCGCTCAACATGGTGATGCTCCTTCGCGACGGCATCCGCCGCTCGAATCATTGATGTTTCCCGGCATGCAGGGCAGCCGCCCGTGCATGTGCCCTCCATATCTGCGCATGCAACGCATGATCTATCAATTCGGCCACATCGCATTGACAGGCTCTGCGGGGCTTGCCCAAATCACGCGAATGGGGCAAAAGAGTATCCGGAAACGAGACGGCACCATCCTTCTCCCTTCACGAACTACGACCGGAGGATATTCATTGATGCACACCCCTTCCGTCTTCAACCGTTCCCCCCGTCAGGCGGAAACGAAAATGACCTGCAAGACCTGCCACGGTTCCCTTCGGGTCATCCGTTCCTGCCGAGAAGTCTTCATGTTCTGCGACAAGTGCGGCGGCCGCTTTCCCCTTGGAGAGTACACGGAATTCTTCGATCAGATCGAGGAGTTCATGAACAACGTGCCCTGCGACCGAATCTGACACGCTCCACTTTCCCCTCCGGGGGCTCCTTTCCCGTCATCACAGGTTTCCATCAGGCTACTCGCGCCGTGCGTGCGCGGCGGGCACTTTTCGTTCAAGGGTATACCAATTCGCGAAACGTGGAAACCGGGATGCATCAAAACTCGTTCTCATCCTAAAGAATTCCGGGCATCAACCGATATGGCTGGCATGACGACCTTTCGAATCGTCCCCAGCGGCACCATTTCGGAGAATGCCTCATGAACAGACACGCACTCATCACCGCGGCCGTCCTGGCCCTTGCCGTCGCCCCCATCGCCCGGGCCGACGAGCAACCGGCCACGCCCGGCGAACATATGATCGCCGCCCAGAACGAGGCCCCTGCCCTCGATCCCGGCAGCGGCGTCACCTCGAAATACGGCGGTTCCATCCATCTGGACGGCACGCGGCACAGCCTGCGCAATCAGGGGCAGGTTCATCCCGGCGTGCTGGTCCACGACGGCGACAAGGGCTACATATGGCTCCACTCGGACCAGCCCATGCCCGCGCCGGACGAACACGCCGCAGCGGCGGAAGAACTGCGGCTCAAGGTCCGCGAGCTCGCCGCGCAACTCCTCGCCCCCGGCACAGACCTCGGCGGCGCGGTAACCATGCCCGTCTCCTTCGTCGATCAGGACGATTTCGACCATTCGTCCTCCTTCGGCCGCTTCATCGCGGAACAGATGTTCAACGACCTGACGCGGCAAGGCATCGGCGTGCGCGAATACCGCGCCCTGCCCGCCGTGGCCACCCGCCCGCAGGACGGCGAATTCGCCCTCACGCGGGACATGGAACGCGCCGTACCGCAGCTTGCCTCCGGACTCGTGCTGGCGGGCACCTACTATTTCGACAAGCACAGCGTCTTCGTGAACGCCCGGCTGTTCCGGCCCTCGGATCAGATGGTGGTCCGCACCGCGTCGGTAGCCTTCCCGCAGACGCCGCTCACCCGTAGCATGCTGGCCAAGGGCGCGGCCCTGCGCCTGCGCACGGCCGAGGTGGAACTCAAATCCTACGATGAGATGAAGGACAAGACCACGCTCGGCTACATGCTTGAGCAGGAGGACCTGCACTAGTGCCCCGGAGGTCGATAATGACGACGAAATCCCGCATCGCCGCGCTTGCGCTGACGGCCCTGCTCGCCGGGTGCTCGGCGGGCGGCGTCAGCCCGCTGGTCGATGTATCGCGGGCGGACGCCCTGCCCTATCACGAGCTTGCCCTGCACAATCTCACCCTCGGGCGGGAGTATCAGGTGCAGGGGCGCTTCGAACTGGCTCGGCAGACCTTCCTGCAAGGCCTCGCCACCGCGCAGAACGACGACATGCGCGCCGTTCTGTCGCAGGAGATCGAAAACACGGACCGGCTCATCCGCACCAAACGGTAGGATTCACAGCATGACAGGAAAGATCATCACAACGCTCGCCCTTCTGGTCCTCGTACCCTTCTGCGCCATCGCGGGGGGAGTGCCGGACATGGCGGACAGCATCGCCGCGAGCCTCGACGCGCAACTCGTTGAACGGCTGGGGCTCGACGAAGGCCCCGCGCGCGGAACCACGCTCATCGTGACCACGCCCGCCAGCCTCGACGATCTCGAACAAAGTTCTCCACTCGCGCGGCTGCTCGGCGAAGAAATGGCGGGCTGGTTCGTCCGGTCCGGCTACAGCGTGCAGGACGTCCGCAAGGGCAAGAACATCCTGCTCAAGCCCGGACGCGGCGAGCTGCTCCTCACGCGGGACGTGCAATTGGCGGACAACCGCTTCGTGAAGAGCGCCGTGCTCCTCACCGGCACCTACACGCAGACCAGCCGCAATGTGCGCTTCAACATCCGCCTGATCCACGCGCCCTCGAACGAGGTGTTGGCAATGGCCAGCGCCACCCTGCCTCTTACCTCCGAGGTGACGGAACTCCTCGACGAAAAATCCCGCGACGAGATGACGCGCATCCGTCCCTCCGTGCGCACAGGCATCCTGCGCAGCGCCAACTCCATGCCGTGGCAGCGCCCAACGCCCCTCATTCCACCTGGACCGGTGGCGCAGGGACCTGACACCATCGATCTCACGCAATAACAAGGCGTTGCGAACAACGCATTTTTCGCGTACCAAGCCCTTCCCGACTCTTTCGTCGGGAAGGGCTTTTTCTTTTCCAACACCGATATACCGGGGCAGGCGGACCATGCTCTATTTCCTGGACATCTTCGGTACACTGATATTCGCCATATCCGGCGCATTCAAAGCATCACGCCGCGAGTTAGACATCCTCGGCGCGCTGGTTCTCGCCACGGCTACGGGCGTCGGCGGCGGCATCATCCGCGACATGGTCCTCGGGGCCACACCGCCCGCCGCATTCCACGATGAATCCTACCTTTTCGTCTGCCTCGCAGGCGGCGTCACCGTCATTTTCATCGCCCCCCGCATCGCTCGCCGCTGGAACATGGTCATGGCGGCGGACGCCCTCGGCCTCGGCGTATTCTCGGCCATTGGCGCAGCAAAGGCCGCCGCGTACGGTCTTGGCCCCATGGGCACCATCATGATGGCCGCGCTGACCGCCGTGGGCGGCGGCGTCATCCGCGACGTGCTTGTCTGCGAAGTGCCCGCCGTCATCCGCACGGATTTCTACGCCACGGCGGCCATCCTCGGCGGCGCGACCTTCGTGGCCCTGCACGCATGTGGCGTCGGCCAGTCGTGGCTACTTTTCGCGACCACCATCACCGCCACGGGCCTGCGACTTCTCGCCATGCGCTTTCACCTGCGCCTGCCCAAGGTCCGACGGCTGGACGAATCGGCAATCCCAAACGAACGGGATTGACCGCCGACAAGCGGCAACAAAATTCCGACACAGCAACGCGAAACGGGCGGGGAATCCACTTCCCCGCCCGTTTCGCGTATGCGGTCCGACAACGACCGCGTGCGTCCGCGTCCACTCGCACGGCTACAAAACCGTGCCATCTCGCCCCGCTACCACATAGACACCGCCTACAGACCTCACCAAAGGCACAGGACTGCGTGGCAAACCGAAACGATGCTCCGAACATTGCCGATCTTCGCGCCCCACCGTACGGGATATGCGCTTCGGTCCCACCGCGTCACAACCGATTCAAAAACATAAGAAAAGGGCCGAAGCATGAAGCTCCGGCCCTTTGTGACGTCATTGGTGCCGCGCGCTAGTGCGTACGGCTATTCTGACAGTGCTCCTTGAGCAGCGTCTGCGAGATGTGCACCACATTGTCGCCTCGGCCGCTGAATATCTGGTCTGGGCTGGGGCAGATGAGCGCATGCTCCAGCACCTCGTCCATGTTCTCGACCTCGATGATCTTGAGGTCGCGCAGGATGCTGCCGGGAACCTCCTTGAGGTCCTTGGCGTTCTCCTTGGGGATGAGCACGGTCTTGATCAGGCCACGGTGTGCGGCAAGCAGCTTCTCGCGCAGGCCGCCGATTGGCAGCACGCGTCCGCGCAGCGTGATTTCGCCGGTCATGGCCACCTCGTTGGAAACGGGCAGGTTCAGCAGGGCCGAAACCAACGACGTCGCCAGCGTGATGCCCGCCGACGGACCGTCCTTGGGGATGGCACCCTCGGGCACGTGGACGTGAATGTCGATGCTCTTGTAGAAGTCCGGCTTCAGGCCGAACAGTTCGGAGCGAGAGCGGATGTAGGACACAGCCGCCTTGGCGGATTCCTGCATCACATCGCCGAGCTTGCCGGTGATGGACACCTGTCCGGTACCGGCCATGAGCGCGGTTTCAACAACCAGCAACTCACCGCCAAGCTCCGTGTAGGCAAGGCCGGTGGACACGCCCACCTGCGACAGCTCTTCCTTCTCGCCGTAGCGGAACTGGGCCACGCCAAGGGTGTTGGGCAGATTCTGGACAGTGATGCGCACGGCCTTGTCCAGATCGTTCTCCTCCACGAGCTTCATGGCCGTCTTGCGGCAGACGGTGGCAATCTCGCGTTCGAGGTTGCGCACGCCAGCCTCACGGGTGTAGCGGCGGATGATTTCGAGCACAGCATTGTCGGAGAACACCACGTTCTCCTCATTCAGACCGTGCTCCTTGATCTGCTTGGGCACGAGGAACTGCTTGGCGATCTTGGTCTTCTCGGTTTCAAGATAGCCGGGAAGGCGGATGATCTCCATGCGATCCTGCAGGGGCAGCGGAATGGAATGCAGGCTGTTGGCCGTGGTGATGAAGAACACCTTGGACAGGTCGTAGTCCATGTCCAGATAGTGATCGTTGAACGTGTAATTCTGTTCGGGATCGAGAACCTCAAGCAACGCGGCGGACGGATCGCCCCGGAAATCGGTGCTCATCTTGTCCACTTCGTCCAGACAGAACACGGGGTTGTTGAACTTCACCCGCTTGAGGGCCTGAATGATCTTGCCGGGCAGCGCGCCGACGTAGGTGCGGCGGTGTCCACGGATTTCAGCCTCGTCGCGCACGCCGCCAAGCGACAGCCGCACGAACTCGCGGCCCGTGGCGCGGGCGATGGACTTGGAAAGCGAGGTTTTGCCGACTCCGGGAGGGCCGACGAGGCAGAGGATGGGGCCTTTCATGGTGCCCACCAGCTTCTGCACGGCGAGGTATTCGAGGATGCGCTCCTTGGGCTTCTTGAGCCCGTAGTGGTCGGCCTCAAGGATGTCGCGGGCCTTCTCGATGTCGAGGTCGGTCTCCTTGCAGACGTTCCACGGCAGGTCGAGAATCCAGTCCACGTAGTTGCGCACGACGGTATACTCGGCGGAGGACGGCGGAATCTGGCGCAGCTTCTTGATCTCGCGCAGGGCCTTCTCGCGGTTCTCGTCGGGCATCACCTTTTCGGCGAGGCGCTTCTCGATGTCCGCCACCTCGGCCATGGGGTCTTCTTCGCGCCCCATTTCCTTGTTGATGGCCTTGAGCTGCTCGTTCAGGTAGTACTCGCGCTGGTTGCCCTCCATCTGGGACTTCACGCGGGACTTGATCTTCTTTTCGAGGAAGGCGATCTCGATCTCACCCTGAAGCAGAGTGTAGGCGTCTTCGAGGCGCTTGATGGGGTCCTCTTCCTCCAGCAGAGCCTGCTTGCGGACGTAGTCCGCCTTGAGGTGGGGCATCAGCGCGTCGGCGAGCCGACCGGGATCGGTCAGCGAGGAGATGGCCATGATGGTTTCGGAGGCCAGCTTCTTGTTGACCTTGCCGTACTCCTCAAGGGACTCGTGCGTTGCGCGAACCAGCGCCTCGCCATCCGAGGATTCGAGGGTACGCTCGTCCACGCGGGCGACGGTCACGAGAGGAAATTCGACGTTCTCGTCGACGAGATCCTCGGGAATCGGCTCGAAACCCTTTTCCTGCGACCAACGCGCCCGGTACAGGCCCTCGAAGAGAACCTTGATGGTGCCGTCAGGCAGGCGGAGCAGCTGGAGAATCTTGCTGACCGTACCGACCTCGAAGAGGTCCTGCGGCTCGGGCTTCTCCTTTTCCGGAGACCGCTGCGCCACAAGAAATATCTTCTTGTTGAAGTCGGACAGGGCGGTTTCTATGGCCTTGACCGAGGCCTCGCGGCCGACGAACAAGGGCACGATCGACCGGGGGAACATGACCACCTCTCGGAGTGACATGAGAGGCAGCAGTATATCGGCAGAATGGGGATCGTTATCCACCATCAGGAAATCGGACATGCATTCCTCCGTTAGGGCAACAGGATCACGCCCCGCCCGAAACTGGGCGGCAACACATCACTACCTAAATCCGCTCCATGGATTGTCAATTCCCCACCGCGTGGAAAAAACCGCGCCCCGCCCGGCACCACCGAACGGGGCGCAGCATGTGCGCGGTGGCTAGGCCGTTTTCACTTCCTGACGGAAAATGAGGAGAGGCTCCACTCCCTTGTCTACCACAGCCGTATTCACAACGCACTCCTTGACGCCGGAGAGCGAGGGCAGCTTGTACATGATGTCGAGCATGATGTTCTCGAGCACGTTGCGCAGGCCTCTGGCTCCGGTCTTGCGTTCGAGTGCCTTGCGGGCCACGGCCCTCAGGGCGTTGGTGGTGAAGCAGAGCTTCACGTTGTCCAGCTCGAAGAGCTTCTGGTACTGCTTGACCAGCGCGTTCTTCGGCTCGGTGAGAATGCGGACCAGATCGTCCTCGGTCAGCTCCTCAAGGGAGGTGACGATCGGAATGCGGCCAACGAATTCGGGAATGAGGCCGAAGCGGATGAGGTCCACGGGGTGGACGTCCTTGATGAGGGTGGAGAGATCCTCCTCCTTCTTCGCCGCGACCTTGGCACCGAAGCCGAGCCCCGAACCCTCGCGCCGCTGCTGGATGATCTTCTCCAGCCCAATGAATGCGCCGCCGAGGATGAACAGGATGTTCGAGGTGTTAAGGCGGATAAACTCCTGCTGGGGATGCTTGCGCCCGCCCTTGGGAGGAATGTTCGCCTCGGTGCCCTCGATGATCTTGAGCAGCGCCTGCTGCACGCCTTCGCCCGACACGTCGCGGGTGATGGACGGGCTGTCGCTCTTGCGGGCGATCTTGTCGATCTCGTCGACATAGATGATGCCCTTCGACGCGGCCTCGATGTCATAATCAGCATTCTGGAGCAGCTGGACGAGAATGTTTTCCACGTCCTCGCCGACATATCCGGCCTCGGTCAGCGTGGTGGCATCCGCAATGGCAAAGGGCACCTTGAGCACCCGGGCCAGCGTCTGTGCGAGGAGGGTCTTGCCCGAACCGGTGGGGCCGATGAGCAGGATGTTGCTCTTGTCCAACTCCACATCGCCGGAGACGTTTCCCGCGAAGAACACGCGCTTGTAATGGTTGTGCACCGCCACGGCCAGCGTCTTCTTGGGCTGCTGCTGACCGATGACGTAATCGTCGAGCAGGTTCTTGATCTCCTCAGGGGTGAGGAGCTTGCCCTCCTCCACTTCGGTGGAGGCGCTTTCCTGCGCGATAATCTCGTTGCACAGCGTCACGCATTCGTCGCAGATATAGACATCGGGGCCGGCGATGAGCCGCTGCACATCCTCCTGGCTCTTGCCACAGAAGGAACAGCACAGTTCCGGTGGCAGGCTCATCTTCTTATCGGACATAGGCTCCTACTCCTTGCTATCTTCCAGAATATCCTTGCGGGAGACAAGGATCTTGTCGATCAGGCCATACTCCTTGGCCTCCTCGGCTCCCATGAAATAGTCACGGTCCGTATCCTTGGCAATGCGGGCGAGCTTCTGGCCGGTGTGCTGAGCGAGGATTCCGTTGAGCTTCTGCTTCAGCCGAAGGATTTCGGCCGCATGGATCTCGATGTCGGAAGCCTGTCCCTGCATGCCGCCCAGGGGCTGATGGATGAGTATACGCGAATTGGGAAGTGCATATCTCATGCCAGCCTGACCGGCGCACAGCAGAAGAGCGCCCATGCTGGCGGCCTGTCCCATGCACAGTGTGGCAACGGGCGAAGAGATGTACTGCATGGTATCATAGATGGCCATGCCCGCAGTGACGGAACCGCCGGGAGAGTTGATGTACAGGTAGATTTCCTTTTCGGGATTCTCCGACTCCAGAAACAGCAGCTGCGCGCAGATGAGGCTTGCCACATGATCGTCGATGGGCGTGCCAAGGAGAATGATGCGGTCCTTGAGCAGCCTCGAATAGATGTCATAGGCGCGTTCGGTGCGTCCCGTGGTTTCAACTACAATGGGTATGGTTCCCATGGATGTCGCTCTCCCTTGTGTGCAGTTCTTCAAACCCTAAAGAATGTGTCTCGAAAAATGATACGCCAAAAGGACTTGGCAAGTCCACTGCCAAATCCGGGCGAATGGCCGGTAAAGCGATTCTTGACGGGGGGTTGCGTCCGGTTCCCGTCGCGAGTGAGGAGGGAACGCCGGTACGGCCGCCGGCAGATGGCCGAGCCGCCCGGATGGCGGGAGGGGGAAGAAACGGCGGGGAGGCATGCTCCCCGCCGTGGGACAATCGTGCCTAGTTTTCCTTCTTCAGGTCGGCGGCGGGAACTTCCTTCACGTCGGCCTGAGCGTAGATCAGCTCCATGGCCTTGTCGGCCATCAGGCGGTCACGCAGGGCGAACATGAGGTTGTTCTCCTCGTAGGCGTGGCGCAGAGCCTCGGGGTCCATACGCTGGCGCATGGCTTCCTGGAAGATGTGGGCGTCCACTTCCTTAGGATCGACGCTGAGGTTCTCCTTGGCGGCGACGGCCAGCAGGAACAGCTGGGTGCGCACGAGCTCCTCGGACTTCTCCTTCTGCTCGGCGCGCAGTTCCTCGGGGGTCTTGCCGAGGGACTCGAGACGACGGCCGGAACGCTCCATGCGGTCCTTGAGGTCGAGAACGAGGCGGTCGATGTTCTCCTCGACCAGCGCCGGCGGCAGAGCGAAGTCCACCTTGGAGAGCAGGTCGTCGAGGATCTTCTTCTCTGCGGCGGCCTTCACGAGGTTCTTGCGGGAGGTCAGGTAGGACTGCTCGATGGCTTCGCGCATCTTCTCGACGCTGGCGAAACCGCCGGCCTTCTTGGCGAACTCGTCGTCCAGCTCGGGCTTCACGCGCTCCTTGATGGCGTTCAGGGTCACGCGCATGGTCACGGTCTGACCGGCGAAGTCCTTGTTGATGAAGTCTTCGGGGAAGGTGATGTCCTCTTCGCCCTTCTCGCCCTTCTTGAGCTTCTTCACGATGTTCTCGAAGGCTTCGAGGGCCTGTCCGTCACCGAGGGGCAGCTCGAAATTCTGAGCCTTGATCTCGTCGAGCTCCTTGCCGTCGCTCCATGCGTTGAAGCTGATGACGGCCACGTCGCCGTCCTGGGCGAGGCGGTCTTCCTCGATGTCCTTCAGCTCGCTCATGTTGGTGCGGATGCGCTCCACGACCTCGTCGATCTCGGAGGGCTCGACCACGGCGATTTCCTGCTCGACGGCGAGGCCGGCGTAGGAGGGAATCTCAAAGGTGGGAGCGACCTCGAAGCTGACGGAGTACTTGAATTCCTCGTCACGCACGAGTTCCTTGGCATCAACATCCAGGCGGGACAGAGGCTGGAGCTTGGACTCTCCGAGGATCTGGTTCAGCTGGAGGTTGATGAGGTCGGTGGTGGCTTCCTGATAAATCTGATTGCGGAAGCGGGACTCGACGATGGAAGCGGGCACCTTGCCCTTGCGGAAACCCTTGATGTCGGTGGACGTCTTGTACATGGCGATGGTGGCGGTAATGGCCGCATTCGCCTCTTCTGCGGGAATGGTGACGTTCACCTTGCGCTCAACCGGGGAAATTTCCTCGATAGTATATTCCATTGGGGCACTCCTCCTTAAGCCTGTACGGCGTTCCCTTTTGATTCCGATAATGGCGGCTCCGCCCAGCGGCGCGCGCCGTTCAAACATGTTCCGAGCATGAAAGAGGCATGCCTGCCTATGTGGTTTCTCTGGTGCGGCGGGCGGGACTTGAACCCGCATACCTTGCGGTACTGGCTCCTAAGACCAGCGTGTCTACCAATTTCACCACCGCCGCATACTGTCACGGCAGGCCTGTGCCCAGCGAAAAGGGGCGTTCAACGCGTCATTCCTGCCTCATCGCAGCGCCGTTGTCCATCGCCGAAACGACAAAAAAACGGCACTCGGCCGGAATCCGGCCGAGGCAGGTCTTTTCACTGTCTCACAAAAGTGGGAAACCCTAATACCAGGCGGCTTATCTGTCAATCCCTACAGACATCGCCATATTGCGGACGCCGAGCGCTTTCGGTTCAGTCGAGCGCGTCGGCAACGGCTTCCAGACGATCAAGCACCTCGTCGGCTTCGGCACCGAGAATTCGCACCGCGCCAACCGAACCGTTGCCGCCAAAATCGCACACCGCGCCGATGCCCTGCGGTGCAGGTGACGACGAAAGCACCTGCCGCACGCCCCAAGCAGCAAGCGACTCGGCATTGCCGCGCTCCGCCTCGGGGGCGTCGGCCCTATCGAACCACGCCACACCAAGGCCGGAGCGACCCAGCGCCGCCGTTACGGCCTCGGTCAGCGGCAGCACAGCCGCGAAGCGCAGTTCGGCTCGCACGGCGGATGCGGCTAGCACGGTTCCCGCGCCGTCGCCGCTTGCGCCAAATTCAGGACACCCCGCAACAAGCGGACGCCCATGCGCATCGCAAGACACGCCGCCGGAAAGCGAAGCGACATCCTCTCCCCCGCTCGCCCACGGCAGCGCGGCGACGAGGTGCATCACCCCTTCCGGCAGCAGACGACGCATGCCGTCGAAATGCTCAAGCCTGCGCACCGCCGCGCCCATGTCCTCGCGGATGCGCTCGCGCTCCTGCAAGCGGAGCAGTACGACACTATGATTGGCCGGTCCGGCTCCGCGCCCCGGCCCGAAACCGGCGCGCAGGGCGAGATTCAGATACTTCTGCGCGGCCACCACGGCCTCGCGAACGCCATATCCACGCCCAAGCCATGTGGCGATAGCCGAGGACAGCGTACACCCGGTACCGTGGGTATGGACCGTGTCGATGCGCGGCTGCTCCAGTGCAATCGGTTCCGCACCCGGCAGCGCCAGCCAGTCGATCATCCGATCCCCGTCGAAGTGGCCGCCCTTGAGCAGCACGGCCTTGGCACCCATGGCCTGAAGGCGCGCCGTAGCGGTGCGCACGTCGGCGGGCGTGTCGATCTTCAGGCCCGTGAGCACCTCGGCCTCCGGGCGGTTGGGCGTGAACACGTCGGCAAGGGGAACGAGTCGTTCCACCAGCATCGCGATGGCATCGTCCTTCAGGAGCTGATGCCCGGTCTGGCTCACGCTCACCGGGTCCACCACGAGGGGAAAGGTCTTTGCTGCCAGCCTGTCACACACGGCGGCAATGATGGGGCCAGAGAAAAGCATCCCGGTCTTGGCCGCAGCGAGCGGAAAATCGTCGAGCACCGCACGCAGCTGCCACGCGACGAACTCCGGGTCCGGGGCGTGAATGCCGGTGATACCCATGGAATTCTGGGCCGTCAGCGCCGTGATGACGGACATGGCGTATCCACCGTTCATGGCGATGGTCTTGATGTCCGCCTGAATGCCTGCCCCACCGCCGGAGTCGGACCCCGCAATCGTCAGGATGCATGGCAGCGTATTCATCAGTTCTTCCCCCTGTCCGCAAGCGCGTGCGGCAGATTCGGAGTTTGCGGACCAGCGCCCGCCGAGTCGCGCAGCTCGCGCGCCTCCATCCCTGAAAAAGCCATGAGGCCTAGCGCATACAGCGCCAGCGGCCCCTGAAATGTCATATGGCAAACCAGCGCGATGGCCAGCGCCTCTTCTCGCGGCACACCGTAGAGCCCCAGCCCGGCGACCATCACCGCCTCGTAGACGCCGATGTTTCCCGGCGAGGACGGCACGGCCAGCCCCCCGGCGCTCATGACGAATATGGCCAGCACCTGCACCGGGGTGAGATCGAGCCCCGCTCCCCACACCAGCAGCAGCCAGTGCTGGACCCAGTGCATGGTCCACGGCCACAGCGAGGCGAGAGCGAGCACCGCCAGAAAGCCCGGGGTCATCCGTTCGCGCAGTTGCCCCAGCACCTCCGCCGCAAACAGCCGCAGGCGCTCGAAAATGAGAAGCCGCAACAAAACGGCCTGCATGGCGGGGAACAGGCGCATGACGATCAGCGCCCCCCACACGCCCCCGGCGGCGATGGCCACCGGGGCGAGCGCCAGCGTCTGCCCGCTGGCCCCGGCCGCCGCGAGCGCGACGAAAAGAAGCATGTTCAGGTCCGCGAAGCGCTCCCAGAAGACCATCCCCATCCCGGCACCGGCGGGAATGCCGCAACGTCTGCGTAGGTGGACGACCTTCGCCACCTCGCCCATGCGGGCGGGGAGCACCACATTCAGGCCGTTGCAGAGCACAGAGGCGTTGATGGCGTCCAGCCACCCCACCCTGCGCCCACTCACGAGCATCAGCCGCGCCCCCATCCCCATGTAGTCGACACATGCCGCGCACAGCGCAGCCGCCACCGCAGCCGGAGCCATGCGCAACATGGCCTCCCCAAGCGCGGCGAAATCCGTTCCGCGCACGACATACGCGATGCAGCCCGCAGTCAGCCCCAGTCTCAGCGCACGTCCAAGCCAGCGTTTCATCGGCCCTCCTGCCGCTTCACGTCATCCCCGGAAAGCCGTCCTCGCGGACGGCACTTCTTCAGGCATGCAGCAAAACTGACACAAAGGCCCGGCCGGTTCAAGTCGCCAGTTCGTTGAAGGCTTCCTGCAATCTGTACTGGAGGTGGGTATAGCGCTTGTTGCTGTCCTGCCGGGACACGCCGATGCTCACGGCCTTTCTGCCGCCGATGAGCACCGCCAGCCGCTTGGCGCGGGTTAGCGCGGTGTAGATGAGGTTGCGCTGCAAGAGCATGTAATGCTGTGTGACCACGGGCATGATGATGGCAGGGTACTCGCTACCCTGCGACTTGTGCACGCTGATGGCGTAGGCGGGCACCAGTTCGTCCATCTCCTGCAATTCGTAGTTCACCATGTGCCCCTCGAAGTCGACCAGCATCTCGCCGCGCACGGGCTCGATGTCGCGCACCCAGCCAAGGTCGCCGTTGAAGACGTCCTTGTCGTAATTGTTGCGCATCTGGAGCACCCGGTCGCCCTTACGGAAGGTGTGATTGCCGCGACGGATGCCGCCCTTTCCGGGATTCACGCGCTCCTGCAGGAGCTGATTGAGCGTCTGCGTGCCAAGGTCGCCCTTATGCATGGGGGTGAGCACCTGAATATCGCGGCGCGGGTCGAGTCCGTACATCTCGGGGATGCGATCGGTGACGAGTTGCAGGATGAGGCGCTGGATGCGCTCCGGGTCCTCCTGCTGGACCCAGAAGAAATCGTTGTCCGGCGCGGGACGCGGAGAGCATTCCGGCAACTGGCCAGCGTTGACCAAGTGCGCGTTGGTGACGATGAGGCTTTCCTGCGCCTGCCTGTAGATGTGGGTGAGGCGGGCGCTCGGCACCGCCTGACTGTTCAGGATGTCCGCCAGTACGTTGCCGGGACCGACGGACGGCAACTGGTTCACATCGCCGATGAGCACGAGACGGCAGGTCATGGGCAGCGCGCGAAGCAGCGCAAGGCACAGCGAGGTATCGAGCATGGACACCTCGTCGATGATGACGGCCTGTGCCTTGAGCTTCTTCTCCTCGTCGTGGGCAAAGCTACCGTCCGGCTGGTACTGGAGCAGACGGTGCAGGGTGGACGCGGGATAGCCCGTGGCCTCGGCCATGCGCTTGGCGGCGCGGCCCGTGGGCGCGGCGAGCTTGATCTTGAAGCCCATCTTGTCCATCACGCGGACCATGACGCGCGTGATGGTGGTCTTGCCGGTACCGGGTCCGCCGGTGACCACGAAAACCTTGTTCTCGCAGCCGCCCAGCACGGCCTCGCGCTGTTCCGAGGACAGCTGAATCTCCTCGTCCAATTCCAACTGCGGCAGCAGGCGGCGAATCTTCTCCAGATCCATGGGCGTGGGATGCTCGCACAGGGCCAAGAGGCGCGAGGCGATTTCCCGCTCGTGCCGATAGAAATGCATGAGGTACACGGCACGCTCGATGTCCTGCGCAGGCAGCGGCTCCACCATCAGGCGCTTGCGGACGGCGAGGGCGTTGACCGCGTCCTCAACCCGCTCGGGGTCCACCTCACCGAGGAGCTTGTCCACGGCGTCGATAAGCTTGTCCACAGGCAGGAAAAGATGCCCGCGCTCGCTGGCGGAAAACAGCGCGTAGATGACGGCGGCCTCAATACGCTGGGGCGCGTCCTCAGCGAAACCGAGCTTGAGGGCCATGCTGTCGGCGGTCTTGAAGCCGACGCCGTGGATCTCGTAGGCCAGCTCGTAGGGATTCTCGCGCAGCTTGTTCACCGCGCCGTTGCCGTAGCGCTTGAAAATGCGCGCGGCGAAGGTGGGCGGGACATCATGGCTTTGCAGGAAGATCATGAGGTTTCGCACCTCGTGCTGCGCATCCCACGATTCCTTGATGGAATCGAGCTTCTTGCGGCCGAGGCCCTCGACGGAAAGCAGACGGTCCGGATCGTTCTCAAGGATGTCGAGAACCTCGGTACCAAAGGCGTCCACAAGTCGCGTGGCCAGCACCGGGCCGACGCCCTTAACCATGCCGGACCCCAGATAGCGGCGGATGCCGTTTAAGGTGGCGGGCATCACCTGCTCCCACAATTCCACCTGGAACTGCCGCCCAAACTTGGGGTGTTCCTTCCATGTACCGGTCAACTGGAGCATTTCGCCGGGGCGCGGCTCCGGCATGTTGCCGACGATGGTCACGGGACCGGGCTGCGCCTCCACGGAAACGCGCGCCACCAGATACCCGTTGGCGGGGTTGTGGAAGACGATATTCTTGATTTCGGCCTTGAGCGTTTCGGCCATGGACGCAAGTCTCCTCGAATCATGAAAAAAAACGGGTGGACTCCCCAAGGAGTCCACCCGGCTTCGTCTCATGCCATGCGGGGGCGCGTCAAGGTTTGACGCCCACTACGCGAGCTTCTGTCGATATTCGAGGGACTGGCGCAGGGTCTCGCGGTCGATGTACTTGACCTCGGAACCGAGAGGAATGCCCTGCGCAAGGCGTGACACGCGCACCCCGGGGTACTGGCGCTCCACCATGTCGCGAATGAAGGTCGCCGTGGCTTCGGCGTCGAGCGTCGTGCCGAGCGCGAGGATCACCTCGCTCACCCGGCCTTCCGCCAGACGCTGACGAAACCTGCCGATTTCGAGCTGCTGGGAGCCAACGTTGTCCAGCGGGGCAAGCAGGCCGCCCAGCACCAGATAACGCCCCCGGTAGAAACCGCCGTCCTCGATGGTGATGAGGCTGTCCCACTCCGCGACGACCATGAGCTGGTCGTCACTGCGCGCGGGGTCCGAGCAGATGCGGCAAGGGTTGCAGTCCGAGAGGCTGGCGCACTTCTCGCAGAAGAACAGCTTCTCGCGCAGGTCCAGAATGCTCTGCCCCATGGCCGCCGCGCGAGGCATGGGCCACTTGAGGATAGCCAGCGCCGCCCGCAGGGCGGACTTGGGACCAAGCCCCGGAAGCTGCGCCAGCTGGTCCACAACCGCTTTCAGCGGTTCCGGTAGCTGCTGCACGAAGGCCCCCTAGATCAGACCGGGGATGTTGATGCCGCCGGTCAGGCCCTTCATCTCGGACTGCGCGGTGTCCTTGCCCTTCTTCACAGCCTCGTTAATGGCGGCGAGGATGAGGTCCTGCAGCATCTCGACGTCCTGCGGATCAACGGCAGCGGGATCGATCTTCAGCGCGGTGATCTTGCCGGAGCAGGTCGCGGTCACGGTCACCATGCCGCCGCCCGAGGTCGCCTCGACCGTGCGCTCGTCCATTTCTTCCTGAAGCTTGCTCATCTTGCGCTGCATCATCTGCGCCTGACGAACCAGATCGTTCATGCCTCTCATTTCGATACTCCTTATAGAACAGGGGATTATTGTCTATTGCCGGTTGAACTGCTCATCATGGGGACGATCCGTACGCGGCCCGGCACTGACCACCTGGGCATCCAAATCGCGCATCAGACCGGCCACCACGGGATGGCGGCTCACCTCGTCCTTGATCTGCTGACGGTTCTTGCGCTGCTTCTGCTGGAACCGAAAGTCGATGACGCACTCCGGGCCGAAATAGGCGCGCACAAGTTCCTGCAGAAACGAGAAGGAACTGTCGGCCTTGATCTGTTCGCAGTGGAACGCGTTGGCGCATTCAAGGGTCAACCGACCCGCGCCGACGCTGGCCCGCACATGCAAAAGCCCGGTGATGCTCCGCCCCGTGGCCTCCTTGCAGGCCGTGGCGTACTCGATGAACGAGTCCCACGTCTTGGGACCGGCGGGAACGGGCGGAAAATTCGAATCGTTCCCCCCACGGGACGCGCCATACGCCCGTGACGGCGCGGGAGCGGCGCTCTCGGGCCGGGGCGCGGAAAACTGCGGCGCTGCGGGCGCGACATCGGCAGCGGGAGCCTGCACGCTGGCTGTTGCGGCCTCGCGGACCGGCGCTGCCGCCTGTGGCATGGAGCGCTCGGGCATGGCGGGGCGTTCCGGGCTAGCGGAGCGTTCCGCCATGTCTGGTGCGGCGACGGACGGCGCATGCGCAGTGGAACGAGCCGGTGCCGCGCTGGCCGATGCGGACGCGGGACGTCCGGGAGCGACGCCGCCATGACCCATGGGCCGCGCGCCACCAGAGGGCGCGCCACCGGCGGGCGGCATGGACGTTCCACCGCCCTGCCCGGCTCCTTCGAGGCCGACGAGCTCGGGCAGGTACGCGAGGTTGAGCAACAAGAGTTCAAGGGCGAGAGCCGGTTCGAGGCTCTGGCGCACCCGCTGCTGTCCCTCCAGCGTCAACTGCCAACAGGCATGGATGTGCGCCACGGAAAACCGGGGCACCCACGTGAGCCACTGCCGGGCCTCCTCCTCGGGGATATCGAGAATGGGCAATGCGCGTTCGCCCGCCTGTGCGAGCAGGAACAGCGTGCGCCACACCTCGGTGAGTTCGCGCAGGAAGAAGCCGAGGTCGAGTCCCTGATCGAGAATTTCGGAAAGAATGGTGCTGACGGCCACGCAGTCGCGGCCATGAATAGCCTCCATGAGCCGGAACATGATGTCGCGCCCGGCAAGGCCGAGCACGGTTCGCACGTCGGCCGAGGTCAGGCTGTCGCTGCCAAGAGCCAACACCTGACCAAGCAGGGACATGGAATCACGCACGCTACCCGCCCCACGCCGCGCCAGAAGCGCCACGGCCTCGTGCTCGTAGCCGAGGCTTTCAGCGTCGAGCACGCGCACAAGGTGCGTCTCCAGCTCCTTCTGCGTCAGCCGCTGAAAGGTGTAGTGCTGGCAGCGGCTGATGATGGTGGGCGGGAACTTGTGCGGCTCCGTGGTGGCCATGATGAAGGTGACATGCGCCGGCGGCTCCTCCAGCGTCTTCAGCAAGGCGTTGAAGGCGCTCTTGGAGAGCATGTGCGCCTCGTCGATGATGAAGACCTTGTAGCGGCAGTCGATGGGCGCGAAACCCACGTCCTCCTTCAGGCTACGCACATCGTCGACGCCGGTGTTGGACGCGCCGTCGATTTCGGCGACGTCCACGGCCGCACCTGCGGCAATCTGGCGGCAGTGCACGCATTCGTTGCACGGCTCGGCGGCGGGGCCGCGCTCGCAGTTGATGGCCTTGGCGAAGATGCGGGCGATGGTCGTCTTGCCGACGCCACGGGTGCCGGAAAACATGTAGGCCGGGGCGATGCGCCCGGTGGACGCGGCCCGGGAAAGGATGGCCTTGATCGTCTCCTGCCCTGCCACTTCGGCGAACGTCTGGGGGCGGTACTTGTGCGTAAGATGGGACTGGCTCATGGATTCCTTGCGGGATGCGCCGCGCCCCCGAGGGAACGCGGCGCGTGTTCGATCATGTCATCCGTTCCCGACCAGTGCCGGGAACTACAGGGTATAGCGGTCGAGCCACTTGGCGTAGGCCGGGTTCTCGCCCTTCACAACCTTGAAGTATTCCTTCTGGAGATGCAGGCCCACTTCGCCCGCTTTGCCCGCGCCGATGGCGCGGCGGTCCACCTCGCGGATGGGCGTGACCTCGGCGGCGGTGCCGCAGAAGAACGCCTCGTCGGCGGAATAGAGCTCATCGCGGGTGAAGCGCTGCTCCACCACCTCGTAGCCCAGATCGCGGGCAAGGGTGATGAGGCTGTTGCGCGTAAGTCCGTCGAGCACGGACGTCAGCGGCGTGGTCTTGATGACGCCGCCGCGCACGATGAAAATGTTCTCGCCCGTCGCCTCGGACACGTACCCCTCCGTGTCGAGCATGAGCGCCTCGTCGTAGCCGTCGGCAATGGCCTCGCGCTTGGCGAGGACGGAATTGACGTAGTTGCCGCAGGTCTTGGCCTTGGTCATCATCACGTTGACGTGATGCCGGGTGAAGGTGGACGTCTTTACGCGGATGCCCTTGGCAAGGGCGTCCTCGCCGAGATACGCGCCCCACGGCCACGTAGCGATGATGGTCTGAATGGGGTTGTTGCCCGGATGCACGCCCATCACGCCCGCGCCGATAAAGGACAGGGGGCGGATGTAGCCCTCGGCCATGCGGTTGGCCTTGAGGGTTTCGATGACGGCGGCGCAGATGTCCTCCTCCGAGAAGGGAATCTGCATTTCGAGAATCTTCGCCGAATTGAAATGCCGATGGATGTGCTCCTTCAGGCGGAACACGGCGGAGCCGCCATCCGCGAGGCGATAGGCGCGGATGCCTTCGAACACGCCGCACCCGTAGTGCAGCGTGTGGGTCAGCACATGAACCTGCGCCTCGTCCCACGGCACGAGCTTTCCGTCAAACCAGATGCTGTCGACTTTCTGGACCATGGATTTCTCCCTATGCGAATCATGAAGTTGCCGCCCCCCGCGCACTGTCAAGACGAGCGGGGGCCGGGCATGGCGGACCATGCAATCCGCGAACGGTATGAAATTCCCCCGGCACGGTCAAGGCGGGGCGACCGCGCCGGAGGGTCCAACACGCCGGAGTCCGGCTATTTCTTGTTGTGACTCGAACGGAAGTACACCTGCATGGGGGCCATCTTCAGTCCGAAGGATTTGCGCAGCTGGTTTTCGAGGTAGCGCGAGTAGGACGACTTCACCAGTTCCGGATCGTTCACGAAGAAGACGAAGGTCGGCGGTTTGATGTCCGTCTGCGTCAGGTAGTAGAACTTGGCGCGGCGACGCTTGATGACCGGCGGCTGGTGCCGGGTGATCGCGTCCTGCAGGGTGCGGTTGAGCACGCCCGTGGTCACGCGGATCTGGCACTCGGCCCATATCTTCTCGGCCAGCGGCAGCAGACCGCCCAGTCCGGCGCTGGTCATCGTGGACGTATAGATGACCGGAACGTGCGGACAGATGCGCAACTGCTCGGCGAAGTAGCGCTTGATCTCCTCCAGCTTGCCCTTGGGCGCGAGATCGATCTTGTTCACCGCCACGATGAAGGGCGTCTTCTCGCGGTCGAGGATGGACACGAGCTTCTTGTCCTGCACGGTCAGCCCTTCCATGGCGTCCAGCACGAGCACGGCAATCTGCGCCTGCTTGGTGGCCTTGAGGGAACGCAGCACGGAGAAGCGTTCGAGATCGTCGGAGATCTTGGTCTTGCGGCGCAGACCGGCGGTATCCACGAAGGTGTAGCGGTGGCCCTGACGCTCGAAGGTCACGTCCACGCTATCGCGGGTGGTGCCAGCCACGTCGCTGACGATGAAACGGCGCTCGCCAAGGATGGCGTTGCACATGGACGACTTGCCCGCGTTGGGGCGGCCGATCATGGCCACGCGCAGGCCGGTGCGGTCCTCTTCCTCCTCCTCGTCGCCGTACTCGAAGCCGAGCTCGTCGATGATGGCGGAGACGCGCTCCAGCAGCTCGGGCACGTTGTAGCCGTGCGCGGCGCTCACGGGAACAAGCTCCAGCCCGAGGGCATGGAATTCGGACGCGAGGTCTTCCTTCTCGTAGCCGTCAACCTTGTTGACGACCACCAGCACGGGCTTGTGGCTCTCGCGCAGATCGCGGGCGACCTGCTCGTCCACGGGGTTCAGACCGCCCTTGCCGTCCACCACGAGGAGAATGGCGTGGGACTCCTGAATGGCCTCGTGGGCCTGCTCCAGGATTTCCTTCTCGAAATTCTGATCCTCATCCAGAACGAGACCACCCGTGTCCACGAGCGCGAACGGACGTTCCGACTGGCGAACCTCGCCGTAGATGCGGTCCCTGGTCACGCCGGGCAGGTCGTGGGTCAGGGCCTTCTGGCGGCGGATAAGCCGGTTGAAGAGCGTTGACTTGCCCACGTTGGGGCGGCCGATAAGTGCTATTGTCGGTAACATGATAATACCGTCATACTCGAATTTTACATGATTTCAAACACGGAGGCGGGCCGGGACCGGGTTTTTCCACCCTCCCGGCCCGCGCGTATGTCTCGCTGGACCGCGCCCTGCATCGGTGGCGCGGGGAAAACTACCGGGCGGACTCCTCGGCCTCGCGCTCGGCAAAAGCGCGGGCGATGGATTCCGAATATGGCGGCAGGAGCACGCCGCGCTCGGTGACGATGCCGGTGATGAACTCGGCGGGCGTCACGTCGAAGGCAAAGTTGAACACGCCCACGCCATCGGGAGTGATCTGGTGGTCGCCCACGTGGGTCACCTCGCGGGGGGTACGGTCCTCGATGGGAATGGCGTCGCCGTCGGGCGTCTCGCGGTCGATGGTGGACAGCGGAGCCGCCACGTAGAACGGAATGCCGTAGTGCCGGGCCAAAATCGCCACACCGCTGGTGCCGATCTTGTTGGCCGCGTCGCCGTTGGCGGCGATGCGGTCCGCGCCGACCACGACCTTGTCAACCATACCACGCTTCATGAGCAGCGAGCACGCGTTGTCGCAGGCGACCTTCACCGGGATGCCGTCCTTGTGCAGTTCGTAGGCGGTGAGCCGTGCGCCCTGCAGGAACGGCCGGGTCTCGTTGGCGATGACCTCCACCCGCTTTCCGGCGTCCACCGCGCCACGGATAACGCCGAGGGCCGTGCCGTAATCGGCCGTGGCCAAAGCGCCCGCGTTGCAGTGGGTCATCACGGTGTCACCGTCGTCGATAACGGTGGCGCCATGCGTGCCGATGAGACGGCACAACCGCTTGTCCTCCTCGTGAATCTCCTTGGCCAGTTCAAGCCAAAAGGCGCACAGGGCCTCGTGATCGAGACCGGGGCGGGCATCGCGAGCGGCACGCATGCGCCGCACGGCCCAGCGCAGATTCACGGCGGTGGGACGGGCATTTTCGAGGTCGGTCAATAGCGTCTCCAGACGCTTCTCCCAGCCCTCGCCCGCGGCCTCGCGCGCGGCGAGCCAGCAGCCGTAGGCCGCAGTCACGCCGATGGCGGGCGCTCCGCGCACGACCATGGTCTGGAGCGCGTAGATGGTGCTCGCGGTGTCCGTGCACTCGAACCAGTCCTCCCGGTTGGGGAGAAAACGCTGGTCCAAAAGCAGCAGACAGCCCTTCTCGTCGGAAAAACGGATGTGCCAGTCCATGGAAGTCCCTCCGCTAGCTGAGCTTGCTGATGAGAATCTCGTTGATGAGCTTGGGATTGCCCTGTCCCTTGGTCCGGCGCATCACCTGACCGACGAAGAAGCCCATGAGCTTGGTCTTGCCGCCACGGAAGGCCTCGGCCTCCTCGGGGTTGGCGGCGATGACCTCATCCACTGCGGCTTCGAGGGCGCTGGTGTCGGAAATCTGCACCAGTCCCTTCTCGCGGACATGCGCCTCGGGATCGCCACCCTCGGCGAAGAGGTCCGCGAAGACCTGCTTGCCGACCTTCTGGTTGATCGCGCCCTCGTCCACCATGCGCACCAGCGCGGCGAACTGCGCGGGAGCCATGCCGCATGCGGCGATGGTGCCGCCGTTCTCATTCAGCATGCGCAGCATCTCGGTCATCATCCAGTTGCCGACCTTGCGCGGCTCGGCGTAGGCGACCACGGCGGCCTCGTAGTAGTCCGCGAGGGCGCGGTCGCCCGTCAAGGCTTCGGCGTCGCTACGGGGCAGGTCGTACTGTTCCATGAACCGAGCCAGACGCGCGGCGGGAAGCTCGGGCAGACCGGCGCGCAGTCCCTCGATCCAGTCATGGTCGAGAACCAGCGGCACGAGGTCCGGGTCCGGGAAATAGCGGTAGTCGTGGGCCTCTTCCTTGCCGCGCATGGTCTGGGTCACGCCACGGTCAGCGTCGAAGAGGCGGGTTTCCTGCACCACTTCCTCGCCATCCTCAAGCAGGTCCTCCTGCCGGGTGATCTCGTAGGCGATGGCACGCTGCACGTTGCGGAACGAGTTCATATTCTTCAGCTCTGCGCGGGTACCGAATTCCTTCTGCCCACGGGGACGGATGGACACGTTGGCGTCGCAGCGGAAGCTCCCCTCCTCCATGTTGCCATCGCAGATGCCGAGGTACAGCAGGATGGAATGCAGGGACTTGAGGTAGGCCACGGCCTCCTCGGGGGAGCGCATGTCCGGATCGGAGACGATCTCGATGAGCGGGGTTCCCGCGCGGTTGAGATCGACGAAGCTCGCATTCTCGGCGTGGGAGTGGATGCTCTTGCCCGCGTCATTCTCCATGTGGATGCGGGTGACGCCGATGGTCTTCAGCTCGCCATCCACCTCGATGTCCACTCGGCCATGCTCGGCCACGGGCAGATCGAACTGCGAAATCTGGTAACCCATGGGCAGGTCCGGGTAGAAATAGTTCTTGCGCGCAAACACGGAGCGCTCGTTCACCGTGCAGCCGATGGCGAGCGCCATCTTCACGGCGTACTCCACGGCGCGGGCGTTGAGCACCGGCAGGCTTCCCGGCTGGCCCGTGCACACGGGGCAGACGTTGGTATTGGGCTCCTGGCCGAACTCGGTGGAGCAGGAACAGAAGAGCTTGGACTTCGTCTTGAGCTGGGCATGAACCTCAAGCCCGATGACGGCTTCATAGTCGGCCATGGAAAACCTCCCCTACTTGGACGCGGCCCGCGCGGCACCGTACAGCGCCGGGTTCAGGCTGGGATCGTTGTACATCTTGAACTGGTAGTAGACCTTGGGGCGCTTGGTACCAGCGGCGTATTCGTCGACGAGTTCCACAACGCTGCGCATGAGGTCCTCGCGCTGCTCACGCAGGACGGCGAGCTTGCGCTCGCAGGAGGTGACATGCTCGGCGTTCACGTCGGAACGCAGGGTCTGCTCGCGCATGTGAAAAATCTTGAGGCTGATGATGGACAGCCTGTCGAGCGCCGCGCCGATGGTTTCGGTATTGTAGCGCTCGGCGGCGTCCTGCGGCAGCAGCCCGGACACAAGCTCGACGACGCAGGCGTCCACGCGCTCCATGTGGTCGTTGCGCGACTGGTTCAGGCCGTCGATCTCCCTCTTGCAGCGGGCGATGACTTCGGCGTCGACATCCTTGCGGCGCGCCTCGTCCTCGACATGCCAAAGGCGATAGTTACGCAGGTGCTCGCGGGCGACCAGCGCACGAAGCGTTGCGGGAGTGGCCTCCCCTTCGGGAACGGCGATATCGTCAGGCTCGGCCTCGTGCCATGCGGCCACAAAGGCGGCCTGCTCGGCGAAGCACTGTTCGAGGCATTCCTTCAACTCGGCGATGCCGGGCTTCCTATTCACTTGAGAACCTCTTTGCTTACAAGCAGATGTATGGACGCCGGATTCTTGATGTGTCCGGCGAAGAATTCGACTTCGGGCCCACTGCCGCAGAACCAGTCCACGCGGGCACCCGTGATGGCGCCGCCGGTATCCTGCGCCAATCCGAGACCGGCCACGTGCGAGTCATCCTCGCCCGGAGCCTCGGGTGGCAGATCGGCCTCGAAGGCCAGAAGCGATCCAAGCGGCAGAAACTTAGGGTCTGTAGCCATGCTGACCTTCGGCGTCAACATTTTCCCCATCGCGCCGACCGGCCCATCCTCGCCGAGACGGAAGAACACGTAGCTCGGATTGGTGGACAGAAGCGCTGGCACTTCCTCGGGATGCGCGGCGAGATATTCGCGAATGGACTTCATGCTGACATGCTCGAGGTCCATGAGGCCACGGCGCACGAGCACCCGGCCAAGGCTCACGTAGCGGTGCCCGTTCTTACCCGCGTAGCCCACGAGATGGCGGCTGCCGTCTGGAAAGTGCAACAGCCCCGATCCCTGAATCTGAAGGAAGAAGACATCCACCAGATCCCTCGCCCACGCGATTTCCAGCCCGCGCCCGCTCAACGCGCCCTCGAAGTCGATTTCGGCGCGTTCGGGATAGGGCACAGCCTCGCCGTGCTCGACGCGGTAGATGAGCCGCTGCCCCTTCCAACGCGGATGAAACTCCCCGAGGTCGAGCTTTCGCAAGTCATCGGGCAGGCCATAGATCGGATAGCGGTATTCCGCCGTGCGCACGGAGCTGGCCTCGACATAGGGCACATAGTACCCGGTCATCAGCACGCCCTGCGTCAGGCGAAACCATGCGAAATTCTCGGTGAGAAGCTCCGGCTCCGCGTCCAGCCGCGGCAGGATTTCAAGGAGCTTCGCGATGCTGTCGTGAAGCTGGCCCCATGTCAGCGTGAGTCCGTCGCCTTCGAGCGCCACGCCAGCGCGCGGCTTCACCGCCGTGAACGCAAGGCTTCGCTCCAGCGCCGGTGCCAGCTCCTGCCACGAGGACAAGGACTGCCCACGGGGCGAAAGGCGTTTGACCATATCCTTTGCATCGACATCGGACTGGACGAACGTGAGCGGCGGAACCGGCGGAACAGAAGGCCTTGCGCATCCGATGAGCGCAAGCGCGAACAACACGGCGACGAGCCGGACAAAACGAAGCATGATCCTCCCTGATTGATGATTTCCGGTTGGCGAGGGCTACTCGATGACGCCCTTGGTGCGCAGCCGGGACAGATAGGTCGATTCCTCCGGCTCCACGAGCAGAAGTCCGCCGTCCACCGCGTCGATGGCGATGACGTCGCCAAGCGCGAGGGGCACGCATTCCTGCCCGTCCAGCGTGAGGAAGACCTCCGAGGCGGGCTCCTCCACCTCGATTTCGAGATGGCAGTCACCCGGCAGGACCATGGGGCGAAAGTCGTTCATGAACGGGCAGATGGGCGTCACGGCGACGGCTGCGATGTCCGGGTGCACGATGGGACCGCCGGAGGATATGGAATAGGCGGTGGACCCGGTGGGCGTAGAAACGACCATGCCGTCGGCCCGGATGCTTCCAAGCCACTCCCCCGCAATGGCCACGCGCAGGCGGATGAGCCGGGCCAGACTGCCCCGGTTGACCACGATGTCGTTGACGACCCGCCCCTCGTGAACGCGGACGCCGTCGCGTAGCACAGCGTAGGCCAGCGTCAGTCTGCGGCGGACGACCATCCTACCGTCGAGAAGGTCCGAAAGGCACTGCTGCCAGTCATCGGCCGGGACTTCGGTCAAAAAGCCCACTCGTCCGAGGTTGACGCCCAGCATGGGGGACTGCCCCCCCACCTCTCGGGCCACGCCGATCATGGTTCCGTCGCCGCCGAGCACGAGCACGAGGTCGCAGGTCGTCATGGAGCACGGGAAGTTGCCCATGCCGCAATGATGGGGCACGGTAAGACTGTCTATCCCCCGCGAGGCAAGCCATGTGGCCACCTCGGAGGCAAGCGCGGCGGCGCGCGGCTCGCCGGCCTTGGTCACGATGAATATTTTTCTGATATCCTTGAGCATAGGTGTACATACCTAGACAAAAGTGGCGCGGTATTCAAGGATTGCGCGACATTTCACCCGCCATGGCCCCAATGGAAAAAAAATTCACGCGGGGTGTAAAGGTTCTGAACCTCATGACCGATAAGGGTGACAAGAGGGACCAACCAAGTGACTGCACGCTCATACCAGATCAAGACCATGCTTCGGACATACGGGCGGCAGTTGAACTGTGCCCGTCGTCTCGCCCGGTTCAAGCGTACGCTTGCCGCGGCCGAAGCGGAAGACGAGGTGGAAATCTCCCGCCTCGCGAGACGAAGGGTACTGGTTGAGCAGGTGGCAAGGGAAATCGTCGAGAATCTAATGGCTTCGGGCAGCACGAATCAGACCGTGCAGGAAATCCGCTCCGCGCTCGAATCCGAATTCGGCGACACGCTCGAACTGACCTACCCGCCCGCAGAGGCGGACATGCGCATCTACAGACAGACGAACGAAGGCCCCATCGAGGTCTCCATCGAGGAACGCAACGCCATCATCAAGAGACTCTGGGAAATCACGCTTGAGAAGGTCGACGACACCATGCTCTAGTTGCAGACTCAGGGGGAGGGACAATGAAGGTTCTAGGACCGCTGACCGGACTCAAGAGCTATGAGCGGCTCGAAAAGCCCGGAGGCACAAACGGCAGAAGCCGCGCAGGCAGCACGACCGGCACCAGCCGGGGCGACTCGGTGCAGTTGTCCAACGAGGGCAGGCTCTTCAGCAGTGCCCTGCGCGAGGCGCAGGCGGCACCCGAAGTGCGCCGCGCAAAGGTGAACGCCATCAAGGCACAGGTGGAATCGGGCGAGTACGTCCCCGACTCCCGAAAGACCGCGCAGAAGCTGGTGGAAGAGGATCTTGATCAAATCATCTGACCATGGGGCCAGACAACGGGATCAGGACTCCTCTTCCCTGTCCTTTCCTTCCGCACCGGCGGGCCGTGGCGCGCCGGGTTTCGGCATTTCTCCATTTTCACCGTGAATGTAGTACCGACTGGGGTACTTGGTGTCGACCTGCGGCACCTGCAAGCCGATGCGGGCCTGATAGTTGACCATGATCGGGCCGGTGAGGTTGAGCGCCGTCAGTTCAGGACGTCCCTGCGGGATGTTGACCGTGACGAGCACGGCCACCTGCTCGGCGCTTTCGAGCTGGAGAATCTTCTGTTCCGCGTTGCCGAGCTTCACGTTGTAATCGCGCATGAACGAGAACGGGTCGGCCACGAGAAGTCCAAGCTCCGGATGCGTGATGCTCTGAAGGATCAGAAACGGCGAATCCTCGCGCAACTGCACGAGGCTGAACTGCTTGCAGTCCTCGAAGCCGATGAGCCCACGCGGGAAGGTGATCACCCGCTCCATGTCCACGGCCAGCGTTCCCAGCCGCGTCTGGATTACTTTTTCTTCTTTTCTGTCTGCCATAACTGTGTAGCGGCGAACAAATCCTGATCTGACAGTTGAAGGGCGAGCCTGTTCTGCTCCTGAACCCGCAAATAAACTTCCTCGCGATAGACAGGCAGATCGTCGGGCACTTCAAGCCCGATTTTGATCTGCTTGCCCTGCACGCTGAGGACCGTGATCTTGATGTCGTCCCCGAGGTAGATGCTTTCGCCGGGGCGTCTGGTTAAGATGAGCATGCCATACCGAAGGCCTGAAGGTTTGTCCTGCGCGGCCAGCCGGACGATCGAAGGATCGCCGCCATGGCCGGGAAGGAACTAGAGGAAATTCGCCAGGTTCATCCGCATGATCATCGAGGATGACCGCAGAACGGTTTCGTAGATGATCTGCTGGTTGGCCAGCTCCGTCATGAGTTCGCTCACGTCCGCGTCCTCGACAGCCGAGAGACGCGTCTCCTCGTTGTGTTCGAGCGTACCCAGAATGTTCTCTGTGACGGCGAGGCGATTCTCGCTGGCGCCGACGCGGGCGGCATTGTCCATGATGTGGATGGAAACGTCGTTCAGATTGGCCAGACATTCCTGACAGCCGTTCTGATTGTTGGTTTCCATGTAGCCCACCAGTCGTCCCACGACGTCGAAGAGATTCTTCTCGTTCGACAGGCCGGGAGCGAGGCTCACGGAGCCGTCGTCTGGTGACGCATATACACCGCCAAGTACGTCTTTGCCAATGTTATTTATCTGGATCGACTCGTTAGGCCCGATCTGGAGCTCGATTCTGCCCGTGCGGGGGTGGATGTTGAACTGCGAACCGGAGGTGACGGTGTCGCCCGCGTTTCCGGCAAGGTCGAGATGCCCGCCCGGCACCACGATGGAGACTTCCCCGTCCGCCGGAACCGTGGCCGACTGCCCGGTGGTCCAGCTCGCGCCGCCATCCATGGAATAGGAGTACGTGAAGGACTGCCCCGCCGTCAGCGTGGCGTCGCCATCGAGACGCACGGCGATGTTGCCGCTGAAAAGGCCCTGCGCCGTGGAAGTGACCGTGGCGGGGATGTTGCCGAACTGGTCCACGCCCACGGTATCCACGTCGTCACCCTTGTAGCGCGCCGTGGGGCGCACCCACATCCACGTACCGTTATTCGTGCTTGAATCCACATTGGGATCCTTTGCCGTCACGGTCACGCCTGCGTCGAGTGTCAACTGCGCACCGCCGATGGTGATGGTCTTATCGCCCGCTACAGCGGGGATGGTGCCCGTGTCGAAGGTCCGCCCACCATCGAGGGAATATTCGTAAGTCAGGGCGTCCGTTCCCACCGTTCCGGCAGACGTAAAGCGGATGAGCGCGGAGCGCTCCATGTCTCCCGTGAGGGAGAAACGCGGCGAGCCGTCGGCGTTGGTGGTGGAGCCATCGTTGTCGGTCACCCACAGGGCACGCTCGTAGGGCTGGGCGTCGGTCTTGTGGCCCGCGAAGATGTAGCTGCCTTCATATTCGGTGTTGGCCAGCGACACCAGTTCCTCGTAGAGCTGACGCGTCTGGTAGCTGGTCTGCTCGCGGTTGTCCGGGCTCATGGTGCCGGTGGCGGCCTGCTCCGCCAGCCCGCGCAACTGGATGAGAATGTCGTTTATGGTCGTGAGCTTGTTGTCCGCCACGCCGAGCCAGCCCTTGGCCTCGGTGACGTTCTCCTGATACTTGTCGATGGAGTTCAGGGTATTGCGGTGGTCCAGAATGCGAACCATGCCCGAGGAATTGTCGGACGGCTTGTTGATCTTCTTTTGCGTTGCAGCCTGCGTGTTCAGATCCATGAGATCGGCAAGCGAAGAATTCATGTTGCCGATGAAGAACGTGAAGCGGCTGCGATGGGAAACTCGTATTGGCATGGTCCGACCTTCCTAGTTCTTGAGCGACATCACCGTCTGGAGCATCTTGTCCGCCGTGGAGATGAGCTTGGCCGCGGCGGTGTACGAATGCTGGAACTTGATGAGATTGCCCATTTCCTCGTCCAGATTCACTCCGGAGACCTCTTCCTGACGGTCCTCCAGATTCTGGGCCAGCGTATTGTGGAACTTGTAATTGTACTCGGCGGCGGCAGTGTCCGCGCCCACCGTTCCCACGATGTTGTTGAAATAGCCGCTGAGCGTCTGGCTCGTCGCGCCTTCACGGGCGGTGCTCAGGGTCACCTTGCGGTCCTTGAGCTCGGCGATGGCCTTGGCGGTGGTGTTATCGCCGTGGTTGGTCTCGCCCGCACCGTTGACGTGGCTGGTGGCGATGAAATCCGGGTCCTGAACCACGTTGGCATTCAGTTCGAGGCTTGAGGCGTCGCTGCCCTGAAAGAACGTATTGACTCCAAGCCCGGCCAGCAGGCCCGACGTATCCGTGCCGAAGGCGAATTCGTTGTTCGGATCGTTGGACTTGATGCGCAGCCGCCCGCTGGCGACCTCGGCGGTGAGAGTTCCGGCGAATTTCGTGTTGATGGCGTTGACCACGTCGTCGAGGCTGTGCACTTCGGGATCGAAGTTCGCGCCGCCGCCAAAGTCGAGAGAGCCGTTGGAAACCATCTGCCCGCTCGCCGCGTCGTAGACGTAGATTTGCAGGTTTCCGGCCTGAAGCTTGTCCGCGAAGGCAAGACCGGACGAATTGCTGCCGAGCGGCGCGCTCGTGGAGTCCACGGCGTAGGTGCCGGTGAGGTCCGAGTACTTCTGCTCGCCCGTGCCCTGACTGTGCAGCCGGTTGACCTCCCACGCGAGGCTCTTGGCGAAGGCGTCGAGGCGGTCCTGATAGCGGCCCACGTTGTAGTCGCGGAAGTGGAAATAGCCGGTCAGGCTACCGCCGGTGAGCCTGCGCGTGTCGTCCGCGCCGTTGCTGTAAATCTGCGGAGTGATGTTCACACGCGAGGACGTGGTCTCGTACCAGTACAGCCCTTCCTTGGGCACGATGGTGAACGTGTCGCCCTGGCGTAGCGTGCCGGTGGCCACGCCGCCGGAATCCGTCTCGCTGCCGAACCAGATCTTGAGATCGCCGATGGAGACCTTCTCGCCCTCGGGCCGGGCGGAAAAATGCTTCTCGTTGCCGTCCTCGTCGGTCATCCACGTGCGCCCGCCGTCGAGGGAGACCCTGAACAGGGCCGCGCCGCCGCCGGCGTTACTGGTGACACTGCCGTCCTGCACCACTTCGACGGTGTACTCGAAGTCGTCACTGCCATCGAAGTAGACGTCCCCAGCAAAATTCGAACCGGCGGTCAGATCCTTGGTGGAGCTTGGTCCCTCGAACTTGATCTCGAAGGTCTCCTGCCCATCCACGAGGGTCTGCCCGGCCTTGGTCAGGACCGTGAAATTCCCGCTGCCGTTGTCGATGGTGTCGATGTCCATGCGCTGGGCCAGTTCGCGCACGAGAACGGTGCGGCGGTCCAGCAGCGCATTGGCGTTGTTCTGGCCGGGAATGTCATGCGAATTGATCTGCCGGTTGATCTCGGCAATGTCGTGCAGAAGGCCATTGACCTCCTCCACTTCCTGCTCAATGAAGCCGTTCATCTGCGACTGCATGCGGGCCATGTCGGCCTGCGTGGAGTGGATGGCGTTAAGCAGCGTACGCGTATTGCCCAAAAGCGCCTCGCGCTTGGCCGTGGACACGCCGGGGCTGGTGAGGTCCTGCCAGTCATTCCAAAACTGATCCATGGCGGAACTGATGCCGCGAGACGAGGACTCGTTAAACAGACCATCGACGCTGCGCAGGTTCTGCCACAGGGCGTCCCAGCGATTGCGGTCGGCCACCTTGACGGTGAACTGCTCTTCCACGAACTCGTCGAAATAGCGGAACACCTCCGTCGCCTTCACACCCGTTCCAAGCTGGCCGGGCGCGTAGTCGATGCTGATCGACTCTTCGAGATTCACCCGCTGCCGGCTGTATCCGGGCGTGTTGACGTTGGAGATGTTGTTGCCGGTAACCTCGATTGCCGACTGCGAGGCGAACAGCGCCAGCTTGCCGATGTCGAGAATCGAGTTGACGCCGGGCATTACAGCCTCCCTCTAAGAAGAGCGGCCTGCGGGTGGTGCTGGGCGTAGCGGCCGGAGCGGCCGTAGGTCGTGGTATCCTTGGGCTGAATCTGCCTATGCATGAAATCGAGCATGCCCCTGCTCTGCTCCACCAGCGCGTAGGCGAGCTGGGCATTCTTTTCCGCCTGCACGGCGCACGCCTGCTCACGTTCGTCGGCCTCGCGCAGAAGCCGCTCGAATTCGCCACGATCCTCCTGCGGCAGCGTCGCCACGAAGTCCGCCATGTTCTGTGCGCCGGGAACAGTGGCCACGACCAGCTTACGAAGCGCCACGCGCTCCATGGCCACCTGACGCAGCAGTTCCTGCACGGACAGTTCGATGCCCGTCACGGCCTGCGGGTCACGCCCGGTAAGACAGGCAAATTCTTCCTCAAGAAGCCCAAAGAGAACCTTCAGAGCTCCCGCCTGCCTATGCATGTTGTCCCTGATGCGGCTTTGCATCTGCGTGCTCCATTTAAGCGTTGTCATCGTCGGGGAGCTTGGCCTGCATGGTTTCCCGGACCTTTTCGGGATTCATGGCCTGCTCGCCCTGTCGCAATTCGAAGTGGAGAATCGTGCCGGGTGCGTCCCCGGTACTGCCCATCTCTGCAATTTTCTCGCCAGCCTTCACGATCTGACCCTCGCGGACCAGATTGCGGCTGTTGTGGGCATACATGCTGTGCCATCCGTCGGGATGCTCCACCACGACGGCATTGCCGTACCGTCCGCGCTCTCCGGCGAAGACCACCGTCCCGCCCCAGCACGACGCGACGGGGTCCCCCTCGCGTCCGGCAATGTCGAGGCCGGGATGCCACTCGCGCGCGCCGGTCACGGGGTCCGTCCGCCAGCCGAATTCGCTGGTCACCGTCCCGAGGGCGGGCCACGACAGGGTTCCGCGCTCCACACCCGCGCCATCGGCGGCGGCGATACGGCCCGCGCTCTGCGCGCTTTGCCCGGCCGCAGTGCGGACATGGTCGTACTCGATGCGCGCGGCAAGCGACATGGCGCGGGCCATGATGGCCGGATCAGCCATGACCGGCGAAGCGGGCTTTGCCGCGTCGGGTGCCGCATGAACAGGCTTCGGGGCGAGTTGCGCCTCGGCCCGGTCCACTGTGACACCCTCCGTCTCCGGTCCGGCGACGAGCGGCGCGCTCTCCGTAGCGGGGGCGGACTCCACGACCAGCGGCGGCTTGCGCCGAAGCGGGATACCTTCGCCTGCGGAAAGCGGATTCGTCGGCGTCCGCTCGGGGTGCAGCGGCTTCAGTTCGCTAGGGTCCTTGGGAACGGCCCGCGAAGAGCGGCTCCCTTCCAGCAGCTGTTCGTGCAACTGGTTGAACATGAGATCGGCAAGGCCAATGCCGCCGGACGTGGCGAGCTTCTCGGACAGGTTCTTATCGAACATGCCCACGTAGAACTTCTCTTCCTTGCTGTGCAGGTAACCTTCCTGCGGCACGTTGGAGCGCATCTGCTGCCAGAGCTTGTCAATGAACACGGCCTCGAAGCCCTCGCACGCCTCACGCAGCTTCTTCTCCTCGTTCTTCCCCGAGGTGAGATCGCGCCGCAGGCGGTCGAGGCCGAGCTTGCGCTTGAGATCCTCGGACTGGCTGGCGTTGATGGCCGCCATTTCCGCGTCGAGCTTCGGGCCGATCATCTAGATGACCTCCAGTTCCGCGTGCAGTGCGCCAGCGGACTTGAGCGTGCGCAGGATGGAGATGAGGTCGCGCGGGGTTGCGCCGATGGAGTTCAATCCATCCACCAGTTCCTGCAATGTCGCGCCTTCCATCAGCATCAGCCTGCGGTTCTCCTCCTGCACGCCGATGTCGGTGGTGGGAGTGGCAACGGTCTGCCCGCCGCCGAAGGGTGCCGTGGGCTGCGACACCTGCGCGCCCTCACGCACCACGATCTGCAAGCTGCCATGCGCCACCGCGACCTTGGACAGGCGCACGTTGCGGCCGAGGACCACGGTTCCGGTCTTCTCGTCCACGACAATCTTCGCCTTGCCCTGCGGGCTGATTTCGAGATTTTCGATGGAGGCCATGAGCGGGACCAGATTACCCTGGAACTCGCGGGGGATGGACAGCCGCACGGTGGCGATGTCGTCCGCGCGGGCGTACTCCTGCCCCATGGTCTCGTTGATCTTGTTCACCACGTTCATGGTCGTGGAAAAATCCGGGTCGTCCATGTGCAGGACCATCTCCTGCTGGTTGTTGAATCTGAACGGAACCCCGCGCTCCACCGTCGCACCGTTGGGGATGCTGCCCACGGTGGTGATGTTCTTCTGCGCGCTTGCGGCCTCGCCGTTGACCGACACACCGCCCAGCGCCAGCGGCCCCTGCGCAAGGGCGTAGACGTTGCCGTCGATACCCTTGAGAGGTGTAAGCAGCAGCACCCCGCCAAGCAGGCTCGTCGCATCGCCGAGGGAGGAGACGGTAACGTCCAGTCGCGAACCGGGCACTGCGGAGACGGGCATCTTCGCCGTGACCATGACGGCGGCCACGTTCTTGGGCTGCATGCTGGCGGCGTCCACGGCCACCCCCATCTTCTCCAGCATGTTGACCATGGACTGGATGGTGAACTGGGACTTCTTCTTGTCTCCGGTACCGCTCAGGCCGACCACGAGGCCGTAGCCCACCAACTGGTTCGAGCGCACGCCCGCGAAGCTCGCGATGTCCTTGATGCGCACGGCTTCGGCCGTCGACGGCCACGTCATCCCCGCAAGGGCGATGGCAAGGCCGAGCGCCGCTGCCAGCGCGCGCAAGGCGAAACGGTTCCGTTGACGTGTCGCGATGGTGCCTCGATTCATGTTCGTTCTCCGATGTGCCCTATTCCCGCGGCCGCTAGAACGGCCACGCGTTGTCCAGAATTCTCGTCAGCCAGCCGGGGCGCTGCTTGTCCGCCAAAACGCCCTGGCCGTAGTATTCGATCTGCGCGTTGGCGAGCTGGTTCGACGTGACGGAGTTGTCCGGCCGAACGTCCTTGGAGCGGACAAGGCCACGCACCACGAGAATCTGCGTCTCGTTGTTGACCTTGACCTGTCGCGCGCCCTCCACCTGCATCACGCCGCCGGGCAGCACCTGCACCACCCGCGCCGCCACAGTGGCGGACACGTTGGACGACCGGGACGTCTCGCCCGTGCCCTCGAAGGTGTTGGCCACGCCTGCCTTGAGCAGCGGCGTGGTGCCCGTGTCACCGATGCTGCCCACGAGGGGCAGCTTGGCCTTGCCGCGCCCGAAGAAATTCTCGATGCCCATATTCATGTTCGCGGTGCGGTCGGACGTGGTGTCGGCCTTGTGCTTGCCGCTTGATGTCTCCACGATGTTGACCAGCACGATGTCGCCGACGCGCCGGGCCCTGTTGTCCGTGAACAGAAAATCCGCCTCGCCGGGGGAATACAGCGAGCCGGGGTTGTCCTGCGGCGGCGCGGGCTGCTCCACCGGCTGGGTGAGCACCGGCATCGGCTCGGGCATCTTCTGGGCGGGCGTACACGCCGCAAGGCCCAGTGTCGCGAGAAGAAATATTGCGTATCCTTTCATGATTCCTGTCCTGCGTTTCGGGTGTCTAGCGGACGACCACCGTCGATCCGTCGCGCACTGTTCCCGACACGTCACGATTGCTTTGCAGGTTTCGCACCACGATGCTCTCTCCGAAGCGTCCATCCTCCATGGCGCGGGCCAAAACGGCCAATTGGATGTGCTGGCCCTCGTAGACGAGGCTCACCTTGTCGCCGCGCGAAATGAGCGGCACATCATCGAGGATGTCGGCGTAGATCACCTGTCCCGCCCCCACCGTGCGCATCACGCGCATGCCGAAGGTCCGCCCATCCCATACCTCGCCGCGCAGATAGGCCACGTTCTTGCGTTCGAAGGAAACGGCGTCCGGCGTGAGGGTTTCGCGCATGTTGAGCGGGCGCTGGGCGCAGGCCACGGTACGCCACGAATCCAGAAAGGCCGTGCCCGTGAACTTGCGGCGCACGCCGCCCTCCGGGCCGACCTCGCGGATGAGAAGCGAAAGCCGCCCCGGCGCGAATTCGCCGGAAACCTCGCACTCCAGATAATTCTGGCTGTCACCCAAAAACACGTATTCGGGCAGACGAAAATCTCGCAGGGAGTTCTCGCCGGGCATGTTTCGCATCTGCGGCGTCAAAGTTTCGACGATCATGGACACGATCCGGTCGCGCTGGACCAGACTTCCGCCACGCTGCACCACCAGCCGTCCGGGAACGATGCACAACTGCGCGAGGTCTTCGAGATAGTACGCGAGCAGTTCGTTCAGCTTCTCGCGCGGGATGCTCGTCTGTTCTCCGGGTGTGGCGGGCGCGCGCCAAAGTTCCGTTGCGGCCAGTGTCTGCCAATGAGGCGCGGACAGCTTGCCGACAACGGAGGCGATGTCGCCAAGCCGAACCACATCGCCCTCCACGACGGCGGCGGGACGCACCGCAATGCGCCACGAGGCCTTGACCTCGCCCGCCTGCGCAATGGCCGCCATCAGGCAGACCAGCATGACGGCCAGCGCCGTCAGCACCGCCAAAGCCGGAGCGAATCCGGTAAGTTTCCTCATGCCCATAGTGTTGCGTATCGTTCTCATGCTTCGTCTCCTTCGCCGGGCTACCTCTTGAGCTGATTGGCGATCTGGAGCATCTGGTCCGAGGTCGTCACGGCCTTGGAATTGATCTCGTAGGCGCGCTGGCCCACGATCATCGCCACCATCTCGTCCACAATCTCGACGTTGGACATTTCGATGAAGCCCTGCGCGATGGTGCCCGTGTTGTCCTCGCCGGGAGTCCCTTCGTTGGCGTCGCCGGAGGCCTCGGTGGGAATGTAGAGGTTCTTGCCGACGCTCTTCATGCCCGCGGGATTGATGAAGTTGAACAAGGTGATGTCTGTGGCGGCCAGTTCCTCGCCGTTCTTGTCCAGCGCGGCCATGTGGCCGTTCTCGGTGACGACGATATTCGCGGTCTCCACGGGCACGGTGAATTCGGGCTGGAGCACGTAGCCGTTGGCGGTGACCACGCGGCCCTCGTTGTCCAGCTTGAAGGCTCCTGCGCGGGTGTAGGCAGACTCGCCATTCACATCCACCTGGAAGAAGCCATCACCCTCGATGACCATGTCCAACGGGTTGTTGGTGTTCTGGAAATCGCCCTGCGTGAAGAACTTGTGCACCGTCGTCGGCTTGACGCCCATACCGACCTGCATGCCGGTGGGAATGCGACCTCCGGCCTCGGTCGGAGAACCGGCGATCTTGAGGTTCTGGTACATCAGATCCTCGAACTCGGCCCGGCTCTTCTTGAAGCCGATGGTGTTCACGTTGGCGAGGTTGTTTGAAATGACATCGATGTTGAGCTGCTGGGCGACCATGCCCGTGGCGGCTGTCCACAGTGAGCGCATCATGGCTTACGACCCTCCAGGTCAGACCTTTCCGACCTCGTTTACCGCCTTGGAATCAGTTTCCTTGGACGTCATTATGGCCTTCTGGTAGGCCTCGAACGAGCGCTGCGTCTCGATCATGTTCACCATCTCGGTGACGACCTCGACATTTGGCGCCTCAAGGAACCCCTGCTGAACGACGACGTCCGTCGCCGCCTCCTCGGTGGCTCCGCTGTCCGGATGAATCTCGAAATTATTCTGCCCCACCTTGCGCAGGCCGGTGAGGTCGCTCACCGTCACCACCTGAATGGTGTCCACGGCCTCGCCGTTGGCAAAGAGCTGCCCCTCGGGAGAGATGTCTATGCGCGCGTTCCCTTCAATGGTGATGGGACCGCCCTCGCCAAGGAGCTGATGCCCCGAGGCATTGACCACCGTTCCGTCGGCGGACACGGTGAAATGACCGTTTCTAGTGTAATAGTCGCCAGTATCGGTGCGCACCTTGAAGAAGCCCTCGCCCGAGATGGCGATGTCCAGCGGGTTGTCGGAGCGTTTGAGACTTCCCTGACTGAAATCGATACGGGATTCGGCGATGCGCACCTTGGACATGTAGTCCGGTTCGGGGAAAAGCCCCTTGTCGCGAAGGTGAAGGATGGGCTCGCGAATGGTGTCGTGCGCGAAGCGGACGAAGACGTCCTTGAAGGCCGTCCGGTCCTGCTTGAAGCCTGTCGTGTTCACGTTCGCCAAATTATTGGCGATGATGTTCATGCGGTGTTCCTGCGTCAAAGCCCCGAACAGCGCTGTATACATACCGTCCTGCATGGTTTCCGCCTCCTTGGCGCGAGTTTCCTTGCCCACACCAAGCAAGTACCGGGCCAAAGGCACAGCCTCACCCCGGCGGGTCCACCCTAACGAAAAGGCCTTTCTTTCGCGTGGGGGCTTTTACACGGCGCATAGTTATGGTAATTGATGGCAGGTCATCCTGTGGTGACAGCCCGGTTCGGGACCGCCCTGGAGAACGCGCGAGGCGAACTCCAAAAAATATCCGGATTTTAGACCGAAGGCTTGACAATGAGGGCGTTTCTGGTATTTGGTCTCGTTCCGAGGCGCGGGTGTAACTCAGTTGGTAGAGTACTAGCTTCCCAAGCTTGGAGTCGCGAGTTCGAACCTCGTCACCCGCTCCAAAACCTCTAACCCCTCGGATCTTTATCTAATGAGACGAGTGGACCTCGCGGTCCACTTTTTTTTTCAGGCAGATCACCTATGAACGCACAACTGATCCAGGAACTCGAAGACCTGATCAGGCCCATGGCCGAAGCGCTGGGCCTCGATTTGTGGGGGCTCGATTTCGCCACCGGCGGCAACAGCTCCATCCTTCGTGTCTATGTCGACACAGAGGACGGCGTGACCATCGACGAATGCGCCCGCCTGTCCCGCGATGTGAGCGTTGCGCTCGACGTGGAGGATATCATTTCCACGCGCTACACGCTGGAAGTCTCCTCCCCGGGGCTGGATCGGAAGTTCTTCGACCCGGCCCAGATGGTCCCGTACATTGGCCAGAACGTTTCCGTAGCCCTCATCGAGGCCCTTGATGGCCGCAAGGGGTACTCCGGAAAGCTCGTCGCCGTCGAGGCGCAGACCATCACCATCGAAGATGGGGAAGGCACCGTCACGTGCAACTGGGACGAGATCAAGAAGGCCAACCTCCGCTACGCGTTCCCGGTACCCGGAACCAAGGGGAAGAAAGGCTAGGACTTCAATCGCCGCAAGCCGAGCTGTGCCGGACAACAAACCGGGCATAGCGCTTTGGAGGTTTTTCCATGAGCATGGAACTCAAGAAGGCCATCGAACAGATCAGCAAGGACAAGGGTATTGACCGCGACATGCTCGTCGATACCCTTGAAGAAGCCGTACGCTCCTCCGTCATCCGCAAGTATGGCGACGATATCGACGTTGAAGTAAGCTTCAACGAGGAGACCGGCGAAATCGAGGTTTACCAGTTCAAGGCCGTCGTCGAGGAAGTCGATGACGAAGCCACTGAAATCAACCTCGAAGACGCGCGGGAACACGATCCCGGCGCGCAGATTGACGACGAACTCGGCTTCCGCCTCAAGGTGGAAGACCTTGGACGCATCGCGGCCCAGTCCGCCAAGCAGGTGATCATCCAGCGCATGCGTGACGCAGAGCAGGAAATCATCTACGAGGAATACAAGGACCGCATTGGCGAAATTATCAGCGGCATCGTGCAGCGCCGCGACAAGGCTGGCTGGATCATCAACCTCGGTCGTACCGAGGCGCTTCTGCCCAAGGAGCACCAGATCCCCCGCGAGCGCTACAAGCGCGGCGACCGGGTACAGGCCTACCTCGTTGACGTGCGCCGCGAAGGCCGCGGACCGCAGGTCATCGTGTCCCGCTCGCACAACGAATACATGATTGCCCTCTTCAAGCGCGAAGTGCCTGAAGTTGGCGACGGTACCGTGCGCATTCTCGGCGTCGCCCGCGACGCTGGCAGCCGCGCCAAGGTTGCCGTCCAGTCCAGCGATCGCGACGTCGATCCCGTGGGCGCGTGTGTCGGCATCCGTGGCTCCCGCATCCAGAACATTGTGCAGGAGCTGCGCGGCGAGCGCATCGACATCGTGGTCTGGAGCCCCGATGTCGCCACCTACGCGGTCAACGCCCTCTCCCCCGCCGTGATCAGCCGCATCACCGTGGACGAGGAAGACAACATGCTCGAAGTGGTCGTCCCGGACGATCAGCTCACGCTGGCCATTGGCCGCAAGGGCCAAAACGTCAAGCTGGCCGCCAAGCTGCTCGGCTGGAAGATCGACATCTTCACCGAGTCCCGCTACGGCGACCTGCATGCCGAGCTTCAGCATCTGGAACAGATCGCCAGCGTTGCCGAAATCCCGGTCGAGGAATTCCTCGCCGCGGGCTTCGACAGCGTCGAGAAGCTCGATGAGGCCGACGACGAAGATCTCATGGCCATTGGCGTTCTTACCGAGACCCAGATCGACGACATCCGCTCCGCCATCAACCTCCTGCGGTCCTTCCGCACCGAGGAAGAGGAAGGAGAAGGCTTCGACGACGAGGACGAGGACGAAATCGCCGACATGTCGGAAGTCTACTCCGCAGAAGACGACGAAACCGACGAAGAGGAAGCTCCCCGAGGGGAGTAAGCGGGACGTCCGCCTCGCGCGGACGTCCACCACAAGAATATGGAAACACGGAGCAGGCATGTCCCCGTACGCCGGTGCGTCATTTGCGGCCGGCGCTTCCCCAAGCGCGAACTTCAAAGATTCGTCTGCACGGGTGGGGACGAGCCGCAACTGGTCCGGGACGAAAAGGGCACGATGCCGGGCCGGGGCTTTTATCTCTGCTCCGATGAAGACTGCGGCAAACGGTTTCCGAAATACAAGGGCTGGCGAAGGAAAGGCCAGGGGGTAAAGCATGGCAGATAAGCTTCGGGTAAAGGATATCTCGACAGAACTTGGGGTAACGAACAAGGATCTGATACAGGCCTGCCGCGAAATCGGCATTCCTGTCAAAAGCCACATGAGCACGCTCTCGACCGAGGAGGCAGACACCCTGCGCTCCAAGATCCGTGAAGCCTCCGCGTCCACCGAGGTGGTCCGCAAGGAGGTTCAGCCCGGTATGGTCGTGCGCAGGCGCAGAAAGCCGGTCAAGAAGACCGAATCCGCCAGAGTCCCCGAAAAAGTCTCCGAGACTCCCGAAGACATCACCGCCGCCCCCGCAAACGCCGACTTCGAGCCCGAAGTCGCAGCCGTTGCCGAACAGCCCGCAGTGGAACCGGAGCCGAAGCCTGCGCCGAAAGACGCAGAGGAAGCCAAGCCCGTCACGAAGACCGCGCCCAAGGTCAGAATCATCAAGCCCAAGACCGTAACAACCCCTGAGCCCGAAGTGATCGCAGAAGAAAAGAAGCCTGTAGCCGAAGCCGTCATTGTTCCCGAAGCCGTAAAGGCCGAACCCCCCGTTGCAACCGAAGCCCCTGCCGCCCCCAAGGCACAGGAAGCGCCCATCAAGTCGGAGGAGAAGCCCGCCGAAATCGAGATCGAAGTGAGAAAGACTTCCCACGAGACGGCCAAGCAGCCTGAAGAAGCCGCACAGGCGGCCGAACAGGACAAGGCCGAATCCGACGACGATCGTCGTGCCAAGAGGAAGAAGAAGGTCAAGAAGAAGGAAGTCCCCGTGGCTCCCAAGGTCAGGATCATTTCCCGGCCCGATCCGAACGCGGCACCTGCCGCGCCCGCACCGGCTGCCGAAACCCGCCGTCCCGCTCCGGGCGGACGGCCTGCCGGCGAGCGCTCCTACGGTGATCGCCCCTCCGGCGAAAGGACTTATGGCGATCGTCCCTCCGGCGATCGCGGTTATGGTGACCGCCCCTCCGGCGATCGCAGCTATGGCGACCGTCCCGCTGGCGGCCGTCCGGCTGGCGCTCGCCCTGCCGGTCCCCGCCCCACTGGTGGTCGTCCCGGTCCCACTGGTGGTCGTCCCGGTCCCGCTGGCGGCGCTCCTCGCCCCGCAGGACCGCGCCCGGCTGGCGGTCGTCCCGGTGCGCCCTCCTTCACTCCGGACTCCGAAGTGCCCGGTGGTGGCGAAGCCCGCCGCAGGAAGAAGAAGGACAAGCGCGTCGTCGATTTTTCGCGCAAGGTCAATGAAGACCAGCAGGGCTTCCAGAAGACCGGCCGCAAGAAGGGCAAGGGCCGCGGGATGGAACAGATGGTTCAGCCCGCCAACACCCAGCCCCTCAAGGCTGCCAAGCGTAAGGTGAAGATGGAAGAGGCCATGCGCCTCGCCGATTTCGCCAAGCAGCTCGGCGTCAAGGCCCAGGCTCTCATCAAGGTGCTCTTCGGTCTCGGCGTGATGGCGACCATCAACCAGTCCATCGACTTCGAGACCGCCGTGCTGGTGGCCGCCGAATTCGGATACGAGGTCGAGAAAGTCGGCTTCTCCGAGAACGACTACCTCCTGCCCGAGCACGAGGATACGCCTGAAACGCTGAAGTCCCGCGCCCCCGTCGTGACCATCATGGGTCACGTCGACCACGGCAAGACGTCTCTTCTGGACGCCATCCGCAAGTCGAAGATCACCTCCGGCGAAGCAGGCGGCATCACCCAGCACATCGGCGCCTACGACGTGGAGACCGACCGCGGCAAGGTCGTGTTCCTCGACACCCCCGGTCACGAAGCGTTCACCGCCATGCGTGCCCGTGGTGCGCAGGTCACCGACATCGTCATTCTCGTTGTCGCAGCCGATGACGGCGTCATGGAGCAGACCCGAGAGGCCATCAACCACTCCAAGGCCGCTGGTGTTCCGATCATCGTGGCCGTGAACAAGATGGACAAGCCCGAGGCCAACCCCGACCGCGTCATGCGCGAACTGGCCGACCACGGTCTGGTTCCGGAAGACTGGGGCGGAGAAACCATCTTCTGCTACGTGTCCGCCAAGACCGGCGAGAACCTCGACCAGCTGCTGGAAATGGTTCTGCTGCAGGCCGAAGTGCTCGAACTGAAGGCCAACCCGGACAAGCGCGCCGTCGGCCACATCGTCGAAGCGCGTCTGGACAAGGGCCGTGGCGCTGTCGCCACCGTGCTCATCCAGGCCGGTACCCTGCGCCAGGGCGACAACTTCGTGTGCGGCACCCACAATGGTCGTGTCCGCGCCATGCACAACGACAAGGGCAAGAAGGTCAAGGAAGCCGGACCGGCGACTCCGGTCGAAGTCCAGGGCTTTGACGGCGTGCCCGAGGCCGGTGACGAGTTCATCTGCGTCGAGGACGAAAAGGTCGCACGCCGCATCGCCGGTGATCGCCAGATCAAGCAGCGCGAGCGCGCTCTGGCTCGCGAAAGCAAGGTGACGCTGGAAAGCTTCCTCGCCTCCCGCCCCGAAGCCGAAAGCCAGACCCTCAACCTCGTGCTCAAGGCCGACGTGCAGGGTTCGCTGGAAGCCATCACCGAGGCGCTGCGCAAGCTCTCGACGGACAAGATCAAGGTGGACATCGTGCACAGCGGTGCCGGTGCCATCACCGAGTCCGACATCCTGCTGGCCGCCGCGTCGCAGGCGATCATCATCGGCTTCAACGTCCGCCCGACCGCGAAGATCAAGGAAGTCGCCGAGCAGGAAAGCGTCGAAATCCGCTTCTACGACATCATCTACAAGCTCGTGGGCGAGATCAAGGACGCCATGGCTGGCATGCTGGCTCCGGTCATCTCCGAGAAGTATCTCGGTCAGGCCGAAGTCCGCGACACCTTCTCCATCCCGAAGGTCGGCACGGTTGCAGGCTGCTTCGTGGTGGATGGCGAGCTTCGCCGCAACGCTGGCATCCGCCTGCTGCGCGACGGTGTGGTCATCTACACCGGCAAGATGAACTCCCTGAAGCGCTTCAAGGACGACGTCAAGGAAGTCCGCAAGGGCTACGAATGTGGTGGCGGCCTTGAGAACTTCAACGACATCAAGGTCGGGGACATCATCGAAGCCTTCGAGGTTGTCGAAACCGCCGCAACCCTCGACTAGCGCCAGCCACGGCTGGGCAACGACGCACAGCACGTGATCATCGGCACACTGACATTACGCTTCAGGCTGCACGCAGTCCGGTCCCTCAAGGGAAAACGCCAGATTGCGAGCAGCCTGAAGCAGAAACTCAGAAACCGATTCAATGTTTCCGTAAGTGAAATCTGCGCCCAGGACAGCCACGACAGGCTTGTCCTGGGCGTGGTCACTGTTTCCAACGACACGCGCCACGCGCAGAGCACGCTGTCCAAGGCTCTCGACTTCGTCCAATCATCGACGAGCGAGGAACTCATGGACACCAGCGTGGAAATTTTCAGCGCCGACGACCCGTCGGACACCCTTTAGGAACGACTCCAATGCAACGCTCAGATTCCCGCAGGTCCCACAGGCTTGGCGACCAGGTCATGCGCGAAGTGGCATCCATGCTCTTCAAGGAGGTCTCGGACCCCCGCGTGGAGATGGTCACTGTCAGTGGTGTGCGCATGAACAAGGACCTCTCCATCGCCGAGATTCTCTACACCGTGCCCGGCGGTCCGGAACAGCGCGAGGACGCGGCAAAGGGCCTTGCCAAGGCGGCTGGCTTCATGCGCTCGCTTCTGGGCAAGCGCCTCAAGAGCAAGTCCATTCCCCTGCTTCGCTTCGTTTACGACGACTACCTTGAGGATATGGTCTATGACCACCCCCAGGCAGAAGATTAAGGAAATCCTCCGCGAAGGGCAGAGCTTCCTCGTTGCGGCGCATGCAAGCCCGGACGGCGACGCCCTCGGCTCCACCGCCGCCCTCGGCCACCTGCTCGTCCAGCTTGGCAAAGAGGTCACGCTCTACAACCCTTCGGGCGTGCCGAACCAGTTCGACTGGATCGACCTGCCCTGCCCACTGGTGTCGGAACTTCCCGACGAGTTGCCGCAGTGGCTCATCGCCCTCGACTGCGGCGATGTCCGCCGCCTCGGAGATGCGCTCGCCGCGCGCTTCGGTACCACCTCCACCGTCAACATCGACCATCATCTGGGCAATCCCGGATATGCCGACGTGAACTGGGTTGATCCCAATTTCTCCTCGGTCGGCGAAATGGTGGCCACGCTGGCTCGCGATCTCGACATTCCGCTCAGCGGTGCGCTCGGCGAAGGCGTCTATCTCGCTCTCGTGTCCGACACCGGCTACTTCAGCTACGGCAACACGCATCCGGAAACCCTCATCCTCGCGGCGGAGCTTCTGCGCGAAGGTCTGGACCCCGAATTCTTCAACGCCCGCTTCCTGAACCAGTGGACGATGGGTCGCCTGAAGCTGTGGTCCCGCGTGCTGAGCGGGGCGAAACTGCATCTCGACGGCAGGGTCGGCACCATCCGCATCACGCAGGACATGCTCGACGAAACGGGCACCACCTCCGAGGATACGGACGGCATCGTCAACTACATCCGTCGCGTCAAGGGCGTGAAAGCCGCCGTCAGCCTGCGCGAGGACGGTCCGGACAGGACCAAGGTCAGCCTGCGCTCGTCCGGCGAAATGAACGTGCAGGCCATCGCCAGCAGACTCGGCGGCGGCGGGCACAAGAACGCGGCGGGCATCCTGCTCACGGTTCCGCTCGACGAGGCGGAACGTCTGATCCTTGAAGCGGCGGCAGGCCACTTCGACAGCAACTGACTGGATAGGCATGGGAAAGAAAAGAAAACGCAGCGTCAGCCAGCTCGACGGCATCCTCGTGCTGGACAAGCCCACCGGCCCCTCTTCGGCTCAATGTCTGAACACCATCCGCCGCGCCCTTGATCAGGGGCGCATAGGCCATGCCGGAACCCTCGATCCCATGGCCAAGGGCGTTTTGCTGGTCCTCCTCGGACACGGCACCAAACTCGCCCCATACTTGACAAGCGGACGAAAAACATATTCTGGACAGTTTCGGATCGGTCAGACGACCGACACTTACGACGCCGAAGGCACGGTCACCGATGAAAAGCCATTTGACCATCTCTCGCCTGAAGCGGTAGAAAGAGAAGTCCTGTTTTGGAAGGAACTGGAGACGCAGACCGTTCCTCCGGTCTCTGCGGCCAAGCACGAGGGCAAGCCCCTGTACGCGTTGGCCCGTGCCGGACGCGAAGTTCCGGTCAAAACGAAGTCTATTGAAATTTTCCACGCGGAGGTCCTCGAAATGGACCTCCCGTGGGTACGCTTCCGGGTCGGTTGTTCCGCCGGAACCTATGTGCGGTCCCTGGTCCACAGCTTGGGGATTCGACTTGGTTGCGGTGCGGTGCTCACGGAACTGATCCGAGAAGACTGCCATCCCTTCGGGCTTGAGCGAGCCGTCGGTCTCGACGAGCTTCTCGCCTCGCCCGAGCGTTTGCCCGAGCTGGTCGTCCCCCTGCGGGATGCCCTGCCCCACTGGCCAGCCATCGTCCTCGACGAAGAGCAGGCCGGTCAGGTGCGCAACGGCACATGGCTTCCGGTAGCGGATTTCCCCGCCACCGAGCCGGTGACCGAAGCCGGAGCGAACGCCATGCTTATCGGCCCGGACGAGGTCCCCCTCGCACTGGTCGAATCCGCAGAGCGGGATGGCGTTCTGTTATGGTCCATACTGCGCGGCCTCTGGTAGCACCGCGGCGCCGCACACTCCGCATGACGCGGAAACACACCTATCCATGGAGGATACCGCTGTGGTTATGACTCCCGAAGCCAAGGCCAAGATCATCGAAGAGTACAAGCAGCACGAAGGCGATACCGGATCCCCCGAGGTCCAGGTCGCGCTGCTCACCTCCCGCATCGAGTACCTCACCGAGCACTTCAAGACCCACAAGAAGGACTTCCACTCCCGCCAGGGTCTTCTGAAGCTGGTCGGTCAGCGTCGTATGCTGCTGAACTACCTGAAGAACAAGGACGTTCAGCGCTACAGGGACCTGATCGCTCGTCTGGGCCTGCGCAAGTAGCATTCCTCGGCTGGGAGGCCCCGATGGGCCTCCCGCCCACCCCGACTGGAGTGTGACAAGCTGCGAGGTTGCGACAATGGGGCGCACGCAAGGTGGCGTCCCATCCTTACAACTTTGCAGCTTAGATCGTTTGTCGGGGGAATCGGTCCGGTGTCCACCGGGACCGACATTTCTCACTAAGAGGTATCACATTGATGAATTCTCTCACCTTTTCCCCCTTCCGCAAGACCGCGCTGATCGGTGATCGCGAGATCACCATCGAAACCGGCAAGCTGGCAAAGCAGGCTCACGGCGCGGTGTGGATCCAGTGCGGCGGCACCGTCGTGATGGTGACCGTGGTCACCCAGCCGCTGCCCGTCGACAAGGGCTTCTTCCCCCTCACCGTTGAGTACAAGGAACTTGCCTACGCCGCCGGTCGCATTCCCGGCAGCTTCTTCCGCCGCGAAGTGGGCCGTCCCAGCGAGCGCGAAGTCCTCGTCTGCCGCCTGATCGACCGCCCCTGCCGTCCGCTGTTCCCCGCGGGCTTCCGGGATGAAGTCCAGATCATCGCGCAGGTCCACTCCGCCGACGATCAGAACGATCCCGACGTGCTCGCCATCTGCGGCGCGTCCACTGCCCTCGGCATTTCCAAGATTCCGTTCATGGGCCCCATCGCTGGTGCGCGCATCGGCTACCTGGACAAGAAGTTCGTCTTCAACCCCACCTACGCCCAGATCGCCGAGAGCGAGCTGAACCTCGTGATGGCTGGCAGCCGCGAGGCCGTCGTCATGGTTGAGGGTTCCGCCCAGTTTGCGCCCGAATCCCTCATCGCCGACGCCATCGAATGGGGACATCAGCAGATGCAGCCCCTTCTGGACGCTCAGGAAGCCCTGCGCGCCGAGTGCGGCCAGCCCAAGATGGAAGTCGCCGAGGCTCCCGTGGACGAGGAAGTCAAGGCCGCCGTCGAGGAGATCGCCACTCCCAAGCTGCGCGAGGCTCTGGCCATCCCCGAGAAGCTCGCCCGCTACGCCGCCAAGGACGCCGTGAAGAGCGAAGTCATGGCTTCCCTGACCGAGCGTTTCGCTGAAGAGCCCGCACGCCTCGCCCCCGTGGGCGAAATCCTCAAGGACATCACCAAGAGCATCGTGCGTGGCCGCATCAAGAACGAGCGCACCCGCATCGACGGCCGCGACCTGACCACCGTCCGCCCGCTGGGCATCGAGGTCGGCCTGCTGCCGCGCACCCACGGTTCCGCCCTGTTCGCACGTGGCGAAACCATGGCCGTGGTCACCGCCACCATGGGCAGCACCCGCGACGAGCAGCGCACCGACTCCCTCGTGGGCGACTGCGTGAAGCGCTTCATGCTGCACTACAACTTCCCGCCCTACTGCGTCGGTGAAGTCCGCATGATGCGCGGACCGTCCCGCCGCGAAATCGGCCATGGCGCTCTCGCCGAGCGCGCCATCAGCCCCATTCTGCCCTCCATTGAGGAGTTCCCCTTCACCGTGCGCGTCGTGTCCGAGATCATGGAGTCCAACGGCTCCTCCTCCATGGCGACGGTGTGCGGCTCCTCCCTTGCGCTCATGGACGCCGGCATCCCGGTGAAGTGCTCCATCGCGGGCGTGGCCATGGGTCTCATCAAGGAAGACGACGAGTACCTCGTGCTCACCGACATCCTTGGCGATGAGGACGCTCTGGGCGATATGGACTTCAAGGTTGCCGGTTCCAGCGAAGGCGTCACCGCCATCCAGATGGATATCAAGATCACCGGCATCCCGTCCGAGGTGCTGCGTTCCGCCCTGGCTCAGGCCAAGGAAGGCCGCCTGCACATCCTCGAAAACATGGAGGCCGTCATCGCCGCGCCGCGTCCGGAACTTTCCGAGTACGCTCCGCAGCTCGAAGTGGTCACCGTGCATCCGGACAAGATCCGCTCCGTCATCGGACCCGGCGGCAAAAACATCAAGGCGATCACCAGCGACACCGGTGCCGACATCGACATCGAGGACGATGGCCGCGTGTTCATCTTCGCCCCGACCAGAGAGTCTCTGGAGCGCGCGAAGGAACTGGTGCTCTACCATGACCAGACCGCCGAAGTCGGCCGGAACTACGAGGGCCGCGTGACCCGCGTCATCGACTGCGGCGTGGTCGTCGAGATCCTGCCCGGCGTCGATGGCCTGGTGCACGTCTCCCAGCTCGACATCAACCGCGTCGAGCAGCCCGGCGACGTTGCCAAGCTCGGCGACACCATGAAGGTCAAGGTTCTCGAAGTCGAGCCGACCGGCCGTGTGCGCCTGTCGCGCAAGGCAGTCCTCATGGAGGACGCCGGTCAGACCGTCGACCTCGCCGACTTCGCCAAGACCGGCGGCGGCAAGCCGCGCGGTGGTGACCGCGGCGGCGAGCGCGGCGGCGAACGTCGCGGTGGCGATCGTCCCCGTGGCGGCGATCGCGGTGGCGACCGTCGTGGTGGCGGCGGACGCCGCTAGTCCCGACCTAGTCATTACACTGGCCGCCTGCGGAATACCGCAGGCGGCCTTTTTCATAGCCATTTCGAACAGCGCGAACCAAGCGGACCCGAGTCCCTCGGCAGTCTTCGCATCTGCCCGCCCGCTCCCACGTCCCCATGCCGTCCGCGCACCCCGCCAGCGCATCAGGCTCTCCCTTCACCCGCCCAAATCCGCAAAGCCTTCGACCATCCCATGCTGGCCTCACATGTCAGCTTCCGGACACGACGCGCTTGACTAATATCCACCGCATGGCACGAAAGACTGCCCACGCCAAAATCCACAACGATCCATCCTGCACCGAAAAATCCCCGCAACCCCCTTGGTGCAAGGGGAAACATGAACCCCGTTGACGGATTTGCCAAAAGCGATTACTCACTGTGATCGCAACATTCCCCAATACCATTATCGGCATAGGTGATTGATTTTTTATTCCGGGGGGTTAATATCCATCCCCCTTTCGGACTCGGACTCACAATCTTCAAATGGAGCTGTCATGTCGCAGTGGTCGAAAAATAACGACGTCCTTGGCACCACCAACCGTGGTAACGCCATCGAATCCGGCCTGTGCACCCTTTGCCGGGCCGACTGCAAGGGTAAATGCGAAACCTGGCTTTCCAGCCTGCGCGGCCGTCAGGTTCTCTATCCCCGCGATTTCGGTCTGGTCACCGCCGGTAGCGGCAACACCAGCCACGTCGGCGTGTCCTACAACTCCCTGCGTATTCAGGGTTCGAACTACGGCGCCATCGGCGGCGGCGAAAAGGCCGCCTGCGGCGACTGTCTGTTCACGGACGTGTCCCTCGAAACGACCTTCGGCGCAGAGGAAAAGACCACCTGCCGCGTGCCCTTCATGACCGGCGCTCTGGGCTCCACCTTCATCGCCGCCAAATACTGGGACAGCTTCGCCGTGGGCGGCGCTCTCGTCGGCATCCCGATTGTCGTGGGTGAAAACGTCGTGGGCGTGGACCGCAAGTCCCAGCTCGAGAACGGCCGCATCTCCAGCGCTCCGGAACTTGAGCGCCGCATCGACACCTACCTGCGCTATCAGGACGGCTACGGTGCTATCATCGTGCAGCTCAACGTCGAGGACACCCGCAACGGCGTGGCCGAGTACATCGCCGAGAAGTACGGCGACAAGGTCATCATCGAGCTTAAGTGGGGTCAGGGCGCGAAGAACATCGGCGGCGAGATCGAGGTCAAGAGCCTCGAATACGCCAAGTTCCTCAAGGAGCGCGGCTACCTCGTCGATCCCGATCCCGAGCGTCCCGAAGTGCAGGAAGCCTTCAAGACCGGCGCCATCCACTCCTTCGCGCGCCACAGCCGCCTCGGCTACACGAACCTGCATTCCTACGATCAGGTTCACGAGAACTTCATGCAGGCCATTGCCTACCTGCGCAAGCTCGGCTTCAAGCGCATCACGCTGAAGACCGGCTCCTACGGCATGGAAGCGCTGGCCATGGCCATCAAGTTCGCCACCGAGGCCAAGCTCGACCTGCTGACCATGGACGGCTCTGGCGGCGGCACCGGCATGAGCCCGTGGAACATGATGGAGAGCTGGGGCGTTCCGTCCATCCTCCTGCATTCCAAGGCTCACGAGTACGCCTCCATTCTGGCCGCCAATGGCCACAAGGTCGTGGACATGAGCTTCGCGGGCGGCTTTGCCAAGTGTTCCAACATCTTCAAGGCCCTCGCCCTCGGCGCGCCCTACACCAAGATGATCTGCATGGGCCGCGCCATGATGATTCCGGGCTTCCTCGGTTCCAACATCGAAGGCGTGCTGCGCCCCGAGCGCCGCGAGAAGGTCTGCGGCAACTGGGACAGCCTGCCCGCCACCGTCAGCGAGCTCGGCACCACCGCCGAGGAAATCTTCGCCGGTTACCACGATGTGGAGAAGAAGGTCGGCAAGGACGAGATGAAGAACATCCCCTACGGTGCCATCGCCATCTGCACCCTCGTGGACAAGCTGTCCGCCGGACTTCAGCAGCTTCTGGCCGGTGCGCGCAAGTTCTCCATCAACGACATCCGTCGCGAGGACATTGCCTCCGCCAACCGCGAAACCGAGCGCGAGACCAAGATTCCCTTCATCACCGACATTCAGGACGAAACCGCGAAGCGCATCCTCAACAGCTAGTCCGGTTCCCCGTCCCTCATTGAGGACAAAAAGGCCCACCGACATACGTCGGTGGGCCTTTCCTTATTCAAGCCGTTGCGGGATGGGCAACAGATGTGCGCTCTAGTCCAGCGTCACGGCGATGGTGCACCAGCGCGGCGCACTGCCGGATTCCGGCCAGTCCGCCAGCGAAACGGTCTCGACCACACTGTTCTCCCAGTTGACGAGATTCCAAGCCGCGTCGGTATCGATCTTATCGCTTTCGTGCACGAACACGCACACGAGGCTTCCGTTTCGCCCATCGGCGACGCCATCGGTCGAGGTATCGAGCGTACGCGCCAAATCGCTCGGCACGTTGCAGAAAATCACGCAGTTGCGCACAGGAGAGCTCGGCCCGCCGAGCTTCAGCCCCCAGAACCCGACACACATGGTGGACGGACCGGTAAACTCGCCATACACGGTGCGCCCGAAGGGATCGTAGTCGTTGGCGCAGCCCACAGCCCGCTCGTAGTCGTTGAGGTCGGACTTCACGAGCGTGCAGGGATCAATCCCCGCGTCCATGAGCGCCGTATACACGCCCTCGGCATGGCTGTGCCACTTCTTGGGAAATACCATTCCGTCCATAATGCCGTCGGAAATGGCGTTGTGCGAGCGCTCGCCGCCGTTGCCAGTGCCATCGAACAGCACCTGACCGGTCTTGTCGCGATAGGTCTGCGCAATCGTCACCCACTTATTGACGAATCCCTGCGCATACTGCTTTGCCTGAGCGCTTCGGACAAGGTCGCGCCCCTTCATGACACCCGCGAGAATGAAACCAATCACCACGAGCACCACAGCCATTTCCACAAGTGTAAAACCACTCTTACGCACAGTCTTCAACTCTTCATCTCCAAAACATCACCATTCGCGTTGCCCAACAGCGGCACACCAGAACATATGCGAGCGAACTCGCTTTCAACCTTCACGACACGCACGCCGAAACCGTGCGTATGACACATACCGTAGCGACATTGCCATACACATCGCGAAGTTCTACAACGCATCAGGCATTGAAATTTCCACCTTTCATCGCGCCGCGCATAGCCAGCCCATGCCGCCCAGACGCCGAAAAGCCGCTCTGGTTACGCAATTCGCGCTGGAATGTCCACCACTGAATACACACGGCGACCCGTTGCATGCCGACACACGCATGAGAATCCGCTTCGTCCAGCCGCTCAACGGAGCACAAAAAAGGGAGAGGCACTTGCCTCTCCCCGAAAATACATAACGAAACGCCGGGCCACACCCGGGTGTCGCGCTTTACTTGTCTGTCTTTGCGGCCGGATTGGCCACAGGCACCTTGTAGGACAAAATCTCGCCGCCCACGCGCACGACAAGGCTGACGGACGAAACGCCGCGATCAGCGGGGAAATAGAGATAGCCCACGCGCGTGTAGTCGGACGGCAGCGGCTCATCGTTCCAGCCGTACTGCGTGAGTTCGCGGCGGATGACCTGCTTGAGGTCGCGCTCGGACGAGCCATACGCTCCGGCCGCACCGCCAGCCAATGCGCCTCCGGCGGCACCGATGGCCGCACCCTTCCAGATGTTGTCACCACCGCCGATGGTGCCGATCAACGCGCCAAGCCCCGCGCCGAGGAACGACCCCAGAGCGGCGCTGCGCCCGGCATTGTACGCGGTATTGCGGAAGGACTCGGAAGCGAAGACAAGGCTGGTCGCCTCCTCAAGGCTGTAGGCGAGATATTCGCCATCGACGCCCTGCCCGCGCACTTCCTCGACCTGCACCACGGGGGCCTGCAGGCTCTTGTTGCGAAAAACGAGGAACACAGGCGCGAGCCCGGCCTCGGCGTAATCCATTCCCTGTCCAAAATGCTCGTAGGCCACGGCGGCGATGTCCCAGCGCGGAGTGACCACCGCGCCGTCCACCGTGGACGGATCGACAACCCTGCGCGGCTGGGGCAACGGCCTCGTCGGCTGACACCCAAGCGCCGCAAGCATGGAAACGAGCACCACCAGAACAACGGCCAATCGTGTACGCCTTGCGGCAGTCATGTCTTCATTCCTCACATGTTCGTTGGCGGACTAATGGACGAGCACGCCCGCATAGCCCACCACCTGTTCCTGATCGCCCGTCACATCTCCCGAGGTGGCGTACGCCGCCAACCGCCCCTCCCGCGCGCCAAGCCCCTTGGCGATCATGAGGCCAAGGGTCATGGGCAGCACCCCGCACATGGTGATGCCGCGCTCGCGCACGACATCATACAACCCGCGCGGATCGAGGGCCACGGCGGCATCCAGCGCAGCCGTGTCGAGAGTGCGGGCCGTTTGTCTGGAAACATAATGGCTCATGTCCGAACTGACCACAATGGAAACGGGTGCCTCCGCCGCTGCGAGAATCGGCACTATGGCGGCGGCCACCTCTTCGAGCACTGTGAAACGGTGCTCCGAAACGGCCACCGGCACGATGCCGACGCCCGGATCGCGAAACGCGAGAAACGGCAGGATCACTTCAAGGGAATGTTCCATGGCGTGCGCGGCGGTATCAGCACTCACGGCAGGATGGCAGGACGCGATGCGTGAGGCCAGTTCCGACAGCACAGGCACGTCCGATCCGGGAATGAACCAGTGCCCGTCGGGCCATACGGCAATGGCCTGCCCGCGCCCGGTATGATTCGGCCCGAGCATAAGGATAGTCGAGGAGAGATTGGCGGATGCCAGCGTGCGCCCGCAGACCCGCCCGGAAAACATGTATCCGGCGTGGGGCACCATGGCTAGAAGCGTCCGGGGCGCATCCGCTGGCGGAGCATCCACTCCGGACATGCAGGCCTCCACCTCACGGCGCAGGCCGACGGGATTTCCCTGATAGAACTGACCGGCAACGACGGGATTTCTGTCCATGCCCCCTCCTTGTCGCGCATGCCGCGCGTGCCGCGCTATTGCATGCGGGCGTCGGGCTGATAGGGCCGGGTCGCCTGCTCCAGACTGTCGAGCTGGAGATCCGAGGCGGCCATGCGCCCATAGAGCGAACCCGGCATGGCTTGCGAAAGCGCCTCCAAAATCTTGCGCCACTCGACGAGGTCGCCCAGCTTCTTGTGCAGACCGGCCATGCGGTAGCGAAGCGCCGGCCAGCTCGGGTCCGATGAATCGATGTTCTTCTCGTACTCCGCCGCCCACTTCAAGGCCTCGCCAGCGCGCCCGGTCCGCTCGGTCACATCCATGAGCATACGCAGGCTGTCGCGAATCTTGCCCTTGTCCTCACCCGTGCGCAGGAAGGTTTCCAGGGCCTCCTGCGCATAGTCGTACGCCTGCTTGAGTTGATTCGAATCCATGGCCCCAAGCGCCATGAAGTACAACGCGTAGGCATGCTGGCGTTCGTCGAGCTGGGTATCCATGCCCAGTTCCGCCCACAGGGGGCGGCTGTGCTCGAAGTCGCCAAGATTTTCGTAGGCGAGGGCTTGAGCATAGCGCAACTCGCGGCGATGGTCAGGCGAAAGTTCCCAATTGCGCACCGCCTGCGACACGTCGAGCACCTTGTCCCACGCCTGATTCTCCAGATACACGGACAGGGCGAGGCTCATGGCCATCTCGGAGACGTCGGGAATCTGCGGCTGACGCAGGAACGGCGTGACGATGTCCAGCGCCTGCGCAGGTTCGCCGCGCTTCCAGAAGCTCAGGGCAAGGGCCATGCGTGCACCGGGGGAAAGCTCCTCAAGGCTGTCACGCAGGAAATCGTAATCCTTCCAGAGCTTGAGGATCATCGGATAGTTTTCCTCGCGCACAAGAGGTTCCACGACCATGCTAAAGGCCTGAAGGCCCACGTCGCGGGCGCGGGGCAAGAGCGGGCTGTCCGGATAGCGCGTGGCGAAATCGCGGGAAGCGGCGATGGCGTCGAAATACTTCTTGTTCCACAACTGCCAGATGCCCAGCTTGAGTTGCGCCAACGGAGCAAGTTCACTGTCAGGATAATCGGCGATGATCTCCTGATAAATCTGCGACGGCTTGAGATTGAGAGGCCTGTCGAAAATTGTGAACATCTGCTCCACGCTCGGCTCGTCGTAGATGCCTTCCTCGGCGAGGCGCATCTTGGAGACGAGCCCACCCTCACGGTCCGGAAACTCGGCTATGGCCTTCTCGTACACTTCGCGCGCGGCGGCGGGCTTATCCGTATTGACGTAGATGTCGCCGAGGCGGGCGAGGATGACGTCCGCGTCGTCGCCCTGCGGGTCGATGTTGTAGTAGGCCCAGTAATAGTCCTTGGCGGCCTGATAATTCTTGACGGAGAAGGCCGCGTCGCCCTGCAGCTGGAGGAACGGCGGGAACTCGATGTAGTAGCGCGGCCAGCGCTTCTCGATGAAGTCCACGATCTGGAAGGCCTGCTTGTCGTAGCCAAGCTCGCGCAACGAACGCGCCAGACCGAGCGACGCCTCGCGCACGAAGGGGCTGTCCGGATAGACCTGCACCAGATACTGGAATTCGTCGGCAGCGCGCTGGTAGTCCTTCTTCTTGAAGTGGTAGTCGCCCCAGTAGTAGTAGGTCAGCGGAACGTTGGGATCGTTCTTGTGCCTGTTGCGCAGCAGGTTGAAGAAGGCAGTGGCCTCGGGGACGTTCTCCACGTGCAGGTTCAGCACGCCACGCTTGAGCAGTGCGGCCGGAACGCGCTTGGAATCGAGATTGAAATTCATGGCCGCTTCGTACGCGCCGTTGATCTCGTCGAAATGCTTGTCGAACTCGCCGGAGTATTTCGAATACAGGATGTCCGCCTTGAGATAGAGCGCCTCCTCCTTCAACTCGGCGGGGACGCGCGAATCGCGTGTCAGGATGTCGAGATGCTCAAGAGCCACGTCGTGCTCGCCCGTGCTCTGGGCGGTCTGCGCGGCCAGCATGACCTCGTCGAAATCGGGCGTCGTGGCGTTGGTGCCCTCCGCCGGAGCCTGTTCGGCCTCCTCGGCGGCGACCTCCTCGGTCGCATTCGCAGGCTCCGCCTCCACCAGCGGCTGCGGCAAATCCGGCGTACGCGGCGCAACGGGAGCCTCCTCGGCGACGCGGGGCGCGGGAACCTCCGCCGTGGGCGGCTGCGGCGCACCATCCTTGCCGAGCCGGGCGCGATAGACCCACGGCCCGGATTCCTCGCGAATGAAATCGGCGACATCCTGCGTCACGCGAGAGGCATTGTCCTCGCCCATCGGCTTCGAAACAGCTTCAGGCGCGGGCGCTTGTGCAGGTGCTGCGGGCACCTGCGCGACGGGAGCGGCAGGCGCAGGGGCAACCGGCTCGGCCAGCGGCACGGACTCGCGCGCCTCGGGAACCTCACCACCGCGCACCACCTTGCCACGAAAGACATTGGCGGTCGCGGACGGCGGCTCCGGCTGCGACTGACGAGGGGCGGTCTGCGCAGGCGCTTCGTCCTGTCGGGCCGGTGCAGGTGCGGACTCTCCGGCGTCGCTCCCAGTAGCACCGGGGCGGGCGACCTTTCCGGAAACCACATGCCCATCGGTGCGCGACACTACGGGTGCCGCAGGGGTGGGCTGCGAAGCTGGGGCCACAGGCGGAATGTCGGCCTGCCGCGCGGTCGCGGCCGGAGGAGTCTGCACTTCGGGAGTGGATTGCGTGACAGGAGCTGCGCCCCGGTCCGTAGCCGCAGCCTTGTGCGCGGCGGGTTCGGGCTTGGCGACAGGAGTGGGCGCGGGGGCCTCTGCACGAGGGCGAGGCGTTGTCCCGTTGGGACGCCAACGCGCACCAAGGGGATCGCGAAACACGTCAATAACGAGGCGTGATGGATTTTCGAGCGTAAAGGCGACGTAGCCGAAGGCGTCAGTTCCCATGCGCACATCAGCCCCTGAGGGGGCGACACGCACATCGCGGATGAGCGCAGCACCGCCGAAATCCGGACGCGGACCGCTCACGCCCCCCATCCCGGCGGGAATGGAGACGGAAAATTCGCGCCCGCCGGTGCGGGCCACATCATACTTCGGAAGAGTGCCGGGGAAGGTGAAAACAAGCCGCTCCCGATCCGGATGCAGGCCGAATGTATAGGAAACGGCCCCGCCATCGGACGGGAGAAGGAGCCAGAAAAGGCTCAACAGGATGAGGATGCAGGAAGGCCTGCGGGTCGTACGCGCGTTCACGTCATCACTTCTTGCAATAACCATGCAAAAACGCTCGTCAATGGACTCGCCTCCCCGTGCCCGCATGACAGGATGTCCGGCCCCCACGGCGCGAGGGCCGCACAACGATCACAGCCCCTTCTTCTTGAGCTTCTCGATGAGCGTGGTCCGCTTGATGCCAAGCACCTCCGCCGCCCGATTCTTGACGCCATCGGCCATGTCGAGGGCTTCGAGGAGCAACTTTTCCTCCACGGCGTCCAGAAAGGTCTTGAGGTCCATATCGTGATCGCGCAAGTCGCGAATCTGCGGCCATGCGAAGCCGACCTGAACCGGCTCTGCGGGCAAGGGCGCTTCGGGCAGCTCGCGCCCGGCGCTGGACCATATCTTCTCCGGAAGGTCCGTGGGCTGGATGATCTCTCCCTCGCACAGGATGGAGAGACGCTCCATGAAATTCTCAAGCTCGCGAATGTTGCCCGGCCAGTCGTAGACCTGCAACATGGCCCGCGCCTCGGGGGCGAGGCGTAGCGGCGTGATGCCCTGCTCCTGCGCGAAACGCGAGAGGAAATAGTCCGCCAGCAGCAACACGTCCGCCCCGCGCTCGCGCAGGGGGGGCAGGTGCAGCGGAATGACGTTCAGGCGGTAGAAAAGGTCCTCGCGAAAGTTGCCCCGGGCTACCTCCTGCTCAAGGTCGCGATTGGTGGCGGCCACGATGCGCACATCGACCTGCTGGGTCTTGGTGCCGCCCACCCGCTCAAATTCCTTTTCCTGCAACACGCGCAGAATCTTCACCTGTAGGGAGAGATCAAGCTCGCCGATTTCATCGAGAAAGATCGTACCGCCGTCCGCGAGTTCGAATCGCCCGGCCCGCGAGCGGATGGCGTGGGTAAAGGCTCCCTTCTCGTGGCCGAAGAGTTCGGATTCGAGCAGGTCGCGCGGAATGGCTCCGCAGTTGATGGGCACGAAGGGCTTGTCCGCCCGCTTGCTGTTGGTATGCAGTGCGCGGACCAGCAGTTCCTTGCCCGTGCCGGATTCGCCCGTCACAAGGACGGTGCTCTCCGTAGGCGCGACCTTGGCCAGCACGCCGAAGACCTTCCGCAGCGCCGGGCTTTGACCTATGATTCCGCTCTTGTCGATATCCATTCGTCCTCCACGATGAAGCCCGACGTCCGGCTCTCCCTTCCGAACGACAGGCAGTGCGCGCAGGTTCGCGCGCTATCTGGTCATTGCTGTCAATTTCATGACGCAAAGTCAAGAGTCTTTTGGATAAATGTCGCCGAGGATTGCGAAAACCGGAGGCTTCAACTCCGGCCCGGCGATGGAAAACGGGTCAGACCACGTGATCGAGGAAGGTGCCGAGCATCTCGTCCTGCGTGGCGACAACCGCTGCGGAAGCCTCGAAGGAGCGCTCGTTGACGATGAGGGACGTCATCTCCACAGCGAGGTCGGTGCCCGAGGCACCGTCGGCCGCCGCGTCGGCGGTGACAATGTCGGACACGCCAACGCCCCCGTAGCCGAGGCGCTCCTCAAAGTCCACACGCGAAGGCGCGAAGCCCTCCGTGTTGACGTTGGCGATGTTGTTGGCGGTCACGGCCTGCGCCGTGGAAAAGGCGTCGAGTGCGGACTGCGCCGCGGCGAGCACGTTCATGACGTCATCCCGATGCGTGTGGAATGCGGGGGACCGGACAACGCATCCGGCCCCTCACAGAGTCTCACACATTCTTGTCCAATTCAATGATGGCGTAAGCGCTGTGATTGTGAATGGATTCCTGGCTCTCCACCTCGACGCGGAACCACGACACCTGCTCCAGCCTGCGCAGTTCGTCGGCGGCGGAACGCACCACGTCCTCCACGAAGGCGGGCTTGGCAAACGCGTCCTCGGTCACGCGGCGCTCGTCCTCGCGCTTGAGCAACGCGTACACGGGCGAGGAACCGGCCTGCTCGGCAATGGCGATGAGATCCTCGATCCACACCATGCCCGTGGAGCGGGTCCGGATGCGGACGATGGCGCGCTGGCTGTGCGCTCCGCCATTGCAGATGGCCAGCGAACAGGGGCACACCGTCATCACCGGCACGTCCACGCCAAGCTCGAAGGTGAGCTTGCCGCTCTCCAACTCGCCAAGCAGGGTGCACTGGTAATCCATGAGCGCGGGCGTTCCGGTCTCCGGAGCGAGCCGCTGGAGAAAATAGGGGAAACGGAAGATGAGGTGCGCGCGCTCGGCCTGCAGGCGCAGGCGCACATCCTCAAGCAGCCGCTTGAAGCTCGAATAATCGAGCTCCTCACTCCAGGCACGCAGCGCCTCGATGAAGCGGCTCATGTGAGTGCCCTTGAACCGGGCTGGCAGATCGACTGAAAGATCCACGCTGGCCACGGTATGCTGCACTTCACCCTTGTTGTCCCGGCTGCGAACCAGCACGGGCAGCCGCAGATTTTTCACACCGACACGGTCGATGGGCATGGCCACTTCGGCCGGGCCGCTCTGAACATCCTTCATCGGTCTTATACCAAATCCTGTCCGGTGGTTGTGAGGCTGAGCTTCCCGTGCTTGACCCCCTTGGTCGAGACGAGTCTCTGCCCCAGATTGCGGATTCTATCCGCCGGTCCCTTGAGGACCAGAACTTCAAGACAATTGTGATGATCCAGATGTACATGCAGCGAGGACAGAATCAAATCGTGGGCCTCGTGCTGCAATTCGGTCAGCCGCTGGGAGAGATTGCTCTGATGATGATCATAGACCATGCTCAGGGTTCCCGCGACTTCGCGGTCCGACTCTTCCCATTCCTTCTTCACCAGCGTATTGCGGATGAGGTCGCGAATGGCCTCGGAACGCGTCTGATAACTGTTTTCCTCGCAATGACTGTCGAACTTGTCCAGCAGATCGGAATCAAGCGAAACACCGAAACGAATCGTCTTTCCCATTGCGTCCTCCGGAAGTTGAGTGGTGTTTCATGCCTGCCCCGCGAGGGTCAAGGCCTTTTCGAAATTTCAAGGATGTGGACCGTAACAGAATGCCCCTCCCACTGGATGTGCTCGGTATGCACCCGCTCGCAGCCCCAGCCGAGTGCGGCCACGGCCTCGCCGAAGGGTCTGGCCACGGCGCGGTCAGGTTCGGCTATCCATGCCCGCCCGCCGGGGACGAGCACATGATCCAGAAACGACAGCACGGAGCCGATGAAACGCTTCTCGTAGATGACGTCCCCGGCCCAGACGAATTGAGCGCTGCCAGCAGCGATGGCCGCATTGCGCCAGTCCATCTGAATCCACAGAGGCTGCGCCACGCGGTTCAGGTCCGCGTTGCCGCGCGCGAAGAACAGCGGCTCGAATTCGTAATCAAAGGCGATGACGCGCGCGCCGAAAAGCGAACCGGCCAAAGCCGTCAGCCCCAGCCCGCACCCCATGTCGACGCATACGCGCCCGGCGATGCGGGCACGGTTCGCGCCCAGCCACGCCGACAGCACGACACTGGACGGCCACACCTCCGCCCAATAGGGCAGGCGCTCGTCCTCGGTGAATTCGTCCTCGCCGATGAGTTCCCACAGCGTTTCGAGGTCCGCGGTGCGCTCAATGAGCCACGACCGACCAGCGGCCACAACTTCGAGCCGCTGCCTGGGACCGTCCAGATCGACAATGGTAGCGCCACGTTTCACGCCCACGGGTGTGCCTCCGCCATATGCGGCAACGCGCCGCCAGTTCTCCACTTCATTGGAGCGCGGTACACCCGTGGTAGCACGATGTCAACTCCACAGGCACAAGCCATGGCATCCCTGCGGGAGCATGTTGCGAAATGGCGGGCACCAGACGGCAATCGGGTATGACGCGGCGGACAGTGCCGCAGTGAAAGGAATGCGTCGCAGCCGGATGCATCTCCGGGCTCGACCGATCAGGGCGGATTTTCAGAAGACGAACTCGACGAGCGCATGCCAGCCCGTGAACACCTGCCCCATCGCCAGCGTGACGAGGACGACATTGCACAGGCCATGCAGCACGGGCAAAAGCACCCGGCGGCCGCGCCGACGGTCCATGTACACCCCGGAAGCGAGGCCCACGAACAGAAGCGGTGCCATGAACCCTGCGGCGTTGACGAAATGCCACCCGGTTGCGCCCACGCGCTCCCAGAAGTGCCACGTAATGGCCATCGCGCCAGCCATGCCAAGCCCCCAGCCGCAAAGCACAACCAGCCCGAGCGTCACGTGTCTACGCCACGCGAAGCGCACCGGTTGGCCGAAATGGGCCATTCGGAAACGCCGCGCGCCAAGGTGCAGCACATAGAGCGATAGCAGATTGACCACCACCATGGATACGGGATGAAACAGGAGCATATCACCTCCATTCAGCAGGTCGCGCGGGACAGACCGCGTCGCAAGCGCCGTTGTCGCGCCAATCCCCGGAACACGCCGGTAGGCGCGGCTCTGGACGCATCGCCCGGCATGTGCGAATCTTTTTCCCCAAACATCACTTTACACGAAAAACAATGATTCGCATCGACCAACTCAGCCATTCCTATCCGGGCGGCACGACCGTGCTTTCCGACATCAACCTATCCATAACGCGCGGAACCCTACTGGCCCTCGTGGGAACCAACGGCTCGGGCAAATCCACGCTGCTCTCGCTTCTGGCGGGCATTCTACGGCCCACGCGGGGCACAATCTCTCGCGGCGGGTTCACCTCTCCCGGAGACGAAGCCGCCATGCGCCGCAGTTCGGGCCTGCTCCTTCAGGACGCGGACCTGCAAATCCTCGGTGCCACCGTGGAGGAGGACATCCTGCTCGGCTTCGCCACGGACGACAACGTAGCCCGGACCAAGGCGCTGGACATGGCCCAACGCTTCGGTCTCGCCGACCAGTGGCACACGCCCGTCCAGCATCTCTCGTGGGGGCAGAAGCGCAAACTGTGCCTCGCGGCCGCCCTGCTCCGCCAGCCCGACTGCCTGCTGCTGGACGAACCCTTCAGCGGGCTCGACTATCCAGGCATGATCGAAATGCGCGAGATGCTCATCGCAAGCCGCTCCGCGGGCCTCACGCAGGTGGTGACCTCGCACGATCTGGAGCCGCTGGCCGACATCGTGGACGTCATGGCCGTGATGCATGCGGGACGCATCGCCCTCTCGGGCGCACCGCGCGACATCCTCGACCATGTGCGCGAATTCGGAGTCCGCCCGCCCAGCTCGTGGACCGCCAACCGCACCTTGCAGCCATGGGACTGACCGGCATGGCGCACGAAAGCACGCCACACGCGCAAAGTCCGGCACCCGGACGCGAACGTCCCACCCTCGACCCACGCGTGCGGGTACTGCTGGCCTTCAGCTATGGTCTGGTGGTGCTCCACTCGGGCACGCTGGGGCTGGCGGTCATACTCGGCGCGCTGTGCGCGGTCGCTCTGGCGGTAACGCGCACGCATCCGACGGACCGAAGCGTTTTCAAGGCCTGCGCGGCCTTCGTCGGCCTCTGGGTGGGAATCAAGACGGGGGTGGATATGTGGTCGGGCATCGCGCCCACGCAGGCGCTCATGGGCGGCGGCATCCTCGGCATGCGCCTGTTCGCGCTCATGCTTATCGGCCTGTGCCTCGCCCTGTCGGCATCGCCACGCACGATGGGCACTGCGCTGGCGTGGATGCTGCGCCCGATTCTGCGGGGGAAGGCATGGATCGTCGCCCTCGCAATGGCGCTCATGATCCACTTTCTACCGTTGACGTGGCAGGTCTTCACCCGCGTCCGGCACACCATGGCCCTACGCGCATCCAACCTCCCACTGCGTTCGCGAATCATGCTCTTCCCGCAGGCGGCGATGCGCGCGCTCTCCCTCAAGACATGGAATCAGACCGTGGCCATCGCGGCCCGTGGGCTGGACAGGGAAAGCGCATGGCAGACGCGCTTTCCCCTCAACGCCGCCCACTGGGCGCTAGGTGCTCTTCTCATCCTCGTCGGTTGCGTCCTTGCGCGGCTCTGAAGCCGCGTCATCCGTAGCGAACGAATCCTCAAGCTCCCACTGCATCGGCGTGGTCGCTTCAACCTCAGCACCTTCCGCAGCATCAGCCGCTAACGCCGCGTCCGGCTCCTGCGCGAGCAGGGACCGATACTCCTCGGATTGCCCGTCAGGTTCGGCAAAACCAGCCTCCGCAAAACCAGCCTCCTCAGACGCCTGCGGTGTCCACTCCAGCCCAGATGGAGCCGCCCAGTCGGCGGCCTCGGCATGAACATCGGGCGTCGTGAGGGCCTCGGTGGCCAGCCCGAACGCCGCACCGGCCGCAGGCACGGAAACGGGCACCGACGCGGGGGCAGGCCGTAAACGTCCCAAACGGATATCACGCTGCAAGCGGGCCGAGGCACGCTCCGCCGCATGATCGGCAAAGGCCCGCCAGCACGAGATGACGGCGAGGGAGAACAGGACCGTATCGCGCCACACGGAGATCATCATGTCCCCGCGTGCGCCGGGGCGAACGGAAAAACAACCGCAACTGATGTCCAGCCCGCGCGAGATGTTGTACCACATGAGGCCGATGAACACGGCCAGCATGCCCGTAATGATGACGGACGCGCCGCGCCGCATCACGCCGCACGCCAGCGCCGCGCCACACGCGAATTCCAGCCACGGCAGAACCATTGCCACCGGATTGATGAGCACCGGCGGCAAAATCTGGTAATTGACCACGACCTGTGCGAACAGGGCCGGATGCAGCACCTTGTCCACTGCGGCGGCGATGAACACCAGCCCGAGGATGACGCTGCACGCCTCGTAGAAACGATTCATCGCGTCCCCTCCCCTGCGGCTTCGGATTCAGGTGCCGCCCCGGTAGCGTCATCCGAATCGGCAGGAACATCCCCGGAACCGACCTCCACCGCGCCGCCAGCGGCCAGCCAGCCGGCGAAGCCCTCGCCGTACACGAAAAGATTCCCGTAACCGAGCATGTCGAGGCTTTCGGCCAGTTCGGCGCTCATATGGCAGGTGATGGAACTGCAATAGATGATGATCCGCCGCCCCGCGTCGGGCGCGCCGATAAGGCGCTGCGCGTCCTCGGCAAACATGCCGGGCGGAATGTTGACGGCACCGGGCACATGCCCTTCCTCGAAATCCTCCACAAAACGGGCATCAATGAACAGTGCCCCACCCTCGGTGAAGGCCTGCAGAGCTTCCGGCGTGTCGATTCCCTGCGCGGCGGATGCGCCGGGCAGGGTTTCTGCCGCTGCGGGCAGCATGCTCTGGCGCAGCGGCGCGCGCTCCCACGTCAGTCCCTCGGGATGATGGATATTGAAGAAATGCGCACAGGCGACCGATACGGCCACCAGAAATGCCATCTCGTACAGCACGGTAAGACGGGGGGAAAGAAGTCGCATTGCACCTCGCTTTTCCGGACCGATGCCCGGCAGTGGTCGAACCGGGAAATTCTGCGACAGCGGGCGGTTATCATCAAGCCTTTTTTGGGCGCGAAACGGACAGCACACCTCGCTTGCCAAATATTGGCACGAAATGCACGCCCATGCTATGTTTCACCATGCTCATCAAACTTCTGAACGGAATGCGTAAAATGAGAACCGGATACAGGGACCTGACCGCCGACGAAGTTCGCGCGTTCATCAAGTCGCGCAGGCAAGGCACCTATACCCTGCTCGATGTCCGGCAGGACTGGGAATACGAGGAGGAACACATCCCCGGTTCCTTTCACATCCCTCTGCCGGAACTTTCCGACCGTCTGCACGAAATTCCCCGCGACAAGCCCGCCATCGCCTACTGCCGCTCCGGCGGGCGCAGCTCCGCCGCGGCGGCCATGCTGCGCGACAACAAGGTGGCCGAGGTCTACAACCTCACGGATGGCATGTCCGGATGGCGTGGGGAGGCGGCCGTCGGCCCGGGATCGGCCGGGTTGCTCGCCTTTTCGGGGGACGAATCGACGGCGGAAGTCGTGGCGCTGGCCTGCCGCATGGAGGTGCAGCTGGGCGACTTCTACCGAACCATGGCCAAGACGGCCACGGTGGACGATGTGCGGGATTTGCTCGAAAAACTGGCCGATTTTGAGGACAGGCACCAGACGTGGCTCTTGACGATCTACCAGAAGCTGACGGGCGAAGCGCTCGACCCGGCGCTACTGACCGCCAGCGCGCAGGATGAAGGCGCCGCCATGCTCGAAGGCGGCCTGACTGCGGAGGAATTCATACGGCGCAACACACCGGCCCTCGACACGCCCACGGGTGTGATCGAGGCGGGGATGATGTTCGAGGCACAGGCGCTGGACCTCTACACGCGCTATGCGGCGCGCTCCGCAAACGAAGCCTCGCGCGCCCTGCTCTACAAGATGGCCGACGAGGAAAAACGCCACCTCAAGGCGCTGGGAACGCTGCTCGACAAGGTTGCGCGCAAAGACTGAAACCGGCGCGACGACGCGGGATCAGGCGGTCGCCACCGCTCCGGCCATTGCCATCTGCCGCACGACGACATGATGGAACGGACGGATAAGATTGAAATAGATAGGCCCCGTCCAATTCCGGTAGCGAATGAACGTGGCGACGTGGAATCTGTTGCGACCATTCCCCAGCGGTTCCATGGCGACGGCGAGATATGCGGTCAGAGGCTTGTCCGTCACTTCCCCGATCCAGAACAGCCCGGACTGCGCGGCGACCGTCGTGAAGAACATCAGCTTATCCCCGGGCAGAAGCGTGAGATCCTCGGCGCGGAAGACGGTGCCGTCGAAGCCGGAATGCCCCATCCCGAGCGCACGGGCGAACACGCCGCGCACGGCGTACAGGCTACGGAGCCACCCCGGGGAATACGACATCATTCCCGCGATGAATTCCGCCAGCTCCACCTCGCCCTCAACGACCTTCACGTCTACATGATCGGCCTGTTTAAAGAGGTGATCAATCTCGGAGACGCCACGCAGATGTTCCATCTCGCCCTCCCGGATTCGAATTTCAGGACCTCTGTTCCTCCGGACGCCGCAAATAGATGATGTATTCCTGATTGCCCTTGGGCCCCTTGATGCGCGAGGGGATGACGCCGATAAACTCCATGCCGTGCTCGTTCACGAGATAGTGAACCACCATGTCCACGGTCTGCTGACGCAGATTTTCGTCGCGCACGACACCTTTGTCCGTCTGCCCCGGAGCGACCTCGAACTGCGGCTTGACCAGCGCGGCGACCTCGCCGCCGGGCTTCAGGAAACGCAGGCTCGGCTCCATGACCTTGGTCAGCGAAATGAAGGACACGTCAGCCACGATCATGTCCACCTGTTCCGGCAACAGATCGTCCGGCGCAAGGCGCATGTTCGTGCGCTCAAGGTTCACGACGCGGGGATCGTTGCGCAGTCGCGAATCGAGCTGGCCGTAGCCGACGTCCACCGCGTACACCCGGCTCGCCCCATGCTGGAGCAGGCAGTCCGTGAAGCCGCCCGTGGACGCGCCGACATCAAGGGCGACCTTGCCCTCGCACGACAGGCCGAAATGCTCGATGGCAGTGAGCAGCTTGTACGCCCCGCGCGAAACGAAACGCTCCACTCCCTTGAGCGACAGCTCGTCATCCTGCGAAAGCTGCTGTCCCGGCTTGGTCACGGGTTCGCGACAGCCCACCCGCTCCACGAAAACCTGCCCGGCCATGATGAGCCGCTCGGCTTTTTCCTTGCTTTCCACCAGTCCCTGCTCATAGAGCAACTGGTCCGCCCGTATCCTATTTTTCGCCATACGCTCTCACTTTCTGTAAATTCTCTGCGACCGGGCTCACATGTCACAGACGGCGCCGTAGGGCAAGCGAGCGTATCGAAATATCGAGCCATGATGCACACTTTTGTTGCCTTGCATCGCCCGGTGCATTTACAATGCACGAGAGCTGGAGTCTGCGGACCGATGATGAAATAGCGTACAACTGCAAACAGGATCACGCGCAACTCATCGCCAACACTACATGAACATGGGCATATGCATCAAGAAAAGTCTCACCAACGACATAAAGCGGCGCATGCTCGCGCTCGCGGTCATATCCGCCACGCTCACGGCGGCCCTCTGGATACACAGCGAGTATCGCTCCTTCAGCGATGAAATCGGACAACTCCGTTCAGTCTACCTCGACAGCCGAAAGGAAAAGCTGCGCGAGGAACTGGGCAACGTGCTCGATTACATCGGCTACATGAAGAGCACCACCGATGAACGCCTGCGGGAGTCCATCCGCTCGCGCGTTTACGAGGCCCACGCCATTGCCACGCACATCGTCGACACCTTCGGCGCGGACACGCCCCGCGAACGCCTCGAATCCCTTGTCCGCGAAGCCCTGCGCCCCATCTCCTTCAACAATGGGAGAGGATACTTCTTTGCTGGAGATTTCAGCGGCGTCGAACAACTCTTCCCACCCAACCAGAAATACGAACAGCGCTATCTGCTCGATCTGCGCGACACCGAGGGCCGCCTCGTCATACGTGATGTCATAGACATATGCAGGACCAACGGCGAGGGCTTCTACGAATATCACTGGCCCAAACCCGGAATCCCCGATTCGAGCTTTCCCAAGATCGCCTACGTCAAAACATTCGCGCCATTCGGCTGGTTCATCGGCACCGGCGAGTATCTCGATGACGTCGAGAGGGACATCAAGGCCGAAGTGCTCTCTCGCCTCGGCCATATCCGCTTCGAAAAAAGTGGGTACATCTTCGTCGTACACCGGGACGGCACCATGCTCGCCAACGGCCTGCAACCGGAACTCGTCGGCCAACCGGTGCCGGACAACACCGCCCCCGGATCGCCAAGCCTGATGCAACTCGGCCAAGAGGCCGCAGCCCAGCCTGGGGGCGGGTTCATGACCTACATGTGGCGCAAGCCGGGGTCCGACGAGCAGCATCCGAAGATGAGCCACATCCGGCCCGTCGATGAATGGGACTGGATGGTCGGCGCGGGTGTCTACCTCGATGAAATCGACCAGACCATCGGCCAGATGCGCTCCAGCCTCATAAGCGACATCCGGGACCGGCTCCTGCGTATCGGGGCGCTTCTCGCCCTGCTCATCGTCGGCATTTCGCTTTCCACACGGCTTATGACCGCACAGATCAACCGCAGCTTCACGGCCTTCTCATCGTTCTTCGACAAGGCAGCCAAGGGAGCCGCGCACATCGACCCAGGCGCGCTGGAATTCGATGAATTCGCAGCCCTCGCCGAACCGGCAAACCGCATGATCCGCGAGCGCGACATGGCGCAGGAAAAGCTCCAGCAGGCGCGCGACACCCTCGAAATCCACGTGCGCGAAAAGACGGCCGAACTCGTCACCGCCAACGACACCCTGCGGCGGCGCGAGGAACTGCTGCGCGTCACCTTCAACTCCACGGGCGACGCCATCCTCGTCCTCGACCAGACGGGGAACATCGTGGATACGAACCCGCAGTTCGCCACCATGTGGGGTATTCCGGAAAGGATGGGGCTTGACGACAGCGCCAGCGTCTTCGCCCTCATGGCGGAGCAGGTGCAGGCTCCCGACACCCTGCGCGAGGGTTTCGCCCTCCTCGCTCCGGATTCCGTACGTTTCGACGAACTGGCCTGCCGCGACGGGCGCACCATAGAGCGCTACGCCTACCCCCTCGTGCGTGACGGGCATGTCATGGGCAGAGTCTTCAACTTCCGCGACATCACCGAACGCGTGAACTCCCAACGCGAGGTACAGAGCCTGCGCTCGCTCCTTGGCAACATCGTCGATTCCATGCCCTCCATCCTCATCGCCGTGGACAGACTGGGCCGGGTGACACAGTGGAACCGCGCGGCAGCGGAACGCACGGGGATTTCCGCCACGAAGGCCCAACGCCGACCGCTCGAAGAGGTCTTCCACATCCTTGGAGACGACTGTCAGGCCGTACACAAGGCCATGCGCGACGCGGAGCCGCAGTTCGCGACAAGGATTCCCCGGCTTGTAGAGGGCGAAAAACGATTCTTCGACCTCACCGTCTACCCGCTGGGCGCCCAGACCGTGGAGGGCGCCGTCATGCGGCTGGACGACGTGACCAGCCGCGTCCACATTGAGGACATGATGATCCAGACGGAAAAGATGATGTCCGTCGGCGGCCTTGCGGCGGGAATGGCCCACGAGATCAACAATCCCCTCGGCGCGGTGCTTCAGGCCAGCCAGAACATCACACGCCGTCTCTCGCCAGACATGCCCGCGAACAAGACCGTCGCCGACGAGTTGGGGCTGGACCTCACGCTGGTGCACGAATACATGCAGCGCAGAAAGATATCCACGTACATAGAAGGCATTCAGGAAGCAGGCAACCGCGCCGCCGTCATCGTCCGGAACATGCTGGACTTCAGCCGCAAGAGCGAAACGACCAGAACGCCCCACAACATCGGCATGCTCCTCGACCGCGCGGCGGAACTCGCCTCCAAGGATTACGACCTCAAGAAGAAATACGATTTCAAGCAGATAGAAATCGTACGTGAATACGATCCCGACACGCCGATCATCGCCGTCAACGGCACGGAACTGGAGCAGGTGTTTCTGAACCTGCTCAAAAACGCCGGACAGGCCATGGCCGAAAAGGACTACGCGGGGCAGACACCGCGCATCACCCTGCGCACGGCCCCAGAGAACGGAAAGGTTCGTATCGAAATCGAAGACAACGGGCCGGGTATCCGCCTCGAATCGCACAAGCGCATCTTCGAGCCGTTCTTCACTACCAAGGGCGTCGGCTTCGGCACGGGACTCGGGCTTTCCGTGTCGTACTTCATCATCACACGCAATCACGGCGGCGAGTTCCGCGTGGATTCGGAACCCGGCGAGTGGACACGCTTCACCATCCACCTGCCGCCGCTCAAGCCGCATCACGACGAAACACAGCCCGACGCCTCGGACAGCACGCCGGAACCGTACAACGGCACAAAAAAGGGGGAGTCCTAGGACTCCCCCTTCATCATTGGCGATTGAATACGAAACTAGCGGGCTTTGAGGCCGAGACGTTCGACGACGCTCTGCGCGCAGGCCACGGTGTACTCCGCCGGAGCGAGGCGCTCCTTCTCGGCGGCTTCGATGACCAGTTCCGGGCGATTGGAGCGCGCCGGATCGGGCGTGATGCCATAGGACTGTGGGAAGGTGTTCTCGAAGTACATGTCCTGAAAGCCGATGAACTTGAGCATGTGCGCCGTGGCGTCGAGCACCGCCGTCTCCTCTGCGTCGATGAGCCGAAGCTCGCGGGCGCGGATGAGGCCGGCAAGGCATTCGCCGCCCTGCGTGCAGGAGATGTGGCCGTGGCGGTTGGCCAGCAGCATGCCCTCGATGATGGCCTGCTCGGTGACCTGCACCACCTGGAAACTTCCGGGACCGGCAATGGCCTCGTAGCGCTCGGCAAAGTGCCGCACGCGCGGGAAGGACACGGGATTGCCGATCATCGCGGCCTGCGCCACGCTCGGCTCCACGGTCACGGGGTGCCACTCGCGCTCTTGCGGCTGCGCGGCGTAATAGCGATACACGGGGTCGGCATGGTGGGACTGCACGCCGAACACGCGGGGCAGCGCCGTAATGATGCCGAGTTCGAACATCTTGAGGAAGCCGCTCATGATCGCGGTGATGTTGCCCGCGTTGCCGATGGGCACGAAGATGGCCTTGCCCGCGAGATCCCAGTCGTACCACTGGGCGACCTCGAAGGCGTAGGACTCCTGACCGAGGATGCGCCACGCGTTCTTGGAATTGAGTAGCGCCACCTGATAGTTGTCCGCCAGATGCTCGACCACCTTCATGCAGTCGTCGAACACTCCGGGCACTTCGAGCACCACGGCACCGCTGCCCAGCGGCTGGGCCAACTGCTGCGGAGTCACCTTGCCCTGCGGCAGGATGACGGCGGACTTGATGCGTCCGTCCGCGTAGGAGGCATACAGCGCGGCGGCTGCGGAGGTATCGCCCGTGGAGGCGCACACCGCGAGAATCTCGTCCAGATTGCGCGTCCGGATGAGGTGGTTCAGGAAGCTGAAGGCGCAGGCCATGCCCCGGTCCTTGAAGGAGGCGCTGGGGTTCTGGCCGTCGTTCTTGAAGGCCATGCGCTGCCCGCCAAGCTGGGCGGACAGGCGATTGCTGGAGCTGATGATGGGCGTGTTGCCCTCGCCGAGGTAGACGATGTCCGCCTCGTCCATGACCGGAGCCATCAGCTCATAGAAACGGAAGATGCCGCGCAGGGCGTCGCTCTTGGCACCGGCGCGGGTGTCGAACACCGTACGCCACTCTTCGCCAGAGCGCTCGCGCAGGGTATCGAAGCCCGCATCGCGCAGCAGGAAAACGCCGCCGCAATTCGGGCAGGTATAGTGCAATTCCTCGGTGCCGTAGCGTGCGCCGCAGCCGAGGCAGAAGTATTCCATGCGGCCCCTGTAAGCGGGAAACGCGTTCATCTCTGGCATCGTTCCATCCTTGTGCGATAAAATGGTGCTTGGCGGGGCGTTACGCGCCCCACACGCTTCCGGCCGCCATGGTTGCCATGACCACGCCGATACCCACCTTGGCCACAAGGCCGAGGAAGGTCCCGTACATTGCGCCCATGGCCGCCGTGCGGGCCTCTTCGAATGTGCGGCCCTGAATGCGCTCGACGGCAAGGCAGCCGCCGAACGCGCCGAGCAGTGCGCCGGGCAGCGCACCGATGCCGAACAGGAACCCGGCACCGACAATGGCACCGGCAATGGCACCGAGCACGCCGCCCCAGTTGCCCTTGGAGGATGCGCCATACTGCTTGGCACCCTTGAGCCGGATCACGAATTCCAGCCCCTCGCCAGCCAGCGCCAGAAGCGCCAACCCGCCGAAACCGATCCACGTCAGCGCCATGTCCGGATGCGTCGCCTTCCACAGCGCCACCAGTCCCAGCACCACCCAGTTGGCGGGCAGGGAAAAGACGTGCAGAACCAGCGCACCAAAACAGGCGAGCACGAAAAGAACGGTCAGGATGCCACTCACGTATTCCACTAGAACTGCTTCCTCAAATCGATCACGCGCTTGGCCTTGCCCTCGCTCTTGGGCAGGGTGTTGGCTTCCACGAGCTCGACCTTGGGCGTGAGCAGAATCTCGTAGCGCAGTGCGGTCTGGATGCGCTCGCGCAGGGCGTTGAGGGCGCGCATGTCCTCAATGAAGAACTCTTCCTTGATCTCGACCTTCACGCGCATGAGGTCGATGTGGCCGTCGTTGTCCAGCTCGATGAGGTAATTCTGGCCCACCTCGGGCATGGCCATCAGCACCTGCTCGATCTGCATCGGGTAGATGTTCACGCCCTTGAGGATCATCATGTCGTCCGCGCGGCCGAGGATGCGGTCAATGCGGCGGTGCTTGCGTCCGCAGGGGCATTCGCCCGGCAGGAAGCGGCACAGGTCGCGGGTGCGGTAACGGATTATGGGCATGCCCTCGCGCAGAAGCGACGTCATGACGATCTCGCCGATCTCGCCCTCCTTCACCGGTTCGAGCGTCTCGGGATCGAGAATCTCGATGAGGTAGGCGTCTTCCCAGACGTGCATGCCCTTCTGCTCAAGACACTCGAACGCGACGCCCGGTCCGTTCATCTCGGACAGGCCGTAGGAGTTGTAGGCCTTGATGCCGAGGGCGTCCTCGATCTTGCGACGGCTTTCCTCGGTGTGCGGCTCCGCACCGACGAGCGCCACGCGCAGGGCAAGGTCGCGCCGGGGGTCGATGCCGGACTTGGTCAGCGCCTCGGCGAAGTACAGCGCGTAGGACGGGATGATGTGGATGGCCGTGGTCCGGAAATCCTTCATCAGCTTGATCTGACGCGCCGTGTTGCCCGCGCCGGACGGAATGGTGAGGCAGCCGAGGCGCTCCGCGCCGTAGTGGATGCCCAGACCGCCGGTGAACAGGCCATAGCCACTCATATTCTGAAACACGTCGCCGGGGCGAATGCCGATCATATGCATGCAGCGGGCCATAAGGTCCGCCCATGAATTGAGATCGTTCTGCGTGTAGTAGACGGCCGTGGGATTGCCGGTGGTGCCGCTGGAGACGTGCAGCCGGACGAACTGGTCGTGGGGAACGGTCAGCAGTCCATCGGGATAGCTGGCGCGCAGGTCGTTCTTCGTGGTCAGCGGCAGGCGACGAATGTCGTCGACGCTGCGAATGTCAGCAGGGTCGATGCCACCGAGGCTCTCTGCATAGAAGCGCGAGCGCGCGGCGCGCTCGACCACATTGCGAAGTCGTACAACCTGAATCCGTTCAATTTCCTCACGAGAGTAAGTCTCGGCCTTATCGAAGTACACGTGTGGCTCCAGATGCAGTTGAGGGTGACCGGCGCAAGGCGCGTCAGGAATTGGAGTATTCGGAAGGTTCCGCAGCCATGGCAAGATTTTCGAACGCAGTGTGCTCCTTGAGGAACGTCAGCTCCACCACTCCGGTGGGACCGTTTCGGTGCTTGCCGATGATGACTTCGGCAATGCCCTTCTTGGGGTTGTCGTCGCTCGTGTTGTAGACCTCGTCGCGGTACAGGAAGACGATCATGTCGGCGTCCTGCTCGATAGCGCCGGATTCGCGAAGGTCCGAAAGCTTCGGGCGCTTGTCCGTGCGTTCCTCGACCTTTCGGTTGAGCTGCGAAAGCGCGATGACGGGGACCTGGATTTCCTTGGCCAGCGCCTTGAGCGTCCGCGAGATTTCGGAGATTTCCTGTTCGCGAGAGTCGATGGTGCGCCCGGCCCGCATAAGCTGAAGGTAGTCCACGATGACCAGCCCGAGGCCCTTTTCGGCCTTGAGGCGACGGCAACGCGCACGCAGTTCCAGCGTGCTGATGGCGGGGGTGTCGTCGATGTAGATCGGCGCAGCGGACATATCCTCCGCGGCGTCGTACAGGCGCGCCCATGCCTCGTCGTCGATGAAGCCGCGGCGCATGTCGGCGAGGTTGACCCGCGCCTTGGTGCACAGCATACGCATCATCAGCTGGTCCATGCCCATTTCGAGCGAGAACACGGCCGTCGGCGTCCCATAGTCGGACGCGGCGCGCAGGCCGATGTTCAGCGCGAAGGACGTCTTGCCCATGGCGGGACGGCCAGCGATGATGATGAGGTCGGTCGCTTGAAGACCGGCCGTGAGTTCATCGAACTTGTAGTAGCCGGTGGGAACGCCGGTGACGATTTCCTTTCGGCTGTAGAGTTCCTGCAGCTTCTCGAAGACCTGATTCACCAGTTCCTTGGAAGCGACGAAGGTCTTGTTGGAGCGCTGCTCGGAAATGGCGAAGATGGACTGCTCGGACTCGTCGAGCAGCGCATCGACATCGTTCGCGCCATCGAAGCAGTTTTCGATGATGTCCGATGCCACACCGATCAGCTGGCGCTGGATGGAGCGGTTGCGGACGATCTTGGCGTGGAACAGGGCATTGGAGGTGCTCACCGTGGAATCGGCCAGTTCCGCCAGATAGACGGGGCCGCCCACATCGTCGAGCTTGCCCATGCTGCGCAGCTCTTCAGCGACGGTCAGCAGGTCCATGGGGACGGACTTGCGGAAGCACTCCTGAAAGGCCCTGTAGATGATGCGATGGGCTGGCGAGTAGAAATCGTCCTCGCCGAGGACGTCCACGAGGTCGTGGAACACGTTGGACTTCAAAAAAACGCCCCCCAGAACCGCCTGTTCGGCTTCGAGGTTGTGGGGGGGAACTTTTCGCAGCATATCGCCGGAGGCCCTATCAAGGGCCTCGGCGACAGCGGAACCCCCGGTCCCCTGCGGGGACCGGGAGCGATCTTTTCTAGGCCTGTTCAGACTCGTCGGCCTGTCCTGCGTCATTGCTTACAGCTTCTTCTTCGGCCGCCTTGGCGGTAGCCTCGGCCTCAGCTTCAAGTTTCAGTTCCAGGGCAGCCTCGGCCTCCTCGGAGGTGATGGGCTGGCCTTCGACCCAGTCGTGACGCACAACGCTCACGGTCAGTTCGCACTGCACATCAGGATGCAGCTTGACGGGCACGGAGTACACGCCAAGGGAACGGATCGGATCGCCGAGAATAATCTTTTTCTTGTCGACTTCCAAGCCCATTTCAGCAAGGGCTTCGCCGATGTGGGAGTTGGTGACGGAGCCGTAGAGGCGGTCGCCGTCGCCCACGCGAACGCGCAGGACGAGCTTGGCCTCTTCCAGCTTCTTGCCCATCTCCTCGGCCTCGAAGCGGATCTTGTCCATCTTTTCCTGCAGCTTCTTGCGCTCCAGCTCAAAAACCTTGGCGTTCGCCTCGGTAGCCAGCATGGCAAGACCCTGGGGCAGGAGATAGTTACGGCCATAGCCGGGCTTCACTTTGACGATGTCGCCCAGACGGCCGAGATTGTCGATATCTGCTCGAAGAATGAGTTTCATTGGTGCAAGCCTCCCCTAGAGCGTCCTTTTCTTCACCACGGTGCTATGCACAGCGGTGTAGTACAGAAGGGCCATCTGCCTGGCGCGCTTGATCGCCACGGTGAGGCGGCGCTGATGCTTTGCGCAGGTACCGGTGATGCGACGGGGGATGATCTTGCCGCGCTCGGTGATGAAATCCCTCAGAATGTCGACACGCTTGTAATCGATGGGGAGGTCCTTGTCGGCGCAGAAACGACAGAACTTCTTCCGCGGAGTGAATTTTTTACGGAAAGCCATTTATGCAACCTCCTCGGCTTCGGCCTCTTCGCCAAGGCGAACGGTGACGAACTTGTAGATGCCGTCGGTGATACGAATGTTGCGCTCAAGCTCGGCAACGAGCTGACCGGGAGCAGTGTACTCCAGGCGCACATAGTAGCCGCGGGTCTTCTTCTTCACGGGGTACGCAAGATCGCGCAGGCCCCAGTCGTCAACCAGATCCACAACGCCGCCCTCACGGGTGATGACGCCGGTCAGGTTGTCGAGGATCGTCTGGCGCTCCTCGGCTGCGAACTCGGGGGAGAGCAGCAGCAAAGTCTCGAACTTTCTCATAAGTTCCTCCTCATGGTCTATTGGCCCTTGCCGCCAATGGCAAGAGCAAGGCAAAACGCAGTCATTATTCCAAGCCCCCCGGCCTGTCAAGCAAACCTGCGGGGATTCTGGCCCAGAAGGCACAATACCTCATAACTGATGGTTCCGCACCAGTCGGCAACCTCCTCGGCGCGGATGGCACCCGCACCGGGTCCGCCAAGCAGCCAAACGTCGTCGCCGGGCTTCACGCCGGGCAGTTCCGTCACGTCGAGGGCCGACATCTGCATGCACACGCGCCCAACCAACGGCACGCGCGTGCCGCCGATATTCGCGAAACCGCGATTGGACAGCGCACGCGGGAAGTTGTCCGAGTAGCCCGCGGCAATGATGGCCACGCGCATGTCGCACGGAGCCACAAAGGTGCGCCCGTAGTTCACGGACTGCCCCGTCTTCAGTTCGTGGACCTGATACACGCGGCTACGGACTTCCATGGCGGGCGCGAAATCCGCGCCGAGTTCCGCCATGTCCGTGCCCCAGAACACGTTGCAGCCGTACAGGCTGATGCCGGGACGCTGCGCGTCATGCCGCAACTCGGGATAGGCCAGAAGCGCCGCCGAGTTGGCGAGATTGGCCTCGAAGGCATATCCCGCACGGCGCAGCACGTCCACGGCGTTCGCGAATCTGCGGCCCTGCTCCAGCACGTAGTCGCGCTCCTCGGGCATGTCCGCCGTGGCCAGATGCGAGCACACCATGCTCACCTCCACGCCGGACATATCCGCCAGCGCCTCGGCCAGCGCAGGGGCGTCCTCGGGCACGAAGCCGAGCCGGCCCATGCCGGTATCGAGCTTCAGGGCGATGGGCACGCGCATGCCGAGCCGCCGTCCGGTCTCGTCCATGCGCCGCAACTGCTCCATGCGCCCCGTGAAGGGCACGATGCGCTCGCGGGCGGCCAATTCGAAATCCGTATCGAGTTGCGCGCCCAGAAGCGACATCACTCGCCCGGAGTAGCCGTCGGCCCTGATGCGGGCGGCCTCCTCCACGGTTCCTGCGCCAAGGGTATGCGCACCGGCGCGGTCGAGGGCACGCGCCGTTTCCAGCAGGCCATGCCCGTAGGCGTCGGCCTTGATCACCGCGCAGGCATGTCCGCCAATGGCTTCCAGCCTGCGCCAATTTTCAGCTATTCTTTCAGGATAGACAATGGTTTCCAGATGATTGTAGGCGATGGTCATTGCATCCTCACCGGTTATTCGGACACGTCCGGAACGTCCCCGGACCGGGAGGTTCTATAAGGAATTTCCGTCGTTATGCCTACTGTTCATTTACCGTAACATATGGTACGTGCCCCGAAGTCGCACCGGCAGCCGCAACGGCCAATCCCAACAGTACCCTATAACGCACGGACGATCATGACCGCAATGATCCGCACGCCGCTCCATCGCACGACCGGCCTCGTACCGGCCCTTCTGGCTGTGATCGCGACGGCGCTTTTCTTCGCCGCCGCACGTCCCGCCCTTGCTGGCGGAGACATCCTTTCGGACCACCTCGCCGCAAGCGCCACACAGGACGCCGAAGCATGGCAGCTCAGCGCCGACTCCATGGCCGCCGAGCACGACCCCGAAATCATCGAGGCATCCGGCAACGTGGTGCTCTCGCAGGGCAAGCGCACCCTGCGCGCGGACTTCGCGCGCTACTACCGCAAGACGGGCTGGGTGTACCTGAAGGGCAACGTCGAAGCCATGTGGACGAAGGACCGCCTCACCGCTGACGAGGCCGAGTTCGACCTCAAATCCCGCGTGGGCTGGCTCAAGAACGGCTATGTCTTCATCGACGACGCCCACCTCTACTTCTCCGGAAGACACATCGAGAAGCACGAGGGCGACACCTACACCTTCCGCTCGGCCACCGTCACCTCCTGCGACGATCCGTCCGAAGCATGGTCCATTGACATGGACGAGGGCGAGGTGACCATCGAGGGCTACGCATGGCTCAAGCGCACCGCCTTCAAGGTGGGCGACACCTCCCTTCTGGCCACGCCCTTCATGGTCCTGCCTGCCAAGGTCAAGCGCCAGAGCGGTCTGCTCATCCCCGAGATCGGCGTCAGCTCGCGCAACGGCTTCTACATCAACCAGCCCATCTACTGGGCCATCGACGAAGAGCGCGACGCGACCTTCTACGAGAATTTCCTCGCCAATCGCGGCCTGCGTCAGGGCATCGAGTACCGCAACACGCCGGACTCGGACTCCAAGAGCGTCTGGCAGGCGGACTGGCTACACGACAGCATCCGCGCCAACTCCGAATCCGACGAGGACTCCCAGTTCGACGATGACGGACTCATCCGCCCCAACCGCAACCGCTACTGGTTCCGCAGCAAGTTCAACGGCCACCTGCCCGACCCGCAGTGGAAGGTGAAGCTCGACATCGACTACGCCTCGGACCAGAACTACCTGCGCGAATTCAAATCCGGCCTGTCCGGCTTCGACCGCGCCAAGGACCTGTTCCTCGACGAATTCGGCCGCGACATCGCTGATGCCGACTCGCTGGAACGCACCACCACGCTGCTCGTCTCCCGCTCGTGGGACCGCTTCGGCGTGGCCGGACGCATGCAGTACACCCAGAACCTCAGCTACATGAACGACAACCTCGACCCGGACGACAACCCCACCCTCCAGCGCCTGCCCGAACTTTCGGCCTACGTATGGAAGGACCGCATCGTCCCCGACCTGCCCGTCGAATTCATGATGGATTCCACGGTGGGCTACAACTGGCGCGCCAAGGGCGACTCCGGCGGCCGTGTCGAGGTCGACCCCACCGTGAGCGTGCCCTTCTTCCTCGGCCCTGTGTCCGTGATTCCCTCCGCCGGAATGCACGAGACACTCTACATCGAGGACGATTTCGAAAACGAGAACACCGACGCCGAGACCGGCCGCATGCGGCACCTGCCCAGCGTCAACGTGGCCACCTTCACGGAATTCTCCCGCGTATTCGACCTCGACACCGCAGCCCTTCCCGCCACGGCGGAGAACGCTGGCGAATCCCGTTGGCAGCGCATCCGCCACGCCATCCAGCCCCGCGTGGACTTCGACTGGACGCCCTACGTCGGCCAGACCGAAAATCCCTACTTCGACGAGACGGACCGCCTCGACGCGCGAAACGAGATCACCTACTCGCTGACCAACGTCCTCGACCGCAGGCGCGTAACCATCACCCCGCGCGGCGAAGGCGACGACACGACCTACGCCCCCGTGGTGGACTACCTCGACTTCCTGCGGCTGCGCCTCGAACAGAGCTACGACCGCCGCGAGGCCACCCGCGAGGATGAACTCGACACCTACGAACGCCGTCCGTTCTCGGACTTCCTCGCCGAAGCCGTGCTGCGCTACAACAACTACGTGAGCTGGACCAGCCGCACTCTCGTCTCGCCCTACCTCGGCGACATGACCGAGCACGAGCACTTCGTGACCCTCGAACTTCCTGAAACGCTGCGCGTGAACTTCGGCGTGGACTTCCAGGAAGCCCTCGACGAGTACAAGCGGCAGGACCGCGAGCGCATCCGCCAACTCAAGCTCGGCGTGGACTGGGCCATCAACCGCCACTGGGCGCTTGGCATGCTCTACCGCACCGACATCGAAAACGCCACGGACCTCGAAAAGACCCTGCGCCTGATGTACACGCACCAGTGCTACGGCTTCGAGGTGCTCCTCACCACCACGGACGACGAGGCCCGCGTGGAGGCCCGCGTGTCCCTGCTTGGGCTGACCATGTAGCCAAAGCGACCACCGAAATGCGCAAAGGCGCGGAAGCCACGGCTTCCGCGCCTTTTTTCGCGCCAAATCTTGCCCTGCCTGCCTGCCGCCAGCGCGCCACCACCAACAGTGGCAAGCCGCCCGCCTTTGCTGTACAACCTCCTCATGAGTCAGAACACTTCCCCGCAGACACAACGCCCCATCCGCATCCTCTCGCCCGAACTGCAAAACCAGATCGCGGCGGGCGAAGTCGTCGAACGCCCGGCCAGCGTCCTCAAGGAACTTGCCGAAAATAGCCTCGACGCCGGAGCCGAAAGCATCTCCATCGCCATCGAACAGGGCGGACAGGGACTCATAGACATTCAGGACGACGGCTGGGGCATGGCCCCGGACGAAATGGAGCTGGCCCTCACGCGCCACGCCACCAGCAAGGTCACCGATTTTCATGAGCTGAACACCATCCGCAGCTTCGGCTTCCGGGGCGAGGCGCTGCCGTCCATCGCCTCGGTCTCGCGCATGCGCATCTCGTCCATCGCGCGCGGAGCGGACACAGGCGCGTTCATCGACGTGGACGCCGGGCGCGTCACGGACCGTGGACCTGCGGCACTGCGCGCCGGTACGCGCATCGAAATCCGCGACCTGTTCGCCAACGTCCCGGCCCGGCTGAAATTTCTCAAGGCCCCCACCACGGAGACCCGGCGTTGTCAGGAGGCATTCTTTCGCCTTGCCCTCACCCGGCTCGACGTGCGCATGACCCTGACCGTGGGCGGCCGCAAGGTCTACGCCTTCACGCCAGGGCAAGATATCTCCAAACGGCTGTGCGCGGCGTGGCCCCCGGCCGTGACCGATGGGCTCATTCCCTTCGATCACGAGCAGGACGGCTACCGCGCCCACGGCGTGACAGGAAGCCCCCGCGCCGCGCAGGCCCGCGCCGACAGACTGCTCTTCTACGTCAACAACCGCCCCGTCACGGACAAGGTGCTCATGCGCGCCGTGCGCGAGGCCTACTCCGGCAGAATCCTCACCCGCGAATATCCGCAGGCCGTGGTCTTCCTCGAAATGCCGCCCGAGCACGTGGACGCGAACGTCCACCCGGCCAAGACGGAAGTCCGCTTTCGCGACGAGCACGCCGTCTTTTCCGTCATCCGCCGGGCCATCCTGTCCGCGCTGGATCATGCGGATGCCGCCAGCGCCGCCATGCCCGCCGGGCACGGAACATTTTCGCCGGAATCCGTCGGCTCGTCGGCCATGGACGCCATGGATGAGTTGCCCTCGTCCTTCGGCACCCCGCGCCCGGCAGCGTCCTTCGGCTCCGGCGCGCCCGCAGCCTCACGGCCTTCCGGAACCGGCAGCACCGCTGCATCGGGATTCGACGCCCGCCCCGGCTTCGCGACCTACCACGAGTATCGCCGCGTCACGGAACGCGAGAACCTGCTGGACATCAAGCCGGACCCGACACGTAGCGCGGCGACCACGTTTTGCGAACCCGAAGCGGGACATGCAGTCGAGATGGGCACGCCGGCACCGACGCCCTTCGCCGCCGCGACGGCCGTCCCGGCACGGACGGCGGATGGTGGCGAATATCTCGGCCAGCTCGCGAACACTTACCTCATCATCCGCCACGCGGACGGCACTCTCGCGCTGGTGGACCAGCACGCCGCACACGAGCGGGTGCTCTTCCACACCTTCGAGAAGGCAGGGGAACGCGGCGATTCGCAGCCCCTCGCGCTGCCCATCGAACTCTCGCTGCACCCGGCGGAAGTCCCACTGCTGGAAGAGATATGGGGCGACCTTTTGCGGCTGGGCTTCTCCATGGAGCGCCCCTCGGAGACCGTGCTCGCCGTCACGGCCATTCCGGCGCTTCTGACCGCCGCCAAGGCGCGCGACTACCTGCGCTCCGCCTTGAGCGAGCAATCGCGAGGCATCCGCAGCCTGTGGGCCATGCTCTCGTGCAAGGCCGCCGTGAAGGCCAACCAGCCGCTGGCGCGGGACGAGGCACTGGCCCTTCTGTCCGCATGGTGCGACACTCCGGATAGGGACTACTGCCCGCACGGACGCCCCATCCGCGTTTCGTGGAGCATCGGAGAGCTGGAGCGTCTGTTCAAGCGCAAGGCATAGACGCCAAAGGAGAATTGGCGGAGGCCCAACAGTCCGGTTTCGCTTGCTATATCCCCCGGATAGGGGATAGTGGTTTCATACGGGGTGCGCTCACGCGCCATCATGAAGAGCCGAAAAAGGAGCCGTCATGGAACTGAGGATCGATATCTCCGGCTACAAGAACGAAGTTGTGATCACCGCCCTGCCGAGGCGCTTCGTCCACAAGATCTACATGCACTGCCTCGGCAAGAACAATACGCCCTACTTCGCGAACAACTGCTTCAAGGGCGTCCTGTACTTCGACGAGGAGCTCGCCGGCAAATTCGCCCGTTCGCTCGACTACGAATGGAACGGATGGTGGGAGGCCAACCGCTTCTACCACCGCGCGGCCTACAGCTTCGAGGAAAGTCTCAAGGTCACCGCCTGCATCGACGGCGTACCGGAAATGGAGCTCTACACCTCCAAGCTCCACACCGTGGATAATCCGGTGCGCATGCAGTCCCTGCTGCCCGAAGTCCACAAAGACGAGGTGCTTGTGCTCATGGGCTCCGTGGACAAGGGCACCATGTCCTACCGTCTCGACGGCATGAAGGACGAATTTTCCCCGGCACGGCTGGATGTTCGCATCGACACCTTCGCAGACTTCGGATTCGAGGAACCGCTCATCACCGGCATGACCTACGGTAGCCGCGAGCTCGAAGCCATTGACGGCCCCAGCAAGGGACGTAGAATGATCGAACCGCTGCTCTTCTCGCAGACCGGCAAGGAACTCGACATGGGCGACTTCCCGCCCGTTGAACTGCCCGAACTGTAGAAGGGGACGATCAGCCGTCTCTCGGAGGAGGACATCATGACCGGCACAGGAGACAACCGCAGACAGGCCCACCGCTTCCTGCTCAAGATAGGCGGCGAGGAAAACACCTGCACGGCGAACCTCGCCGAGGCCGTCGTGGAGTGCGACCTGCTCGACCTGAGCACCGGCGGCCTACGCGGCAGCATCATTGTGGCGGACGGCGCAACGCCTGTCGTCGAAAAAGGACTCCGCGTGCAACTGCTCTCCCCCTCCTCCGAAACCTTCGAATTTCTCGCTGGCCGTTCGGGAGTCGTCGCTTGGACAACCCCGGACGGCCGCGAATTCGGCATCACTCTGGACGAGACGATTCCCGGCGAACTCGTGGAGTCCGCCATGTTCCACTTCACGTCCATTCTTTCGCCCTGACCGGGCCGCTTCCCGCGCTTCCCACTCACGCTGCGTCAGGGCATCCCCCGACGCAGCGATTTCATTCGTGCAGATCGCGACAGGTTGCGACTCACGCTAGGGCCGCGAGCCCTGCCGCGTGGCCAGCCATATGCCACCCAGAATCAGCACGCCGCTCAAGAAGTGCGCCCAGCACACAGGTTCCCCGAGAAACACCACGGCCTCGATTCCGCTGAACAGCGGCAGCGAGTAGTAGACAGCTCCGGCCATGGACGGCCCTATGTGCTCCACCGCCCTGTTCCAGCACCAGAACGAAAACAGCGAAGCTCCCGCGCCGATGTAGAGCACGGCACCGACAAGCTGCCCCGTGACGTGCAACTCCACACCGCCCGCGCTCCATTCCCACGCCGCCCACGGCACCAGCATCAGCGCGCCAAGGCCAAAGGTGGTGGTCAGGAATGCACCCTGCGGCACATCGCGCGGCATGCGGCGCACGAGAATGCTGTACGCGCCGAAAAGCATGGCGGCGGCCAGCATGCCCAAATCCCCCACGGAAAGCTCCAGCGTCAGCAGACGATGCACCTGTCCCCGCGTGATCAGCACGATCACGCCGAGGACGGCAACGACCACGCCGCCAAGCCGGGTGGGCGACACCGCCTCGCCAAGGAATATCCGGGCGAAAAGCAGGATGAACATGGGCGAGGTGGTGGCGATGAGGGACAGATTCAACGCGCTGGTATGGTGCGCGGCCATGTAGATGAGCGTGTTGAAGATGGTGACGCCCAGAAGCGCGGTGAGGGCCAGATAGCGCCAGTGCGATCGCACGGCGGTCAGCGAGCGGATGAAGGACATGCCGCCGAAGGGAAGCAGCACCACCAGTGCAGTGGTCCAGCGCAGGAGCGCGAGCGTCACGGGCGGGACGCTATCCACCAGCCCACGGGCGACGATAAAGTTTCCGGACCACACGACGGTCGCCGCGAGAGCGAACACAATGCCAACCAGCCGATTACGGGAGCACGACATGCCTGACCTCGGTTTTCCACCGGAATGAAAAGATTGCGGGCGCTGGCCCGAAGATGACGCTTTACCCTCACGCCAACGCGCAGGCGAAACGCCAAAGACCGGGCGCAACGAAGATTCCCCACGTCGCGCCCGGCGGGATGTGTCTAGAGATACGAATCGGGAGCGGAGAGGTGGTTGCCCACGTAGTCCGCCACCGCGTCCTCAAGGGAACGGAAGGCGACCGGGCAGCCCGCTTCGCGCAGTCTGTCCATCTTCGCCTCGGTGAAGTACTGGTACTTGCCCTCAAGCGCTGCGGGCATGTCGATGTAGCGGATGTCCTCGGGTACGCCCATGGCGGAGAACACGGAGCGGGCAAGGTCATTCCACGTCCGCGCGGTGCCGGTGCCGAGGTTGAATATGCCGTTGACCTGCGGATTTTGGAGCAGCCACCACATCACGTCCACGCAGTCCTTCACGTAGACGAAATCGCGCATCTGGCCGCCGTCGGCATAGTCGGGACGTCCGGAACGGAACAGGGACATGAAGCCGTTGTCGCGAATCTGGCGGTGCGCCTTGCAGATCACGGACATCATGTCGCCCTTGTGGTATTCGTTAGGGCCGAACACGTTGAAGAACTTGAGGCTCGCCAGCGAATCAACGGCCCCGGTGCGCAGCGACCACAGGTCGAAGAGCTGCTTGGAGTAGCCGTACATATTGAGCGGACGCAGGGCCTCGATGCCGTCAGGATCGTCGTCGAAGCCGAGGCTTCCGTCGCCGTAAGTAGCGGCGGAGGAGGCGTTGATGAACCGAACATCATGCTCAAGGCAGAAGTGCGCCAGCGTCATGGTGTACCGGTAGTTGTTCTCCATGAGATAGTCGGCGTTGCGCTCGGTGGTCGAGGAGCACGCGCCCATGTGGATGATGGAATCCACATCGAAGGGCATATCCTCGTGCATGACCATTTCGAGGAACATGTCCTTGTGCACGTAGTCGACGTACGTCCTGTTGACGAGGTTCTTCCACTTGTCGCTCGTGCCGAGATCGTCGACCACGATAATGTCGGTGACGCCCATCGAATTCAGCTTCCACACGAATGCGCTGCCGATGAACCCGGCGCCTCCGGTAACGATATGCATCTATGGAATCTCCATTGTTCGGAAGAAAGTTTGCGCGGAAACACAACCCATACTATCACCCGGGCACGGGACGCAAGCCCGCAGGGACGCGCCATTTCGGGAAATCCGGCTACCGCTGACAACGGAACGCTTGTGTTGCGCGCGCATATCTACTAATGCGCATTGTTTCACGGAGGAAAAAATGCTCGCAATTCTCGACTACAAAGCTGGCAACCAGACGTCCGTGCGCCGGGCGCTCGATCATCTCGGCATCGAGTGCGCCATCACCGCGGACCCGCAGATTCTCGCCGCCGCGGACGGCGTCATCTTCCCCGGCGTGGGCGCTGCCGGACAGGCCATGAACGAGCTGACCACCACCGGACTCGACGCCGAACTGCGCCGTCTGGTGGCATCCGGCAAGCCACTGCTCGGCATCTGCGTGGGCTGCCAGATCATGCTCGACTACTCGCAGGAAAACGACACGAAGACCCTCGGCATCATCCCCGGCGAATGCCGCCTCTTCGCCCCCGGCATGCACGAGGAGGACGGCACCCCCGTCCACGTTCCACACATGGGCTGGAACAGCGTCACCCCGCGCGACCCGCAGGAGCGCCTGTTCCGAGGCATCGAGCCCGGCTCCGAATTCTACTACGTGCACAGCTACTACCCCGCACCGGCCCCGGAATACGTGCTGGCCACCACCACCTACGGCATCGAGTTCTGCGCCATGCACGGACGCGAAGGCCTGTGGGCCACGCAATTCCACCCCGAAAAAAGCGGCCGACCGGGCCTGAGGCTCCTCGCCAACTTCCACGACTACTGCCTTGAGGTGAAGAATGCTCAGTAAGCGCGTGATTCCCTGCCTCGACGTGCGCGACGGCAGACTGACCAAGGGCATCCGCTTCCGCGACAACGTGGACATCGGCGACCCCGTGGAAACGGCCCGCGTCTACTACGAGGAAGGCGCGGACGAACTCGTCTTCTACGACATCACGGCCTCGCACGAGGGCCGAGGCATCATGCTCAAGGTCGTGGAGGAAGTCGCCAAGCAGATTTTCATTCCCTTCTCCGTGGGCGGCGGCATCTCCACCGTGGCCGACATGCGCGCCGTGCTGCTGGCTGGCGCGGAAAAGGTCTCCGTCAATTCCGCCGCCGTGAAGACCCCGGACATCATCTCCGAAGGCGCGGCGGCCTTCGGCTCGCAGTGCATCGTCGTGGGCATGGACGTGCTGCGCGTGCCCGTCACCGAGTCCATCCCCTCGGGCTACGAGATCGTCATCCACGGCGGTCGCAAGCACATGGGCATCGACGCCATCGCGTGGGCCAAGCACGTCGAATCCCTTGGCGCTGGCGAGCTGTGCGTCAACTCCATCGACGCCGACGGCACCCGCGACGGCTACGAGCTGAACCTCACCCGCACCATCGCCGAGGCGGTGAACATCCCGGTCATCGCCTCCGGTGGCGCAGGCACGCCCGAACATATGGCCGACGCCATCACCGAGGGCAAGGCCTCCGCCGCGCTCATCGCCTCCATCGTGCACTACGGCGAATACTCCATCCGCCAGTGCAAGGAGATCATGAAAAGCCGTGGCGTGAAGGTACGCGACGTCTGGTAGCTCACCCCCGCACCACAGCCTCAATCACACGCCCCCGGCAGCACGCGCTTCCGGGGGCTTTTTCGTCCGGACGCACAATGCGCCACAGCCTCTATAAATGGGCGTAATATTCGCCCGGCGCGACATCGACAAATTTTCAACACATTGGAATTACACGCTTCTCATTTCGGCACACTGCTTGCTCCTCTCCAAGTAAACACTTCGAAAAGGAGGATACCCATGAAGTATGCTATCAGCAGCACGGGCACGACCCTCGACAGCGCGCTTGATCCGCGTTTCGGACGTTGCGCGCACTTCATCGTGTTCGACGCGGAAAGCGGCGAGCACACCGTCATCGATAACACGGCGAACGCCACGCAGCCGCAGGGCGCGGGCATCCAGGCCGCGCAGGCCGTGGTCGGCGCAGGAGCGCAGGCCGTCGTCACCGGGCGCGTCGGCCCCAATGCGGAACAGGCGCTCACGCAGGCCGGAGTGCGCATCATCACCACCACGGCGGCCACCGTACGCGAGGCGCTCAACGAAGCGCAGAACGCCCCTGCGGAAGCGCAGCCCGCCACCTCGGCGGCACAGCAGCCCGTCGGCCCCGGCATGGGACGCGGTCTCGGCCTCGGCATGGGACGCGGACGCGGTTGTGGAATGGGTGGCGGACGCGGCATGGGCGGCGGGCGCGGTATGGGACGCGGCATGGGCGGCGGACGCGGTCGCTCCTAATCGCGCGGCTCAATCCCGACATTACCGGCCCATGAAAGGAAAAGGGCGACCCGTCACAGACAAGGTCGCCCTCGATTCTCCCAAGTCACCCCAGCATAGCTCGGGGCAATGGCTCTTTTGCGGCTACTCCACGAGGAAATAGGCTTCCGGCTTGGCACCGCACACGGGGCACGCCGCCTCGGGCCTGCCCTCGTGCACGTGTCCGCACACGCTACACACGTAGTAGCTCGTCTCGGGCAGTCCCGCCGGATTTTCAAGCGCCTTGCGGTACATGTTCGCATGCACCTCCTCAACGGCGTTGGCGAAGCCGAAATAGCGTTCGGCCGCGCGCTCGCCCTCGGCCTTGGCGTCCTCGATCATGGCCGGATACATTTCCTTGAACTCGTGGGTTTCGCCTGCAATGGCCGACTTCAGGTTCTCCTCGGTGGACCCCACGCCCTTCAGAAGGCGCAAATGCGCGTGGGCATGAACAGTCTCCGCTGCCGCAGCGGCCCGAAACAGCCTCGCGACCTGCGCGAGGCCCTCCTTGTCCGCCTTCTCGGCGAAGGCCAGATACCGCCTATTCGCCTGCGACTCACCGGCGAATGCCGCTTCGAGATTCTCTTTAGTCCTGCTCATCGTTCACTCCTTTGCATTTTCCATAATTGCGCACGCCCGCGTTGCCGGACTCCGACAACATGAGGTAGAATCGAAATGCCACAGCCACCAACAAGCCGAGGAGGATCGCATGGACTGGTACCGCATCACCCTCAGCCTACAGGACATCGCACAGGGCGGAACGTCCCGTTTGCAGGACCGCTTCATCCGCGCATGGACGCAGCACGACGCCCCGCGCGAGATGAGAATGTACGCGCTGCGCGAAAAGAGCCGCCCGGCCACGGTCTTCTACTTCTCGCCGGGATGCGGCGAGGTGATCCTCAAGCACTTCCTGGACTATAATCCGTCCGCGTGCCCATCTCCAGAGGATGAGGATCTCATGCTCCTCGTAGGACATGGCGAGGAAAGAAAAGGTTAGGCGCTCCGAAAACGCCCCAAGCCACGGATGCGCATCGCGTGCGCCCCGGCACCCAACCGGGCCGTGTATCCATTCCGGTCAACGTGCCGCGTCCATCCATCGGGACGTACGCGTCCCACCATAGCCAACCCCACGACAAAACAAAAGACCCGCGCGGCATAGCCACGCGGGTCTCGAAAACCATTCGGAAGGGGAATGATGCCTAGCGGACGTCGTAGGTCCCGCTCTTGCCGCCGCTCTTGTGGAGCAGACGGCAGCCGGTGATCAGGATGTCCTTCTGCACGGCCTTGCACATATCGTAGACGGTGAGCGCGGCGACCTGCGCCGCGGTAAACGCCTCCATCTCCACGCCGGTCTGTCCGGCGGTGCGGGCCTCCGCCTCGATGACGATGGTCGCCGTCTCCTCCACGGGAGTAAAGCGGACATCGACATAGCTCAGCGGAAGCGGATGACACATGGGGATGAGTTCAAAGGTCCTCTTGGCGGCGAGAATGCCCGCAATCTTGGCCGTGGTCAGCGCGTCGCCCTTGGGCAACGCATTGGCGGCCAGCAGGTCGAACGTCTCACGCGACAGGACGACGCGAGTCTCGGCAATGGCCACACGCTGGGTCTGGGCCTTGTGGCCCACATCCACCATGCGCGCGTTGCCGTCCTCATCAATATGCGAAAGCTGTGCAGTCACGGTCTATCAGTCTCCCATGGCCTTTCCGGCGGCCTTCTTGAAGAATTTCTTGACCTTGTGGAGCGGCTTGGCCTGCTTCTCCTCCTCCAGACGAGCGAACTCGCGCAGGAGATCTTCCTGCTCGCGGGTGAGATCCTCGGGGGTCTGCACCAGCACCTGAACGAGAAGATCACCATGCTGACGTCCGCCGAGGCTCGGCATGCCGAGGTCGCGAAGGCGCAGCACCTTGCCGTTCTGCGTTCCCTTGGGAATGACCAGCTTGGACGGCTCGTCGAGAGTCGGAACCTCCACGGTGTCGCCAAGGGCGGCCTGCGGAAAGCTCAAAACGAGCCGATACACGAGGTCCTGTCCCTGACGCTCGAAGACCTCGTCCTCCTCCACGTAGATGACCACGTAGAGGTCTCCGGGAGGCCCTCCGAATTCGCCGGGTTCGCCCTCGCCGCGCAACCTCAGACGGGAACCGTTGTCCACGCCTGCGGGAATGCGCACCGAAAGCTCGCGGATCTCTTCCACGACGCCATCGCCCTTGCAGCGGGCGCACGGCGTCTTGATGACCTGCCCGCGTCCACGACACACAGGGCACGGCATGGCGACACGGAAGAAGCCCTGCGACTGGGTCACCTGCCCGCTTCCGCCGCAATGGCGGCAGGTTTCGGGGGTGGTTCCCGCCGCGGCACCGGAGCCGCCACAGTCCGAACAGTGGGCCTTGCGCGGGATGCTCAGCTTGATCTCATCCCCCTTGGCCGCCTGCCGGAACGTGATGTTCAGGTTGTAGCGTAGGTCCGCACCTGCGGTCGGCCGGTTGCCACGTCGCGCTCCAGTGGCACCGAAACCGAACAGGTCGCCGAAGATGTCGCCGAAGGAGGCGAAGATGTCCTCGGAATTCGAGAATCCGCCAAAACCGGAGCCGTTCATTCCGGCATGGCCGAAACGGTCGTAGGTGGCGCGCTTGTCTGCGTTGCGCAGCACCTCGTAGGCTTCGGCAGCCTCCTTGAACTTCGCCTCGGCCTCGGGATCGTCGGGATTGCGGTCGGGGTGGAACTGGAAGGCCAGCTTGCGGTAGGCCTTCTTGATTTCATCCTCGGACGCTTCACGCGATACGCCGAGGACTTCGTAGTAATCTCTCTGGGACATGGCTTACTTGTTGGCGGTCTTGACACCGACGTCGGTCAGATCTTCCTCGGAAATCACCTTGCCTGCGGCGATCTCGCGCAGAGCGGTGACGATTTCCTTGTTCTTGCACTCAACCAGCGGTTCGTAACCCTCGCGGTACTGCTTCACGCGCTTGATGGCCATCTGCACGATCATGAAGCGGTTGTTGACCTGCTCCAGGCAGTCTTCGACGGTAATGCGTGCCATGTATGTCTCCTTGTTTCGCCGCGACGCCCCGTGCGTGGCGGCAGAATGTACTAGGATGCCTCCCCCCTCTGCGCGGACGCGGGGAGAAGGCCTTCCAGATCGTTCAGAACTCTGTCGTTCACGGGGAAAAAATCCTCCCCGCGAGAGAGGCGAACCCAGCACTGCCCATGCGGCAAGGCGGGATCGCGATAGAAGTCAAGCTCCAGCATGGAGCCTGCGCCCTCGAGGAGAAGCTCTACCGACAGCGCCGGAACTGCCGTTCCCGGCAGACGTTCCGGGCCGTATTCGTACTGGAGTGAAGTAAGTCGCCACAGGAGCATGTCAATACCCGCATGCTTCCAGGCGCCACTTGCATCAACCCAGCCGTTACCGGCACGCTTCGCCCCGAATGCCCGCTCGCCGCGAAAAAGCCGCACTACCCGCACCATTCCTGGCGCGAAGTCGGCCACTCTTCTATCGACGAGCAAAAAAGCGTTTAAGTCTAGTTTACGCAGGCCGTCCCGGTCAAGCTCGAACCACAGCGGAAGCCGCGAAGATCGCACAACCGGGCCACCTTCCTCGGAAAGATGGACCTCCAGCCTCATGCGCCCATCGCGTCCGGTTTCGAGCGATACGGCCATATCCGGCGGCGTATCCCCCGGCACGGATTCCGCGACAACAGCTCCCTGCCGCATGGCCGACACCCCGAGCAGAAACTGCTCCATCGCGCTACCCAGCACGTGCACGCCAACGAATCGGGCCGGTGTCAGAAACTCAAAACCATCGCCGACACGCCGCGCGGACCACGTCTCTCCCGCAAGGGGAGACACCTCGATCCGTCGAACGTCGTCAACCGAGAAATCCAGCAAGCGCGAATCGCGAAACCACGCGGCCGGGCGCTGGAACATCTCGGCTCGCCAATCAGGAAAGGCATAGACGTGCCCGCCATACAGCAGGCAAAGCCCCGAGACGTCGGATCTGACCACCGCCGCGCGGTGCGCCCCGTCGAGGCTGATGTGTGCGAGCGGCGCATCCACAGCAAAGGACGAATCCAGCTCGCCGAGGGACTCCTTACGTCCCGGGCAGGCGCTCAGCAACGCATCCGCAAAGGCCTGCACACGGTCGGACGCGGCGGGAAGCGGCTCGGCGACGTCCGGAACGGACACCGTCCACGTTCCGCCCACACGTGTAAGGACATACGCGCCAGTCTCATTCTGGATGGCAATGCCATTGACGGCGTTCGGACGAACCGGCGGCCACGCTCTTTCGAGCACGACCTCCCGAAACCCGCCATCCCCGAAGAGCATCCCCACGAGGATGACCAGCCCTGCAAGGCCAATCAGAACACATTTACGCCCCAGCCCCACGGATGCCCCCTTGCCTGCGGACTCCGACACCAGCGACTTGTGCAGCAGGAAACCCGATTGGGAAAAATTCTTTCGCTAAATCAGGCAAAAAAGCAAGTCAAGATAAAACGCCAACCTGACAGGCGGGATTTTTCCCATTGCGGACCCCGCCGCCATGAACTATTCATGCGCTTCCGGGATTCACGGCTTTTCGCGGCCGGTTACCGCCGCGAGCACGCGCGCATCCTGAAACTTGATTACAACGGAGCATTCCACACATGGCTCAATGGGGAAAACTCACCTACGCCCAGAAGCAGTGCCTCGGCGGCACCGGCAAACTCATGCAGCAGGCAGGCATGCTCAGTCCCAGCGCACGGGTTGGCATCGCCGTCTCCGGCGGCGTGGACAGCTGGGTCCTGCTGAAGATACTGACTATGCGCCAGAGAATTATCCCCTTTCCGGTGGAACTCATGGCCCTGCACCTGAACCCCGGATTCGACGCCACAAGCCACGCCCCATTGGCGGCCTGGCTGCGCGAAAACGGCGTCAGCGGGCATCTCGAAGTCACGGACTACGGCCCCCGCGCCCATTCCGAGGAAAACCTGAAGCGCTCGGCCTGCTTCTACTGCGCCATGCTCCGCCGCAAGCGCCTCTTCGAGCTATGCAAGCAGTACGGGCTGACGCACCTCGCCTTTGGCCACACCGCCGACGACCTCGCGGCCACGTTCTTCATGAACATCTTCAAGACCGGCAACGTCTACGGCCTGTCCATGGCCGAGGACTTCTTCGGCGGCCAGCTCAAGGTCATCCGTCCGCTCCTTTACCTTGAAAAGAAGACCATCATCAAGGCCGCGAAGGACTTCGGCCTTCCCGTCTGGCAGAACCCCTGCCCCTCCGCCGGAGCCACTGAGCGCTCCCGCACGCAGGAGTGGATCGAGAAGACCTGCGGGAAGGACCGGACGATGAAGGGAAACGTTTTGAAGGCATTGCAGCGCTGGCAGCTTGACTTGACCTTGAAAATGCAATAGTTCTCAAGCAATTACCGTAGAAATCCAGATCTAACCGCAACCCCGCAATATCGCGGGATCATTCCAGAAGCCCATGCTTTTTCGGAAATACGACATCGTTGTTTTCAAGGAGAACGAAGGGATCTCCAGAAAGTTCCGCCTACGAGGATGGTTCGGCATCGCTCTGGCCGGTCTTCTCTGCGCTCTTATCGCGTCGAACATCTTCTTCTGGAACTACTTCATCAACTTCAAGGTGATGAAAAAGGAACTCGGCAACTCCGAGCAGACCGTTCAAGAACAGAAGACCCAACTCCTCGCGCTGGCCACCAAGATCAAAACCCTCGAAAAAGACCTCCTGCGAATCAGAGATTTCGATTCCAAACTCCGGGTCATGATCAACCTCGACCAGGACCGCCGCGTCAGCGAATCCCCCATCGGCGGCCCCGAATCCGCAGACTTCGCGAACAGCTACCTCCCCATGCACCGGCAGGAACTGCTCGCCCGCAAGATGCACAACTTCCTGCACCAGCTGAATACCGAAGCCCGCCTCGAAGAGGTCCGGCAGCAAGAGCTGATGCACGTCATTCGCAGCAATCAGGATCTCTGGGCGGCAACGCCGAGCATTTGGCCCACGCAGGGCTGGGTCTCCTCGCCCTTCGGCGCGCGGACGTCCCCCTTCACCGCCAAGCGCGAATTCCACAAGGGCATCGACATTTCAGCCCCCACGGGAACGCCCATCTACGCCCCGGCAAAGGGCGTGGTCACCTTCTCCGGCGCTGATGGCGGATACGGCCTGAGCATGATGATCGACCACGGGTCCGGCATCAAAACCCGCTACGCGCATCTGCACTCGCTGGCCGTGAAGGCCAACAGAAAGGTCTCCCGTGGCGAGCTTATCGCCTACGTGGGCAATACGGGCCGTAGCACCGGTCCGCACCTGCACTACGAGGTGCGGCTCAACGGGGTTCCGGTGAACCCCATGCGCTACGTGCTCAACTAGCGTCCGCGTTTCGCCCCCTAGACATTCCGAAGCCCTTCTGCCCGCGCAGGAGGGCTTCTTTTCCATCCCCGACCGACCGACACGCGTTCCGTCAACCCCCATCGGGAGGACAGCAGCATGTGCGGCATTGCCGGATTCATGGGCGACCCACGCCCCGCAGACTTCTACACGCCCGTTCTGCAGGCGATGACGAACGCCATGCCGCATCGCGGGCCGGACAGTTCCGGCGCGTGGGCGGACCCGGCCTCCGGCATCGGCCTCTCCCATGCCCGGCTCGCCATTCTCGACCTCTCCCCGGCTGGCGCGCAGCCCATGGAATCCCCCTGCGGGCGCTTCGTCATTACCTTCAACGGCGAAATCTACAACCACCCGGCACTGCGCGCGGCCCTCGAACGCGAAGGAGACGCCCCGCCCCACGGCTGGCGCGGACACTCCGACACGGAAACGCTTCTCGCGCTGATCTCCGCCCACGGGCTTGACGCCACGCTGCCCCGCCTCGTCGGGATGTTCGCCTTCGCCCTGTGGGACAGGGCCGAACGCACCCTCACGCTCGTTCGCGACAGGCTCGGCATCAAGCCGCTGTATTACGGCCTGTGCGGATCGGCATTCCTGTTCGGCTCCACCCCGTCCGCCCTGCGCCAACACCCGCAATGGACCGGCGAACTGGACCGCGAGGTGCTGGCCCTATACATGCGCTTTCTTCACATCCCGGAGCCGCACTGCATCTTTCAGGGAATCCGCAAGCTCCCGCCCGGCGCGACGCTCACCATAACTCCCGCCGACGTCGCCGTGCGACGCATCCCCGAACCCGCCCGCTACTGGGACGTACGGACCATGGCCCTACGGGGCATGGCCGCGCCCTTCGCCGGAAACCTCGACGACGCGACGGATCGCCTCCAGACGCTGATCGACGACGCCGTGGGCCTGCGCATGCTGGCGGACGTCCCTCTCGGCGCGTTCCTGTCCGGCGGCATCGACTCCACGGCCGTCGTGGCCGCCATGCAGCGCATCGGCAGCCGTCCGGCCCGGACCTTCACCATCGGCTTCGACGCCAAGGGCTATGACGAGGCCACACATGCCCGCGAGGTAGCGAAGCGACTGGGCACGGAGCATACGGAACTGCGCCTCTCCCCGGATGACGCGCTGGATGTCATCCCGCTTTTGCCCCGGCATTTCGACGAACCCTTCGCCGACGTCTCGCAGATTCCCACGCTCATCGTCTCGCGCCTCGCGCGGGAGCATGTCACCGTGGCGCTCTCCGGCGACGGCGGCGATGAACTCTTCGGCGGCTATTCGCGTCATCTCTTCGGTCCACGGCTATGGAACGCGCAGCGACGCATTCCGCTCCCGCTGCGCCGCGCCATGTCGGCCATGCTCAAGGGTACGGCTGGACGCATGCTCGCGGATGCTTACGAGCGCGCGGAAAATCTCCTCGCCCCCGCCCAGCGCCACGCCATCTTCCGCGACAAGCTCCTCAAGGTCGCCTCGGCCCTGTCCGCCCGCGACAGAGCACAATTCCACGGCCTGCTTGTGTCCTGCTGGAACGGCGGGCAGTCACCTGTCAGGGGTGCCGACTTCCCGGAATCGACCTTTGAGCGCCCGGAAACGTGGCCGCCCAACGAGGATTTCGCAGAGTGGATGATGACCATGGATATGACGACCTACCTCCCCGGCGACATTCTGACCAAGGTGGACCGGGCGAGCATGGCCGTCTCGCTCGAAGCGCGCGTGCCGCTCCTCGACCACCGCATCTGCGAATTCGCCCTGAGCCTTCCCGCATCCATGAAAATCGCCGACGGCAAAGGCAAGCTCCCGCTACGCCGACTTCTCGCCCGCCATCTGCCGCCGGAGCTCATGGACCGCCCCAAACAGGGCTTCTCTGTTCCCATCGACTCGTGGCTGCGCGGCCCCTTGCGCCCATGGGCGGAGGAACTTCTGGACGTGCGCGCCCTGCGCGAGGACGGCTGGCTGGACCCGGACCCCATCCGCAGAAAATGGCGCGAACACCTTGCCGGAAAGTTCAACTGGCAGTATCACTTATGGGCAGTACTCATGTTCAGGGCCTGGATCACCGAATCTGCACCGGGAGCATGAACCCTTGCCCAACGCCTCGATCCTCTACGTCGTCACCGAGGACTGGTACTTCTGGAAACATCGCGTTCCGCTGGCCCGGGCCGCACGCGATGCGGGCTACCGCGTTTCCGTTGCCGCCTGCGCCGGGGAATACGCCCAGCGCATCCGCGACGAAGGATTCACCTTCCATCCGCTGGGCATGAATCGCCGCAGCACCGGTCCCATCCAACAGCTCGCCGCAATCAGGGAGCTTGCCGCGCTCTATCGTTGGACCCGGCCGGACATCGTCCATCACGTCGCGCTCAAGCCCATCCTGCTCGGTTGTGTGGCGGCGCGGCTGGCCCACGTAAGCCACGTGGTCAACGCGGTCACCGGGCTCGGCTACGTCTTCGTGCGCGAAGGCCTGCGCCGCGCCATCCTGCGTACCGTCATCTCGCAGTGGCTGCGCCTTGCCCTCACCCGCCCCGAAACGCGCATCATCTTCCAGAATCCCGACGATCTCGAACTCTTCACGAGTTGCGGCATCGCTCCGTGCGAATCCTGCACGCTCATTCTCGGGTCGGGAGTGGACACCACGCTCTTCCACCCCTGTCCCGAACCCGAAGGACCGCCGGTCATCCTCTTCGCCGCCCGCATGATCTGGGACAAGGGCGCGGCAGTGCTCGTGGAGGCCGCACGCCTGATGCGACAGCGCAACGTCAAATTCCGCATCGTGCTGGCCGGAGTACCCGACAGTCACAACCCCCAGGCCATTCCGGAGGAGACGCTTGCCGCTTGGAGCCGGGAACCGGGGGTTGAATGGATCGGCTACTGCAACGACATGCCCGGCCTACTCGCCCGCAGTCACATCGTCTGCCTGCCGACACACTATCGCGAGGGCATCCCCCTCGCCCTCATCGAGGCCGCAGCGGCGGGAAAACCCATCGTCACCACAAACACGCCGGGGTGCAGGGAAATCGTCCGCCACGAACGCAACGGGCTTCTCGTTCCGGAGCGCGACCCCGAACGTCTGGCCGAAGCGCTGACGACACTCGTCACCTCCGCCGAAACGCGCAAGGTCATGGGCACGGCCAGCCGCGCCCTTGCCCTGAACGGCTTCTCCATCGACAGCGTCGCATCCCGCACGCTCGACCTCTACGCATCCATGCTGGAGACCGACCATGAATGACACCCCCGGCCTCCCGATCATCTGCGTCACCGGCGCGAACGGCTTCGTCGGTCGTCATCTGCTGCGGCTGCTGACCAGCCGTGGACACACCGTGCGCGCGGCGGTGCGCCTGGCCATGGCCCCCATCCTTCCGCCAGCCGAGGACATCCACTATCAACAGAGCGCCTGCGGCAACGTGGGGCCGGACACGGACTGGAGCGCATTTCTGGAAGGGGCCGACTGTGTCGTCCATCTCGCCGCGCGCGTACACGTGATGCACGACAGCCACCCCGACCCGGAATCCGCATTCCGCGAAGTGAACGTGCTTGGCACGAAACGGCTGGCCGAACAGGCCGCCGACGCTGGCGTGCGCAGGCTGGTCTTCGTCAGCACGGCGAAGGTCAACGGCGAGGGCCGCGCCGCGCCCTACACACCCGCCGACGCCCCGGCACCGGACGATGCCTACGCGCGTTCCAAGCATCAGGCTGAGATGGCGCTTGCCGAGGTCTGCGCCCGAACGGGACTCGAATGCGTGATCGTGCGCCCGCCGCTGGTGTACGGTCCCGGCGTGGGCGCGAACTTCCTGCGGCTCATGCGCGCGGTGGACAACGGCCTGCCCCTGCCGCTGGGGGCCATCCACAACCGCCGAAGCCTGCTCTTTTCCGGTAATCTGGCCGATGTTCTCGCCACCTGCGCCGCGCATCCCAATGCGGCGGGGCACACCTTCCTTGCCAGCGATGGGGAGGACGTCTCCACGCCGGACCTCATCCGACGCATCGCCCGCGCCCTTGGCCGCAGGGCGCGGCTGTGGAACATCCCACCCTCGCTGCTCGCCCTCGCCGCCGCTCTGACCGGACGAGGCCCGGCAATCCGCCGTCTTACCGGTTCCCTCGCCGTGGACGCATCCGCCCTGCGCGATGGCATCGGCTGGACCCCACCCTTCTCCCTCGATCAGGGACTGGCCGAAACGGCCGACTGGTTCATCCGCTCCCGCCGCATGCATCCCGGAGCGAGGCAGTGATTCGCATCGCCGCATTCTGCGCAGTGAGCGCCGCGCTCTCCTTCGCGCTCACCCGCATCGTTCGGACCATCGCCCTTCGCCGCGCCATGATCGACATCCCCAACGAGCGCAGTTCCCACACCGTTCCCACGCCACGCGGGGGCGGGTTGGGCTTCGTTACCGCATTCCTCGTGCTGGGGAGCCTCGACGCGGTCACGGGGCAATGGTTCGCTCCGCCGCAGGCCATGCGCGTCTTCGCGGTCATCATCCCGCTCGTGCTCCTCGGCCTCGCGGACGACGCATGGAACCTCCCGGCCCGCTCGCGCCTGCCCGTGCATCTGCTTCTGGGCGGGTTGACCTGCGCCCTGTTCGGCCCTGTGCCGCTGCCCTTCGCACCGGACATGGGAACGCCGGGCCTTATCGTGCAATGGGCGGTGACCATCGTGGGCACCGCCGCGCTCATCAACTTCTACAACTTCATGGACGGACTGGACGGACTCGTGGCCGGGACGGCGCTGGTCCAAATGTTCTTCCTCGCCATCCAGCTCGACCAGCCGCTGTGGCTGCTCCTTGCGGCGGGCATCGCCGGATTCCTGCCGTGGAACTGGCCCCGGGCCAGCATATTCATGGGCGACGCCGCCAGCACCACACTCGGCGCATGCGCGGCCATCGCCATCGTGGGCTGCCCCACACGCGGACTCGCCGCCGAAGCGCTGGCCGTCACGCTGCCACTGACCGTCGACGCCACCTACACCATCCTGCGCAGGCTCTCGCGCCGGGAAAACATCTTCCACGCCCACCGCAGCCACATCTACCAGCGCCTGCACAATACGGCAGGCTGGTCACACGCCAGAGTGACAACGCTCTACATCGCGCTGACCATCCTCTGCGCCCTCGCCATCACCGCATTTGCGGATTACGGCCCCGCGACATGCATCGCCCTCTGCCTTGCACTGCTTCCGCTTGCCGAACTGCACATTCGCCGTTTCGCCTCAAAAACAAGTTGACAGAATTCTTCCACTTTCTGTTACAACAGGAGACTGGAACCAGCCCTGCCGTCCATGCCGAACGGCAACCCCAGACCGAACGCACCCGCCCGCACAGGCCCATTGAGGACAGGAGACGGAATCGGTGAACAAGCGCCTGAAGTCGATCAATTTCTACGTGCTCATCGCCCTCGACGCAGGTCTCGTCAGCGTGGCCCATCTGCTGGCCTACCTCACCCGCTTCGAATTCGACATCCCGCCCCAGCACCTGCAACAGCTCGTGGCCGTGCTGCCCATGCTCGTGCCCATCAAGCTCGTGTGCTTCCTGTCCTTCGACCTGTACAAGGGCATGTGGCGCTACACCAGCCTGCCGGAGCTCGTGGACATCGCCAAGGGCACAGCCGTGGCTTCGGTGCTTGTGCTGGCCTACGTGGTCCTGTTCCACAACTTTCAGGGCTTCTCGCGCTCGGTCTTCATTCTCGACGCGCTCTACACCGTGGCCCTCGTGGCCGGGCTGCGCCTCGGCATCCGCATGGTCTACGGCACAGGCTTCGTCGCGCTCTCCAGCATGTTCACCCGGCGCGGACCAACCCGCCCGCGCACGCCCTGCGTGCTACTCGGCATGGGCGAAGCCGGTGAGGGCATGCTCCGCGAAAGCGTTGGCAATCCGAACTCCGACATCCGCATCGTGGCCATCTTCGACGACGACAAGAGCAGCCATGGACGCTGCATCCACGGCGTGCCCGTCGTCGGCGCGCTCGATGCGCTCCCGGAATGGAAGCGCATCGAGAAATTCAAGACGACCGAGGCGCTCATCGCCACGCCCGCGCAAACTGGCGAGGAAATGCGCCACATGATGAAGCTGTGCGAAGATTCTGGCCTGACCTGCCGTCGCATTCCGAGCCTGTCGGAAATCGCGGCCGGGCGCGTATCCATCAAGAACCTGCGCGACGTGAACTACCGCGACCTCCTCGGCAGGGAACCGGTAAACCTCGACGTGGAAGGCATCGCCGGATACCTGCGCGGCAAGACGGTGCTCGTCACCGGGGCGGGCGGGTCCATCGGCTCCGAACTCTGCCGCCAGATCGCGGGCTATGGTCCTCGAAAACTCCTGCTGCTCGACGCCAGCGAATTCGCCCTTTACACGATCCAGATGGAGCTGGAGCACGAACTGCGCTTCCACGACTATGAAACGCTCCTCGGTAGCCTGTGCGACGGAAAATGGCTGCGCGACACCCTCGAAACCCATCGGCCGGACGTCATCTTCCACGCCGCCGCCTACAAGCACGTGCCCATGTTGGAGGTCAACCCGTGGCAGGCCATCTACAACAACGTCCTCGCCACGCAGAGCCTCATCGGCCACGCCGTACGCCTCGGCGTGCCGCGCCTCCTGGTGGTCAGCACGGACAAGGCCGTACGCCCGACAAGCGTCATGGGCGCATCCAAGCGCGTAACGGAGCGCATCATGCAGTCCCACTGCGGCAACGGCACGCGGCTCATGGCCGTGCGCTTCGGCAATGTGCTGGGTTCGGCGGGGTCCGTGGTGCCGCTGTTCCGCCGCCAGATCGAATGCGGGGGACCAGTCACCGTGACGCACCCGGACGTGGTGCGCTACTTCATGACCATCGAGGAAGCCTGTCAGCTCATCCTTCAGGCCGGAAGCATGGGGGAAGGCGGGGAAATCTTCGTGCTGCGCATGGGCCGCCCGGTGCGCATCGCGGACATGGCGGCGGACCTCATCCGCCTGTCCGGCCGCGAACCGGGGCGCGACGTGGAGATACGCTTCACCGGCCTGCGCCCCGGAGAAAAGCTCTACGAGGAACTCATCACGCAGGATGAGGGCGTGGTACCCACCGGACACAACAAGATCATGGTCCTGCGCGGGCAGACCTGCGAGAGCGCCGAACTCGCCCCGCTCATCGACGACCTCAAGGCCGCCGCCGACGCGCGCGACCATACGCTCATCCGCCAAAATCTCGTCCGCATCGTACCGGAGTACACGCCGGACGACGGCTCCTGATCGCGCCGCGCAAGGCCCCATGCGCACCGCCGGACGCCACTGTGCAAATGGTCCGCCTCTTGCACATTTGCGCGCATGGACATCTTCGCATTCGACCCCGAATCCATCTTCAGCTTCTTCCTGACCCTCTTCCGGGTCAGCCTGATCCTGTTCGTGCTGCCCTTCTTCGGCGGAAACTCCATCCCCAACCCGGTGAAAGCGGCCCTATGCCTCGTGCTGTCGTGGGCGGTATGGCCCGCGCTGTCGTTCACGGGCGTCATGTTCCCCAAGAACATCTTTCAGATCACGCTCATGATCGCCGGGGAACTGCTCATCGGCCTCGTGCTGATGCTGGTGGTGCGCTTCCTCTTCGCGGCGGTGCAGATGGGCGGCCAGCTCATCGGCTTCCAGATGGGCTTCGCCATGATCAACATCGTCGATCCGCTGACGGGCACCTCCGTTGTGGTCACCTCGCATTTCCTGTACATGACCACCCTGCTTACGTTTTTGACGCTCAACGGGCACCTGTACCTGATTCAGGGTCTGGCGGACAGCTTCGCGCTGATCCCGCCGGGGGGCCTTCTGATCACGCCGGAACTGGGCGAGGGCATACTACGCATGGCGGGGCAGATATTCGTGCTGGCCATTCGCATCGCCGCGCCGGTCATGGCCGCGCTGTTCATGGTGGACCTCGCCCTCGCGCTGGTGGGCCGCGCGGCTCCCCAGATGCACGTGCTCATTCTGGGCTTTCCCATCAAGATCACGGTGGGCTTCTTCTTCCTTGGCATCCTCTTCACGTACCTCTCACGGCACGTGGAGGAATTCATTCACACCATGGGGCCGATGTTCCACACCCTGCTCAGGACGATGAGCGGATAGGCCCGATACGATACCCACGGACCGCACATGGCGAGAGATCCGAGTAAAACAGAAAAAGCCACACCGAAACGGCGCAACAAGGCCCGCGAGGAAGGCAACGTCGCCAAGAGTCAGGAACTTGGCAAGGCCACCATCCTCATGGGAGGTCTGGTGGCTCTCTACATCTTCATGGATCTCATCGCCAAGGAGATGAAGCACATCTTCGCGTGGTTCTGTGGCGAGGGGCTGCTCTTCGAGGTGAACCCGCAAAGCGTCTACGCGCTGTTCACGTCGCTTTCCGAAAGCCTCGCCCTGATGATCCTGCCCATCATGGCCGTCCTCTTGGTGGTGGCCTTCCTCACCATGCGCCTTCAGGTGGGCCAGCTGTGGACGACCAAGGTCTTCGAGCCGAAGTTCGAGAAGATATTCAACGTCTTCAGCGGCATTAAACGCCTACTCCTCGACCCCAAGGTCTTCATCCGTTTGGGCAAGAGCGTGCTTCAAGCGCTGTTCATCGGCATCGCCCCCTACATCGTCCTCAAGAGCGAGATTCCCAAGCTCGCCCCGCTGTTCTTCTCCAACGCCGAAGGTATCGCGGCCTACATCCTGACCATCGGACTCAAGATGTCCATCTATGCGCTGATCCCCATGCTCATCATCGGCATAGCGGACACGGTGTACACGTTCTGGGACTACAACGAGAACATCAAGATGACCAAGCAGGAGATCAAGGACGAGCACAAGCAGGCCGAGGGCGACCCCATCGTCAAGGGCAAGCAGCGCGAGAAGATGATGAAGACCATGGCCGGGCGCATGCTCCAGAAGGTACCCCAGGCCGACGTGGTGGTCACCAACCCCACGCACATCGCCGTGGCCCTCAAGTACGACGCCATGGAGGCTCCGGCCCCCATGGTCCTCGCCAAGGGCGTCGATCACCTTGCGGAGAAGATCAAGCAGATCGCCCGCGAAAACAACATTCCCATCCGCGAAAACAAGCCGCTGGCACGGGCCTTGTATAAATCGGTGGAGATTGGGGATGTCATCCCCGAGGAGCTGTACCAGGCGGTGGCCTCGATTCTGGCCCAGATATACAAACTCCGCCGTCGCTGAACCCGAATCCGCCCGAGATAGGACGTCAATTTTATGGCACAACCGACTCCGATAATGAACATGGACTACCAGCGCTTCGCCAAGCAGGGCGACATCATGCTGGCGCTCGGCGTGGTGATCATCCTGTTCGTGATGCTCATCCCACTGCCGACCATCATCCTCGACGTGATGCTGACCTGCTCCATCTCGCTCAGTCTGGTGGTGCTCATCACGACCATGTTCATGACGTCCCCCCTCGAATTCTCCATCTTCCCCACACTGCTTCTGGTGGCCACCCTGCTGCGGCTCGCCCTCAACGTGGCGTCCACGCGTCTCATCCTGCTCCACGGCGATCAGGGCACGGACGCGGCGGGCAAGGTCATCGAATCCTTCGGCCAGTTCGTCGTCGGCGGCAACTTCGTCATCGGCGTCGTCATCTTCCTCATCCTGTTCGCGCTGAACAAGATGGTCATCGTCAACGGCACCACGCGCATCGCCGAAGTGGCCGCGCGCTTCACCCTCGACTCCCTGCCCGGCAAGCAGATGGCCATCGAGGCCGACCTCAACGCCGGACTGATCAACGAGGAGGAAGCCACCGCCCGCCGCAACGCCATCCGCAAGGAAGCCGACTTCTACGGCGCCATGGACGGTGCGGGCAAGTTCGTTTCCGGCGACGTGAAGGCTGGCATCCTCATCACCTTCATCAACATCATCGGCGGCATCTTCATCGGCATGGCCCAGAAAGGCATGCCGTGGAGCGAGGCCGCCGAAACCTACACCCTGCTGACCATCGGCGACGGTCTGGTCTCCACCATTCCCTCGCTCATCATCTCCACCAGTTCGGGCATCATCGTCTCCCGCGCGGCCGCCGAGGCCAGAATGGGCGAGGAATTCATCGGCCAGTTGACCTTCCACTCCCGCGCGCTCAAGCTGACGAGCTTCATCCTCATCATCTTCGCGCTGGTTCCGGGCATGCCCACCATGGCCTTCCTGCTGCTGGCGGGCATCCTCTACGCCATCTCCATCATGTCCGCCCGCTACCATCAGGCCGTGGCGGAATTCGGTGGCGACCCCAAGGCTGGCGGCAAGAAGAGCGCGCAGGCCCCGGCCCTCGACACCCCCGAGGAAGTGCAGAGCCTTCTGCCCCTCGACGTGCTGGAGCTGGAGGTCGGCTACGGACTCATCCCGCTGGTGGACGAGGACCAGAACGGCAACCTGTTGGCCCGCATCCGCTCCATCCGCCGCCAGTTCGCGCTGGACATGGGCGTGGTGGTGCCCTCGCTGCACCTGCGCGACAACCTGCAGCTGAAGCCCGGCCAGTACTCCGTGCTCATCAAGGGCAACGAGGTCGCCACCGGCGAAATCATAATCGACCACTATCTGGCCATGGACCCCGGAGACGCCAAGCACCGCATTCAGGGCATCGAAACGCAGGAACCCGCGTTCAACCTGCCCGCGCTGTGGATTCCCGAGGGCCAGAAGGAAGAGGCCATGCTTGCGGGCTACACGGTTGTGGACCCGTCCACGGTCATCGCCACGCACCTCACCGAGGTCTTCCGCCGCAACCTGCACGAGTTCCTCGGCAGGCAGGAGACGCAGGCCCTGCTGGACAATCTCTCCAAGCGCGCGCCCAAAGCCGTGGAGGATCTGGTGCCCGGCACGCTGTCCCTCGGCACGGTGCAGAAGGTGCTTCAGAACCTCGTTCGCGAGAGCGTCTCCGTGCGCGACCTGCTGACCATCGCGGAAACCATGGCCGACTTCGGCTCCAGCATAAAGGACCCGGACCAGCTCACGGAGTACGTCCGCTCGCGCATGGCCCGCACAATCATCAAGCCCTATCTGGACAGCGAAGGCACGCTGCCCATCGTGACCATGTCCCACAACGTGGAGCGAGCATTCACGGAAAGCCTGCGCCAGACCGAACAAGGCACCTTCCTTGCAATGGAACCCGGGTTGGCTCAGCGCATAATTCAGGAGATCAACGAGGCCGCGGAACGCGCCGTGGCGACGGACGGGCAGCCGGTGCTGCTCACCACCCCCGTCACCCGTCCGCATCTGGCACAGCTTCTGGTTCGGTTCATTCCCAACCTGCCTGTCATCTCGCAAGCTGAAATTCCTGCTGACATCAAACTCGTAACCCTCGCAAACGTGGACATCAATTATGCAGGTTAAGACATTCCGAGGCAGAAACACTTCCGACGCGCTGCGACAGGTCAAGATCGACCTCGGCGCGGACGCCGTCATCCTCGGCACGCAGGATGTGTGCGAGGATGGCCGCAAATGGTGCGAAATCACCGCAGCGGTGGACGCTCCGAAGACAGCCCCTCGCGAGGACGACACGACCGGCATGTCGGCTCCGGTTCCCGGATGGGATGAATGGCACCGTGAATGGGACCTCATCAAGACGCACATGATGGCGCTCATCAAGCCCCAGCTCGACATGCGTAGCCTTGCCCCGCGCCAGCGCATGGCCCTTGAGCATCTGGAGAAGGAAGGCGTCTCCGAGGGCGTCAACCTCGCCATCTACGACCGCCTGCGCGAAGACCGCAACCTGTCCATCCTCGCCCCGCTTGGCGACATCGTGAAGACCCGCCCGTGGACCGTGCGCAACTGGACGCAGAGGGTCCATGTGTTGGCCGGTCCGAGCGGCAGTGGCAAAAGTTCGACACTTCTGCGCATGGCCATGACCTGCCATGCCGCCCGTCCCGACACGCGCATCTGCGTGGCCAACGTGGACGCCACCGGCGGCAAGGGACGCCTGTATCTCAAGCATTTCGCGGAACTCTCGGGCATGGCCTACGTGGAGATCGCAAGCGCTCGGGACATGCTGGCCCTGCTTCGGGACAGCCGGAAATTTGACAGGATATTCGTGGACCTGCCCACGCTTCCCGCAGGCATGGACCTCACCCGCTATCTTTCGCTCATCGGGCTTGGCGAATGCGACGACATGGCCGTGCACATGGTCCTCTCGCCGCACTACGCCCCCGGCCAGCTGGAGCTTTTCGCACGGCGCTACAACTGCCCGAAATGCGCCTCCGTCGTCTGGACGAAGCTCGACGAAGCCTGTAACTTCGGTGCAGTGGTCAACACGGCCTACGCCACGGGGCTGCCCGTGGCCGCCCTGTCCATCGGTTCCGGCCTGCGCGGGACGCTCGTTCCGGCCGAAACCGTCATGCTCTGGAAACTCGTTTTCAAGCGTCAGCTTCCCGAAAGCACTCTCGAGGAAAAACGTGGCAACTACGCTCATTAGCAAACATCCCACCGGACCCGCCAAAACCGCGACGGGATTTCCGCACGTCATCTCCATCACGTCCGGCAAGGGCGGCGTGGGCAAGACCAACGTCAGTGCCAATCTGGCATACCTGCTGGCATCCATGGGCAAGCGCGTGGTCCTGCTCGACGCGGACCTCGGGCTGGCCAACGTGGACGTCATCCTCGGCCTGACGCCGCAGAAGAACATCTTCCACCTGTTCCACGAGAACGCGAAGCTCGACGACATCCTGTTCCCCACGCCCTACGGCTTCCACATCCTGCCCGCCACGTCCGGCGTCTCGGACATGCTGGAGCTCGACACCGGGCAGAAGCTCGAACTGCTGGAATCCATGGACACGCTGGAGAACAGGATAGACTACCTGCTCGTGGACACCGGCGCGGGAATCAACGACAATGTACTGTACTTCAACCTCGCCGTGCAGGAGCGCATCCTCGTCCTCACGCCGGAGCCGACCTCGCTGACCGACGCCTACGCCCTCATCAAGGTGCTCAAGGCCCAGCACGGTGTGGAACGGTTCCGTGTGGTGGTGAACATGGCCAAGAGCATGGCCGCGGCCAAGGAAGTGTACCTGAAGCTGCACATGGCCTGCGATCAGTTCCTTTCCGGGATTTCGCTGGACCTTCTGGGCGTGCTGCCCCACGACCCCAACGTGCGGGCATCCGTGATCCGTCAGCAGCCCTTCACCAGCGTCTACCCCGAAAGCCCCGCCAGCATGGCGCTGGCGGGAGTGGCACGAAGAATCAACGCCTGGAAGGCGCCCACGCAACTCGATGGAAACATTAAGTTTTTCTGGAAAAAACTCCTCTTCCAGGACTGAGCCCTGGAAACGCCTGGAGTCCGGCGACTGCCGCTGGGACGACTTCTCGTCCCTTGAGCGTGAGTTGATCGTCCGGCACTACGCGCCCAAGATCAAGATCTTGGCGCTCCGGCTCAAGGGGAAGCTCCCACAGCAGGTGGAACTGAACGAGTTGCTCTCTGCGGGCACACTCGGTCTCATCGAGTGCCTTGGCAAATTCAAGCCCGAACTGA